>NZ_JBSFTE010000014.1:0-184511 GCF_053590565.1 Micromonospora sp. NPDC003197 | reverse complement strand
ACTCGATACGACAAGCTGGCGGTCCGCTTCCAAGCCGTCCTGACCATCACCATCATCACCGAGTGGCTCTGACCAGCTTATGAAACACGCCTTAGCCCTCATCAGCGGCGTCGAGCGGCTTGCGCCAGACCGACACGTGGCTTTCGCTGTCCGAGGTGAACGGCGCGCCGGTCCAGTCCGCCACCCGCTGTTCCAGCGTCAGGCCAGCCAGTCGGGCCATCAGGTCGCACTCGGCAGGCCAGATATAACGAAAGTTGCTGTAGCCGTAGCGGGCACTCCCGTCACCCAGCGGCCAATAGTGGTGGGACGTCCCCTGCTGCGTGACCATGTCGTACGTGTCGAAGCCGACATGCTGCTCGGTCACCGAGAACGGCACCGCCGACTGCCCCGGCGGGAACCGCCGGATGCCCGGCACCCACAACTCGATGACGAACCGACCACCCGGCGACAGGTGCCGGGCAGCATTGCGGAAGCACTGCACCTGCTCATCCTGCGTACGCAGGTTGCCGATGCTGTTCCACACGACGTACACGAGCGAAAACCGACCGGGAACAACCGTTGTGGCCATGTCACCGACGACCACCGGCAACTCCGGTGCAGGCACCTTACGTCGCAACTGGTCGACCATCGGCTGCGACAGCTCGATTCCGGTCACCGAAATACCTTTGGCGGCGAGCGGGACCGCCACCCGTCCCGTGCCGATCGCGAACTCCAGCGCGGGGCCACCATCGGCCAGCCGGGCAAGGAACTCCACGGCGGGGTCGAGCACCTCCGGCGCGAACATCTCCGCCGAGCTGTCGTCGTACCGCTCCGCGGTTTCCTCGTCCCACAGGTCGCTACTCGTCATGGCCCTGAAGCCTGCACACATGTCGGCACGAACGCCACCGATTATCAATGCTTCCCCGTTGCTGGAAGCCGGGGTATTGCTGGGCTCGGCCCGCATAGGCCCAGTGCCCTGGCAAGGGCGAGTAATGCGGCTATGCACGCGTCGGTTTCCGATCGAACTCGTCGCGGTTGCCGACGATCTCACTCTGGTGGCTGCTGACCCAGTGCACGAGTCCGTCCACGGCCTCGCTCAGAGAACGGCCGAGCGGTGTCAGGGCATATTCCACCCTCGGGGGCACTTCCGGGTACGCGGTCCTGGTCACCAACCCGTCGCGGGTGAGAGCGCGCAGCGTCTGGCTGAGCATTCGCTGGGAGATACCAGCGACCTGCTCGTGCAACGCGGTGAAGCGCAGCGGGCCGGATGCCAGGACCGTCACGGTCAGCAGCGTCCACTTGTCACCTACTCGCGCCAGCACGTCACGGACGAGCTCAATCGTCTGGACGCAGTCCGGCGCGACCCCGCGCTGGGCGAGTTCAGCGCCAAGGAAGCTTGTCACGGCTCTTTTGTTCCTCATGTGTCAGTAGCTGACTTCAAAGTGCGTATCGGATAGCCGGATTAAATCCGGTGGCCGCACGTTTCTTACTGATCGTAACTGACGTGCGGTCACCGATTCGTGGCCGTGACAGCGGAAGGAACGACATGGTCCGGCACGACACGTTCACGATCTCGCGGCATCTCGACGCACCGCCGGAGCAGGTCTTCGCGGCGTTCGCCGACACCTCGACCAGGCGACGGTGGTTCCGGCTGCCGGGCAGCGGAGCATCGTACGAGCACGACTTCCGGGTGGGCAGCGGCGAGATCGCACGCAGCACCTACACCAGCCAGGACGCGGCACCCGAGCGACTGGAGAACCGGTCGCGGTACCTCGACATCACGGACGGACACCGGATCGTGTACGGCTACGCGGCCATCGTCAACGACGAGCTGCGCTGGACCTCGCTGGTCACCGTCCTGGTCGGTGCCGAGCAGGACGGAACCCACCTGGACTGGACCGAACAGGTGACATTTCTCAGGTACACGGGCGACGGCAGTACAGACCTGGCGCACCTACGCGGCGCGAGTGCGCAGCGGCTGAACGGACTGGACGCGGCCCTGCATCCCGGTCGGACGAATCGGCACCAGGTGGCTGAGTCCGTGACTCTCCATGGGCAAGGGTTCTGAGAGTCAGTCCAGATGCCTGCGGTCGCCGAGGCTGCTACGGCATGACACCCTTGCCAAAAATATTCCTTGACAGGAATATTCCAGCCAGGGAATATTTTTAGCTATGGAACAGATCGCCTCGGCACTCGGCGACAGCGCACGGTGGCGCATCGTCGAGTGCCTCACCGAGCGGCCCCGGTCTGTCGGCGAGCTAGCTGCGCTGACCGGTTTACGGCAGCCGCAGACCACCAAGCATCTCCAGACCCTGGCGGGCGCCGGCCTCGTCACGGTCTACCCGCTCGGTCAGCGTCGCGTCTACGCGGTCGAGGCTGCACCGCTGAAGGCCCTTGAGCGCCGGTTGCGGGAACTGATCGAAACCACCGAGGCGCACGAGGGCGAGCGAGACGTCGTCGCGCGCTACCGCGCGGCCATCGAAGCGGAATCCGCGATCGCGGACCGCGAACGGTGGGCGGACGGGCGCACCTTCTCATTCGAACGCGTACTGGCCGCGCCCCGGGACGTCGCCTGGCGACACTGGGTCGACCCGGACCTGCTCGCGTCCTGGTGGGCCCCGCCGTCGATGACGGTTACCGACTGCGCCCTTGAGCCGAAGCCAGGCGGTCGCGCCGTCCTCGACTACCGCGATGCCGACGGGCGGTACCACTCCGAGGGACGGGTCCACGCCGCCACGGAACCTGAGCGCCTCGTGTTCGACCTTTCGGTGCGGAACCCGGCGGGGGCGGTCTCGTTCACCAGCCACTACGAACTGACCCTCGCCGCGGTCCCGGGCGGCACCCGGCTGCGGCTTGAGATGCGCATCGCCGAAACGGCCGTCGAGGCCGTCCCCTACATCGCCGGTATCGAAACCGGCTGGGCCCAGGTGCTCGACAACCTCGTCGACACCATCGATGCATCCCAGCGCACCACCAAGACACCTACCAAGGGACAGGAATAACAGTCATGACCAACACGATCGGCCGCAGGGTGACCGCGAACATGAGCCTCACCCTCGACGGGCGTTACCACGGTCCCGGCGGGCCCGGTGATCTGGGCGCAATCGTCCCGTACGCAACCACCGACCTCGCGCGAGACCACCTCACCCGCATCTGGGAGGGTGCGACGACGGCGCTGCTCGGCCGCCTCAATGCCGAGGGGTTCCTGGGGTTCTGGCCATCGGTCGCCGCAGACGAGAACGCCGATCCGCGTGATCGCGGATACGCGAAGTGGCTGGTCGACACGGAAAAGGTGGTCCTCTCGACCACCTTGACCGAGGCACCATGGGAACGCACCCGCATAGTGAACGCTCCCACCGTAGACGTCGTCATCGACCTCAAGGCCACCGGTACGGGCGACATCCTCGTCAACAGCAGCGCCAGCGTCATCAAGGCGCTTCTCGCGGCAGACCTGCTCGACCGGATCTATCTCATGATCTGCCCCGAGATCGCCGGAGGTGGGCAGCGACTGTTCGACGATGGCCTGCCCGCATCGAAGTGGACGCTCACTCATCAGGAGAGCGGCGAGCTGGGCGAGATCGCCATGGTCTACGACCGCGCACGCTAACGACTGGGTCCTCCGGTCGCGAAGCGAAGGAATACCACCAAAACGACAACACCAGTCAGCCGAGAGCGCGGGCTGCACCAGGAAATCATAGGCATTGCCAACTCCCGATGCGACTGCTAGCGTCGCAATCGCTACACGGGGGAAACATCAGGCACCACAGCGACAAATCGTGGCGTCCTTCTTGCCATTACCTGGCACCTTCCTCCTTGTGGTATCACCATCCACGGCTACCGTCAATGGAGGTACGGAATGAACGAGATCGTCGGCATCGAGGCCGAGGCCGCTCCCACCGCTGCCGATCAGCGGGTCGGCTTCGCTGTCACCCACAGCCGGAACTCGATCAGCACCAAGTTCCCCGTCGATGAGGAGCCGACCGAGGACGTCGAGTTCGACGAGGACGCGCAGGCGGAGTGACCTCGTCCCGCTGAAACGCGAATCACCGAGACAGGGGCAGCCGATTTCATTTGGCTGCCCCTGTCTCGACAATTCGACAGTGGGGACCGTCAAGAAATGACTGAATTGCATTGGGCATTACACGTCGTCGGAATTCCACACCGGGGCGGCCTCGAAATCTGGGACACCAGATCCGGCGCACGCTTCAAGCTGCCCGATTGCACTGACGCGAGACTCCCAGCACCGGGGCGGCTAGGACCCTCGGTGCGGGAGCAGCTACACAAGGCGCGACTGTTGCAGTCGGCAGAGCCCGGCGAGACACCGACGTCGGGCACGGGGATCCTGGGCCTGTCGACGACGTCGTTGGCTGGGGCACTCCGACGACAGCCGGCACCTGATGTGGTGGTGGTCGGAGCAGCGGTAGACCTTGGATCAGCCACCAACCCCGGTGCCCGTCACGGGCCGGAGGTACTACGGCGGTTCTCCAGCCCGCAACTGTCCCTGACCGACGACGACGGCCGGGTCCGAGGGGTCGTCGATCCGGTACGCGGGCCATCTCCCCTCATCGGACGAACGGTGCTCGACATCGGCGACCTGTTCGCCGTACCGAATGATCCGCGACAGCCGAGGCACAAGGTCTACTCGGCCGTCGAGGCCACGGTCCGCAGCATTGCGGCGAACGGCATCCGGCCGCTTGTGCTCGGCGGCGACCACAGCATCACGGCCCCCGCCTACCTCGCTACCGTTGCCGACGGCACGACCAACACCCTCGTGGTGCTCGATGCGCACCTGGACGCGGAGGAACCGGGCATCACCCAGTTCGACCAACTCACGCATGTGAACTTCCTGAGCCAGATCCTCGCCACGCAACCACAGACCACGATTTACGTGTTGGGCGCCCGAGACCTCATCAGTCCCCACCTCTGGCCACTGCCGGACCGGTTGAAGTGCCTGACCGTGGATGATGGGCTCGACGAGCTGGGCCGGATCCCGCCGACCGACATCTACCTGTCGGTGGACGCAGACGTGCTGGACCCAGCCTTCTTCCCGGCGACCGGCCACCCGGTGCCCGGTGGACTCAGCGTCGACCAACTTCTGAAAGCCATCGAAACCGTCGGCTCTCACCACAGCGTGGTCGCGGCGGATCTCGTCGAGGCGGTGCACTCACGCGACCACGACTACACCACCGGGCAGGTCGGTGGACGCGTCGTACGGAGCCTGCTCGAAGCGATGGTCAGCGGGGTGAAGGATGAATCTTGACTCGCTCCGAGCGCTGAAACTCGCTGCCAACGAGCCACGGCTGCGCCAGCTCACCGAGCTGCTACTAGACGGCCAATACGCGGAAGGCGACGCACATGCCGCCACGCCCGAGTTCTCACGCAGCCTGGCTGGCCTCGAACTGCGCTGCCTGGCCCTGTTCTCGTCGGCCAGACTGCACGACGCCGTAGCCGCAGCCGAGCTCCTCCTGACGCGGACACTTGCGGAGGCGGGGCCCGCTGCGGCCGGACCGGCACGACGTACGCTCGCCGAGCGGCTGTGGAACGTCGATCTTCGGCAAAGCTACCCACGGGTGCGCAGTCTGTTGCACCCGCTCGACGATCCGAAAGATCTCGACGAGGTCGAGCGATACCGCCGACGCATCATCCTCGCGGACTTCGCGCAGTGCAGAGGTGAGTACGACCTCGCCGGTAGCTGTCTGCGGGAGGCGGGTCAGTTGATCGGTGCCGTGTCGGACGAGGCCGAGAGTCTGGCCTGCCAGGTCGACTACGAACTCGCCAACTGTCGCAGCCTGCAGGGGCGAGGTCTGTTGGACGAGGCCCTGGCCAGCATCGAACGCGGCCTGGAGGCAGCTCGACGGACCCGGAACGTGGCCGGTGAGATACGCCTGCTCATCCGCCGCGCCCGCACCCTCTTCATGCGCACCGACCAGGCAGCCGGCGAGCATGCCCTCGCCGATGCCGGGCAGCTCTTCGCCGCGACCGAACAACGTCCTGTCGGGGTGGTGTGCTGGGCGGAGGTCCGATCGGAGGTGATGTTCACGCGCGGTGAACTGGCCCTCTACGCACGCCGGCCGGTCTCGGCAGAGCGGTACATCAGGAGCGCCGCCGAAGTGGCGCAGCGCATCGGGTCGATGGAAGGCTACGTCGAGGCGTCGGTGGTGCTGACGGCGGCACTCCTCATGCAGGACCGGGCCGACGACGCCATGCGCCAGTACCACACCGCTCGGCGGCTCTGCGCGGACTCCTGCTACGCCGACCTCACGAGCGACCTGGACAAGCTGACCGAATCCAAGCGCTTCATCACCTTGAGTCGGCTCGTACGCGATTCCCAACGAGAGGGGGCCACCCGGTGAACACCACGACGGCGAGCACAGGCACCGCGCAGCTACCGACGATCCGGGATCTCTCCGGATCGTCCCTCCTCACCGACATCACGCGGTCGATCACCGACCACCTCGCCGGAAGTGAGCAGATCGTGCGGCCCGAGGGCGCTGACGGCGGGCACTCGGAAGTCCCGCTACGGGTCTTCTACGAGCGGTTTCGAACGGATGGCGGCGCGGGCTATGTCAGGGACCTCTACATCCGTGACACGCACCACGACCTGGAGCATCGCATCTACGACCAGCTCGGGATCTCCAACTGGTTCCTGCACGCGGATCCGGTCGTACGTCCTCCATGGTTCTGGCTATTCGCCGGCGGCACCGGCACCGGCAGCCTGCTGCACCTGGACATCATGAACAGCGCCGCCTGGAACATCGTCCTGTCCGGGGAGAAGCGCTGGGAGATCCAGTCACCCGCACTCGGGGTGGAGCGTCGAGTGCTCCCCCGCAGCTTCCTGACGTTGCCGGGGGTGGAGACGGCGAAGAAGTCTGTCAGCTTCGTCCAGCGGCCCGGAGAACTCGTCCTGCTGCCGTCCGGATGGTGTCATGCCGTACAGAACGTCGGCCCGACCGTCGCCATCACCGGCAACTACGTCGGCGACAACAACCATCAGTTGGTCCGCCACTACCTGTCCTGCACGGGGGAAGAGGCAGCGATCCGACAGCTCGACAATCTCATGCGAACCACGCGCCAGGACTGAAAGACAGGGTTGTGAAGGTCGAAGTTTCCGAGCTCAACCGCTTCTACCGGGTACGTAGGGCGCGAGAGGGTGCCCGTGGGCTGGGCCGTTTGCTGCGTCAGCAGGTCGAGGTGATCCATGCTGTACGGGACGTGTCGTTCACGATCGATGACGGGATGGCGCTGGGCTACATCGGCATGAACGGTGCCGGTAAGTCCACGACCTTGAAGATGCTCGCGGGCGTTCTGGCACCTTCGAGCGGGACGGTCCGGCTGGACGGGCGGGACCCGATGCGTCACCGTCGGGAGTTGGCCTCCCGGATCGGCTTCCTCGCCCCGCTCAAGGGGCACCTGTGGTGGGATCTTCCGGCCATGGACACCTTTCAGCTCGTCGCCAAGATGTACGGGTTGGCGGAGAAGCCCTTCCGGGCCGACCTCGACCGATTGACTGCGGATCTCGAGTTCACCGAACTCACCACGCTGCCCGTGCGGCAGTTGTCGACCGGCAACCGGGTGAAGGCCGAGCTGATCTGCACCCTGCTCCCGCGACCCGACCTGATCATCCTCGACGAGCCGACCATCGGGCTGGACCTGCTCGCGAAGGAGGCGATCCACAGGGTACTGCGGGCGACGAAGATCGAGGCAGGAACGACCCTCGTGGTCACCAGCCACGACCTACGCGACGTGGACGCCCTCTGCGACGAGGTCATCGTCATCGACAAGGGTTCCGTGATCGTCCAGGGGGCGATCGGCGACATCCAGAAGCAGTGGGGCACGAGTCGCCAGATCCACGTGGAGTACAGCGCTCCGGTTCCGGAGTTGTCCTTCGACGAGCTCACGCTGCTGACCGTCGACAGTCGTTCCGTCACCTACGGATTTGACTCGGACCAGTTTCCGGTCGAGGCGGTCCGGCGACTGCTGGCCGACCCGACCGTCATCGACGTCCGAGTGGACAGCGTCGACCTGGCCACCGTCGTACGCGAGATCTACAGCGGTCGGCCGGCGGGCCGATCGTGATCCGGTATCGCAAGTACCTGGCGACCGCCAGGAACGAAGTACGCATGGTCTTCATCTACCGCGGCTCGTTGCTGGCCATGATGCTCGGAGCGATCGTCCTGATCGCATTACAGTACTTCGTGTGGCGACGGGTCTTCTCGGACACCGACACCCGGGCCGGCGTCACATTCACGCAGGTCGTCCTGTATGCGGTACTGGCCAGGCTGTGGGTCTTCGTCGTTCCAGGATTCCGGCTGGCCATCGAGTTCGAGCGCCGGATGCGCGACGGGTCCATCGTGCGCGAACTGATGTACCCGGCGTCGTTCATCGGCGTGTGGCTGGCCAAGGCGTTGGGCCGCTCGGCGGCGTTTCTGGTGACAACGCTGCCGCTGCTGATCGGGTCGCTCTTCCTGGTCCGCCCGGACCTCGGAATCGGCAGCCTCGTCCCCGCAGCGATCAGCGCCGTGTCGGGATATCTGATTGCCTTCGCGTTGGCCGGGTTCGTGGGTCTCAGTGCCCTCTTCCTGCGGCGAGCAGACGGGCTCAACGAGATGCGCGACGCCCTCAACGCCGTACTGGGCGGATCGATCATTCCCCTCGCCTTCTACCCCGAGCGGCTCACCGATGTGATCATGGTGCTGCCCTTCGCCCACATCTACTACGTACCCATCGGGCTGTTCACCGGCATGACGACCGTTGGCTGGACGGATGTGGTCGTCGGCTCGGCCTGGGCCGTGGGTCTCCTGGCCGCACTGGTCGTTGCGGCAGAAGCGGCCCGACCGCGCCTGGCCCTGGACGGAGGGTGACGATGTCTCGGATCGCGGCAACCGCCGCCATGCAACTTCGCGCCAACATCCGGGTCTGTCTCCGCTACCGCGCCGACTTCCTCGTGGGCAACCTGGGCACCATGGTGCAGGCCGTCGCCGGGGTGGCCGCCTATCTGCTCCTGTTCACCACGCTCGGGGAATTCGGGACCTGGACGGCGGGCCAGTGGACGTTGATCCTGGGGCTGGTCACCACGTCGCGGGGGCTCTGGAACACGTTCTTCGTCGGCACGCTGGACACCCGGGAGCTGATCCGCACCGGCAAGCTCGACACCTTCCTCGTCCGCCCGGTGAGCAGCCTTTTCCTGGTCACCACCGCGCGGATGAGTCCCGACCTGTGGGGAGAGACCGCAGTGGGGGTCTTCCTCATCCTGTTCGGGCTGCACACGTCCGGGCTCGCGGTGACCCTGGGGGTGGTCGCTGCCCTACTCGTCACCCTGGTGATCGGCACAACCATCTACTACGCCCTGTTCCTCCTGGTGGAGACAACCGCCTTCTGGCTGGTCGACAACTCGATGCTCTCGGTGCTGTTCGAGCGGCTCGACGAGTACTCCCGGGTTCCGCTCTCGATCTTCCCGGCCTGGTTACGGGCGATGTTCTCGTCTGTCCTGCCGCTCGCAATGGTCGGCTACCTGCCCGGGTTGGTGATCTTCGGACGGTCGGGTCCGTGGTTGCTCGGACTGGCTGCGGCGGTCGCGCTCGGATTCGTCCTCCTCGCGATCTGGCTCTGGGGTCTTGGCCTCCGGAAGTACTCGGGGGCGGGATGACCGCCACCACACCCAGTAAGTCACCCGTGGTCGTGGACCTCGAACTGGTCGGCGACGTCGAGCCGGAGTGGCGGGACCTGTTCGCGGCGACCGTACGCGGCATGACCGGCCGACTGGCCGACCGGGAGCTCGCCGAGCGGACGGATGCCTTCGTGTCCACGCTGAAACTGGTCCGGTACACGACCGCGGGACCGGCGCCGCTCAGTGCGATGTTCTTCCCGAACGAGGCGGAAGTCATATTTCTCGATGCCGCCTTCGACGGTGCGGGCGGAGAGTTCTCGGATACCCGCGCCTACTTCACCTGGGTGGTGATCCATGAGGCGGCGCACATCATCGACCACGTCTCGTCCTATGCGCTGTCCGCCGCCTTCGGCAGGGCGGTCGGCTCGGTCTACGAGACGCAGGACGGCCACCGCCGGTACGTCCCGGGAAATCCTGAGGCCCTGCGGTACGCCACCACGATCTCGGGCTCGAAGAGCGTCTTCGAGGACTTTGCCGAGTCCGTAGCGATGTACCTGTCCGACGGCGTGTACATGCAGGGGCGGTTCGGCCGGGTCGACCAAGCCCGCATGTCAACCTGCTCTGCGTTGTTCGTACCGAAGGAGAAGGACAGGTGACCGGGCGCCCGCTCGATCCACAGCACCGCGCCCTGATGGCACGGTTCTCGGCGGCCACCATGCCCTCGGGGCTGCCCTCCGCCTCGACAATCCTGGAAGCGTGTGCACGCGGCATGGCGCTGGCGACGGTGACCGAACCGCTCGTTACCTTCGACTACACGGCCACCGGACTCCGCAGCGAACGATGGCGACCCGTGGTCTCGCAGCTGCGTGGTCTGGTGGTGGACGCGACGGACGGGTCGACACCGATCCGGGCATGGCCCAGTCCCATCATCACCGACCTGTGGCCCGACAGTGTGATCCCACCGGACCGCGTTCCGGTGGTACAGGAGAAGCTCGACGGTGTGCTGATCGCCCGGTTCCGGGCCGACGGCCAGTGGCGGTGGGCCGGTCGCGAAGGTCTGGTGCCGGACATGGAGGCGATCGCCCAGCACTGGTGGACGGAGTCACGCCTCACGGACGACATCGTCGACCAGGACCAGGTGCTCTACCTCGAACTATGTGATCCGCGGCTACCGACCCCCACCCACGCCGCCGAGCCGGGTCTCTATCTGCTGGACGTGATCGATCGCCGCGACGGCGACATCCTTCCCCTGTCACGACTGACGGCGCTGGCCGAGGAAGCAGGGCTACGGACACCGGCCATGCGGGGGTGGACCGGATCTCTACAGTCCTACAGCGAGGAACTGAAGGTTGCCGGGCCGGAAGTGGAGGGTTTCGTCTTCCGCTGGGGCCGGCGGATCCGAGGCCGCCTGGTGAACGAGAAGTACACCCTGCTCGCGAACCTCCTGAGCACCAGGTCGCTCGGTGCCATCGTCGACCTCTGGCTGTCGGGCCTCGGAACCGAGTTGACCCAGGATCGCCTGCCCGACGACCTGACGGCGCTGGTGGCGGCAGTCCTTGCCGAC
The DNA here is from genome assembly GCF_053590565.1 of Micromonospora sp. NPDC003197. Lineage (NCBI taxonomy): Bacteria > Bacillati > Actinomycetota > Actinomycetes > Micromonosporales > Micromonosporaceae > Micromonospora > Micromonospora sp. NPDC003197. The sequence continues at coordinate 173,361 of NZ_JBSFTE010000014.1, read as the reverse complement.
CTCGACGCCACGCTGGACCAGCTCCGGACGACCAGACCGGAGACGCCACCGACGGCGGCGGCACACGTACTGCTCGCCGCTGCGGGCGGACCCGAGTGGGCCTGGCCCACGCAGGAGGCCGATCGTGGCTGAGCACGTCCTCATCATCGGTGGAGACCGTGACCTGTCCGGGCTCCTCCGCGAACTGTCACCCCGCGTCGCGACCTCGGTGATCTGTCGGGCTGAGTTCCTGCCCAGGCTGCGCAACTTCCACAAACACCTCCGCCTGGTGGCGCTCCGCGCCGATGCCCCGAACGAGGAGTGGATCGCTGTCGCGCAGGCCGTACACCAGCAACACCCTGTCACCCGACTCGCATCGTTCGAGGACCGCGACCAGTTGCGCTGTGCCCACATCGGCGCCGCCCTCGGCCTTTCCACACACGCGATCCCGACCGTCGAGGCGGTCAACGACAAGGTCCGTATGCGGACCGTCCTCGACGCGACAGGCGTTGACGACACGGCGGCGACAGCGGTCTCCGACGCCGCCGAACTGGAGCGGTTCGTGACCGAGCACGGGCTGCCCTGCGTCGTCAAGCCAACCGCCGGGGAAGCCAGCGAGGGTGTCTTCCTGCTCCAGTTGACAGACCAGATCAGGGAGTCGTTCGTCCAAGCCCGCCGGGCCGCCCGTCGCCACGGTGCCGGCGGTGTGATGGTGGAACGGTTTCACCCGGGGCCGCAGTACAGCGTGGAGGCATTCTCCGAAGGCGGCGAACACGTCGTGCTCGGGGTCGTACGCAAGTACTCCCTGCCTTCGAGCCATGTCGAGATCGGCCATGTGACCCCACCACCGGAGGAGACCGCCGCCATCCTCAGCGCCTACGTCGTACGGGTCCTCGACGCACTTGACGTTCGCCAGGGACCGACACACACCGAGGCCGTCCTGACCGAGTCGGGTCCCAGGGTGATCGAAACGCATCTCCGGATGGGCGGAGATGACATCCCGGCACTGATCCGGGACACGACAGGTGTCGACATCGCCGCCTGTCTGGTGCGGCAGACGCTGGGTGTCCCCGTACTCGCCGCCGTCCGGGAGCAGCTCCAGCAAGCCGGACCGCGGCGCGCCTCCGCCATCTGGTTCGCGGCCAGTCCGGCCGACGGCATCCTGCTCGGCATCGACGGGCTCGCCGAGGTACGTGCCCTGGACGGAGTGGCGGAGGCGGAACAGATCCTGCCGGACGGCGAGCGGTGTCATCGTCCGTCGTCGTCGGACCATCGACTTGCCTACGTCCGTACCGTCGACGATGACCCCGAGAAGGCGCTCGAAAGAGCGCGTTCGGCGGTAGCGACGCTCGGGATGAGACTTCAGGTCACTCCTTCAGCGTCGGAGGTGAGGTGAGCCCGGTGATCCGTAGCGCACCCCCAGCTTCAGCCCACCTGACCGCCTGTCTCTCCGCGCTCGGGCCCTGGGCCGGCGAGGTCACGTATCACCAGGTATTGAGCTCACGGACCGTGGAGACGGTGGGGCTGATCCGTAACGAGCGACGGTTCGTGCTCAAGATCTTCCCCGCCGACACCTGCCTGGTGCGACTATCGCAACGGCTGACGGTACTCACCCAGCTCCGGAAACGCGGCCAGCTCGTACCGCTTCCGGTGGACAGCAGGCCGGTGCCCGCCGTCGATGCCGAGACGCAGGGGCGGGCCTGGTTGGTCCTCACCGAGTACGTGGACGGCGATCCGCTGTCCCGGCCGAATGCTCCTGATTTCCGCCTGCTGGGCAGGGACCTCGGTGAGCTGCACGCCGAGCTACGTAACATCACCGTCGACCGATCCTGGCAGGTACATGCCGACTGTTCGCTCGAGGTGTGCCGACCGAGTGGAACCGGCACGCCAACCCTCACGGCAGAGCCCGAAACCGGCACGCCAACCCGCACGGCAGAGCCCGCCCGGTTCTTGCAACACGGCGACCTGCACACGGGCAACGTCGTACGACAGGGCGCACGGTTTGCCTTCTTCGACTTCGACGAGATGGCGGTCGGGGACCAACTGGACGATGTCGCCGCGCTGCTGGGCTTCCCGTCACTACGCGCCTACGCGACGGCGGGCAGGGCGCTGGTGGCCGGGTACGCGGCCGCCCGCGGCGACCGGCAGCGGCTTGACGGGCCCGATCTGCTGTTCGCGCTCGCTCGGCGATTCGACTACCTGGCGGCGATACAGGACGACCGGTCGGCTGCTCCGCGCCTCACCGGCCTGGCACGTGAGCTGAGAGAACACGCCGAGGCCGGCGACGGGCTACCCGGTTGGCTGACCGAACGCGCGAAAGCCGGCTCCGATGGCCGTTGAACTGGGACAGTCGCTGATCAACTACGCCGTCGAACAATTCACCCTGCCCAACGGCCTACGCGTGGTGCTCGCCCCCGACTCCCAGTCGCCGGTCGTCGGGTTTGCCGTGGCCTACGATGTCGGCAGTCGCTCGGAACCGCCGGGACGAAGCGGGTTCGCCCATCTCTTCGAACACCTGATGTTCCAGGGCAGTCGGAACGTACCGAGGCGGGCGTACTCCCGACTGATAGCGGAAGCCGGCGGCATCAGCAACGGCTCCACGCAGCAGGACCACACGACGTTCTACGGCGCGGTACCCAGCAACGCAGTCGAACGGGTCCTGTTCCTCGAGGCGGACCGGATGAGGGCACCACTACTCACCGAGGATGCCCTACACAACCAGGTGGAGGTCATCAAGGAGGAGATCCGCGTCAACGTACTGGAGCGACCGTACGGCGGTCTGCCCTGGCGGCTGGTACCGCCCGTCATGTTCCAGCATTTCCCCAACAGCCACGACAGCTACGGCACCTTCGAGGAGCTCGAGTCGGCCACCGTTGAGGACGCGGCCGAGTTCTTCCGGACGTACTACTCGTGTGGCAACGCGGTGCTCGCGCTCGCTGGCGACCTGGACCGTGGTGAGACGCGGCGATTGGTCGAACGCCACTTCGGCAGCATCGAGGCACGACCCGCGCCGCCTCGTCCCTCTTTCTCCGAGCCGGACCTCACCGAGGGCCGGCACGTGGTGCACGAGGATCCGCGCGCTTCGCTGCCGGCGGTCGCGCTTGCCTGGCGGGTCCCGGATCCCCATACCGATCTCGCGGCCTTCCTGCCCTTCGTGGTCCTGGCCGAAATGCTGGCTGGAGGGCAGTCGGCGCGGCTCGTCGAACGACTCGTCCGGAGCCGACGCGTCGCCGCCCGCGTCGACGCAACCGTCGGCTTCTCCGGTGAGCCGTTCGAGGTGCGTGATCCCACCGTGCTGACCATCACCTGCAGACTCACCGACCACTCGATCGAGCCCACCGTACGGCTCATCGAAGAGGAACTCGATCGGCTCGCCTCGTCGGTACCAACGGCCGACGAGCTTCTTCGGGCGCAGGCACGGCAGATTTCCCGGATGGTGCGCGAGAACGACGAGATGGTCGACCGGGCCCAGCGATTAGCGCTCGCCGCCCAACAACGGGGCGACGCGGCCGTACTGAACGAGCTACCCCGTCTTCTGTGTACGGTGACCGCAGCAGAGGTGAGCGCTGCGGCACGCACCCTCCACCCACACCGACGGGGGCGGGTCGACGTGCTCCCAGCCATGGCAACCACACTCCCGCGGCAGCGGAGGTAGCGATGGAGGCACCTCTGATACCTGCGATCGGCCCGATGAAGCCGCTGCGGGTTCCCGCATTCCACGAGCAGGTGCTGTCGAACGACCTGACGGTGACCGCCATCCGACGCACCGGCTCGCCCCTGGTGGACATGCGAATCCGAATCCCATTCGGCGGTGTGGACCCAAGCGTCTCCTCGGTCCTCGCCCGCCTCATCGGCACCCACTCGTCCGGGCCCGGCTCGCTGCCGGCTGCCGCAGCCGCGGAGGCGATCGGGGGCGGTGTGCAGACCAGCATCAACCCGGACCGCCTCCTGATCTCCGCACACGCGCTCGGCAGCCACCTGGACCAGATCCTCGGAATACTTGCCTCGATCCTCACGGCACCGGCCTACCCCGTCGACGCCGTAGCCTCGGCAACGGCGCGTCTCGTGGCCCGCGCTCGGAGCGCGGCCTCCCAGCCACGCCATCTCGTCCGCGCCGCCCTGATGTCGCGCTTCTACGGCCGACACCCGTACGGGCGGCGCAGTCCGACCGCGGCTCAACTCCAGTCGGTCGATCAGGCCGCGGTGACCGATCTCCACCGGCGGCGAATCCGTCCAGACCGGGCACATCTGGTTCTCGTTGGGGATCTGGATCCGGCAGCGGTAGTCGAGCATGCCGAGCAACGCCTGGGCGGTTGGACGGGCAGGAGCGAGGTGCCCCAGACATCCGTTCCCGGACCGCCGCAGGCAGGGCCGGCTACCCTGCTGGACCTGCCGGGCTGCGGGCAATCCTCGATACGGGTCGCGCTGCCCGCCGTCGGACGGACCGATCCGGACTACGAGTCGCTCCACCTCGCCAACATCATCTTTGGTGGCTGCTCCTCCAGCCGATGGGTGGACAACCTGCGCGAGACGAAGGGCTACAGCTACAACCCGATTTCCTCGATCGAACACCAGGCCACCGCCTCGTTGCTGCTCGCGACAGCCGAAGTGGGATCGGAGGCAACGGCACCTGCGCTTGCCGAGACCTTGCGGGAACTGGAGAACATGTCGACGGGAGGCATCGACGAAGAGGAGCTCGAGCGCGCGAAACGCTACGCCCTCGGCACCCTGCAGCTGGGAATCTGCAGTCAGCGGAACCTCGCCGGACTCGCCGCGATCTACCTGGGTGCCGGGCTGAGACTCGACCACCTCGTGCGGCATGCCGAACGGATGGTCGCGGCAACCCTGGCGGACGTCGACCGAGCCGCGGAACAATTCCTGAGCCCGGCGCGGGCGGTGGTGGTGGTGCTCGCCGACGCGCAAGGCATCGGGTCGACACTTGAGCAGGTCGTTCCGGTCGCGCCGGTGCAACCTGCGCAAACCGGCTAGAGGCCACCACGATGGGTGTCCGGCGCTTCGCATGGAAACGCAGGTCGACAACGAAATCACGTTGTGTGGTGGGGCGGACGGGACTCGAACCCGTGACCGATCGATTATGAGTCGACTGCTCTAACCTGCTGAGCTACCGCCCCTCGCCGGGCGAAAGCCTAACGTACGTACCCCGTTCGTGTGGTCTCCGCCAGGACAGCCCGGCGTGGCCCGCCCCACCACCAGGGGCTGGCCGTGGTCACCGTCCGACGGGCTACGGTCACCGATCGAGCGGGTCGCCGGTGTCACCGTGGTTACGCCGGGCGAGCCGGCTCGGCCACCACATCGGCGACCCCAGGTCGTACGCCAGTGCCGGCACGAGCAGCGAGCGTACGACGACGGTGTCGAGCAGCACGCCGATCGCCACCGCGAGGCCGAGTTCGACCAGCACCACCAGCGGGAGTACGACCAGCGAGGCGAAGGTGGCGGCGAGCACCACGCCCGCCGAGGTGATCACGCCACCGGTGACCACCAGGCCGCGCAGGGTTCCGGCCCGGGTGCCGCGTTTTATCGCCTCCTCGCGTACCCGGCTCATCAGGAAGATGTTGTAGTCGATGCCGAGGGCGATCAGGAACACGAAGGCGAAGATCGGGAAGGACGAGTCGATTCCGGGATAGCCGAGGACATACTTGAACAGCAGCGCGCACAGTCCCAGCGTGGCGGCGAAGGAGAGCGCGACGGTGAGGATCAGCAGCACCGGCGCGACCAGGGAACGCAGCAGTACGGCGAGAATGACCGCGATCACCAGCAGCACCACCGGGATGATCACATTGCGGTCCCGGTCCGAGGCGTCGGCGGTGTCCACGTCGATGGCGGTCGAGCCGCCGACCACCGCGTCGGCACCGGGCACGTCGCGTACGGCCACCCGCAACTGACGTACCGTCTCTTTTGCCTCGCTGCTGTCGATCGGGTCGGCGAGGGTGGCCTGAAGCTGGATCCGCCCGTCGACCACCTTCGGTGCGGCGTTGTCCGGCTGGTTCGGTTGTTCGGAGGCCGCCCCGGTCTGCGGGGTGACCGGCTGCACCTGGGCGATTCCGGGGACGCTGCGGATCCGCTCCGTCATCCGGTCGGCCGCCTCTGCCCGGGTGAAAACAAGCACCGGGTCGCCCAACCCACCCGGGTAGTGCCGGTTGATCGTCTCCTGGCCGACGACCGCGTCGGTCCGGCTGGTGAAGAGGTCGACCTGACTGAGGGTGGTGGTGCTGAACTGGGTCAGGCCGATGGCCAGCGCGGCCAGCCCCAGGGTGGTGACCAACCAGACGGTACGGGCCCGCCGGGCAACGAAGTGGGCAATCCGGTGCCACACGCCGCCAGCCGCCTCGGCCGAGTCGAACTGGGGTCGGCGGGGCCAGAACGCCCATCGCCCACCGATCAGCAGCAGCGCCGGCAGGAAGGTGAGCATGACCACCAGGGTCGCCCCGATACCGACCGCCGAGACCGGCCCCATCGCCTGGTTGGATTCGAGCCCGGAGAGCAGCAGACAGAGCAGGCCGGCGATGACCGTGGTCCCGGAGGCGAAGATGGCCGGTGCGGCACCGCGCCAGGCCACCAGCATGGCCTCGGCGGGGTCGGGATGGTTCCGCAGCTCCTCCCGGTAGCGGGCGATGAGCAGCAGCGCGTAGTCGGTACCGGCACCGAAGACGAGTACGGTGAGGATGCCCTGCGCCTGCCCGTTGAGCATGACGATGTCGTTGTCGGCCAGGTAGTAGATGGCAAGGGTGGAGAGCAGGTACGACACGCCGGCACTGAGCAACGGGATGATCCACAACACCGGGCTGCGATAGACGATCAACAGAATGACCAGCACCACACAGAGGGTGACCAACAACAGGCGCCCGTCGATGCTGGAGAAGACCTCGAGCAGGTCGGCCTGGAGGCCGGCCGGCCCGGCGACGTTGATGGAGAGGCCGCCGTCGCCCTTGCCGGTGATCTCCCGCAGCCGGTCGACGACATCCAGCACCGAGGTCCCCTCGGCCTCGCTGATCGGCACCATCACCTGGAGCGCCTGTCCGTCCTGACTCGGGACGGGTGGCGGCACCGGCGACAGCACACCCGGCACCTCGGCGAACCGGGCCGCGTCGGCAGCGGCCCGCTGCCGGTCCGCCTCGGTGATTCCGCTGGTGCGCTGGTAGACGACGAGCGCTGGGGTCGTCTGCTGCTCGACGAAACCCCGGGTCAGCTCCAGGGCCCGGCTGGATTCGGCGTCCTTGGGCAGAAAGGCGACGCTCGAGTTGGTCGCCACACTGGCGAGCTTCCCACTGTAGGGAGCGGCGATCAGTGCGATGACCAGCCAGACGAGTGCCACCGCGATCGCGACCAGTATCGGCCTACGCGTCCGATTCTTGACCATTCCAAACCCACCTGTCGCACGTAGCTTCAGGCGACGCCCCCGCGTACCCGGGACGGCTGCCAGCCCGGAAGCCCGGCTGACCACCTTGCAGTGGACGGGCCCCAGATATGACGATGCCCGCCGACCTGGGGTCGGCGGGCGGGTTTGGTGAAGAGGCTCCCCCGTTTGGACTCGAACCAAAAACCTGCCGGTTAACAGCCGGCTGCTCTGCCAATTGAGCTACGGAGGATTGTGCTGTGCCCGGCTCGGGATCTCTCCTTCACCGTGCGACGGGACAAGAGTACAGGACATCGGGGGGTGCTTCGCTACTGGGTTCCCGGTGAAAAATCGCCCACTCGGATATCGGGGCAAATTGTGATGCTGGTCGTCTCAGGCATGCCCTTCGAGGAGGATGGGTAGTTAGCACTGGACAGACGACGTAGGCGCGACACGGTGGCACACCGGTCCCCCGGTGAGCGACTCGCGTCAGGTACGAGAGGAGCCGCCATGCGCGGAAAGCTGTGGTTCATCGGCGGGCTCGCCGCGGGCTTCGTCCTAGGCGCCCGCTCAGGCCGTGAGACGTACGAGCAGTTGGTCGTCAAGGGCCGCAAGGTGCTGGACCACCCGACGGTGCAGGAGGCGGCCGGGGTCGCCCAGGCCCAGGCCACCCGCCTCTACACCGAGGGCCGGGACAAGCTGAGCCAGACTCGGCTCGGCGAGAAGCTGCACGTCAGTTCGAGCACCGACAGCACCACGGAGCTGACCCCGGCGGACACCGCCCTGGCCGGCACCACCTCCGGCGCGAGCCGGACCCCCGGCACGTCGACCTCTGCCGCGACGCCTTCTTCGGCAACGACCTCTTCGGCAACGACCCAGCCCCGGGCCAAGTCGACGACCAGCGCCAACACCAACGGCAGCACGGTCTGAACATCGGTCCGCGCGAGCTGAACATCGGTCCGCGCGAGCCGAACCGTCGCCGCAACGCTGAACATCGGTCGGCGCGAGTCGAACCGTCGGTCGGGGGCGGTCACCGAATGTCTCGGTGACCGCCCCCGCCGCATGTGTCGCCTGGGCCGTTGCGTCCCGGCCGCTGGCTACTTCTCGCCGGTGCAGGCGGTGTCTTACTTCTCGCTGCTGAAGGCGGCGTCGAAGGCAGCCGCCGGCGCATCGAAGGCGAGCCCCCGGACGAACCGCAACGCCTCGGGGGCACCCACCAGCCGGTCCATGCCGGCGTCCTCCCACTCGATGGAGATCGGGCCGTCGTACCCGATGGCGTTGAGCGCCCGGAAACAGTCCTCCCACGGCACGTCCCCGTGCCCGGTGGAGACGAAGTCCCAGCCGCGCCGCAGGTCAGCCCAGGGCAGGTGGGAGGCCAGCCGCCCTCGCCGCCCATCCCCGGTACGTACCTTCGCGTCCTTGCAGTCGACGTGGTAGATCCGGTCGGCGAACTCCAGGATGAAGTTGACCGGGTCGAGGTCCTGCCAGACGAAGTGCGACGGATCCCAGTTCAGCCCGAACGCCGGCCGGTGCCCGATCGCCTCCAGGGCCCGACGGGTGGTCCAGTAGTCGTACGCGATCTCGCTGGGGTGCACCTCGTGGGCGAACCGTACGCCCACCTCGTCGAAGACGTCGAGGATCGGATTCCACCGGTCGGCGAAGTCCTGGTACCCCTTCTCGATCATGGAGGGCGGGACCGGCGGGAACATGGCCACGGTGTGCCAGATCGACGAGCCGGTAAAGCCGACGACAGTCCGTACGCCGAGCTTCGCCGCCGCCCGCGCGGTGTCCTTGAGCTCCGCTGCGGCCCGCTGGCGTACCCCCTCGGGTTCCCCGTCGCCCCAGATCCGGGCCGGCAGGATGTCCTCGTGCCGTTCGTCGATGGGGTGGTCACAGACCGCCTGACCGACCAGATGGTTGGAGATCGCGAAGACCTGGAGGTGGTACTTCGCCAGCGTCTCCCGCTTACGGTCGACGTACGTGTCGTCGGCGAGCGCCTTGTCGACCTCGAAGTGGTCACCCCAGCAGGCGATCTCCAGTCCGTCGTAGCCCCACTCGGAGGCCAGCCGGCACACCTCCTCGAACGGTAGGTCGGCCCACTGGCCGGTGAACAGCGTGACGGGTCGCGCCATGCTCCCTCTCCCCTCCCTTGAAAGGAAGGGCCCCTTCTTATCGCTTTCTGTATAGGAAGGGGCCCTTCCTAACCGCGCTGCGCTACGGCAGCGTCCACTTCTGGTTCGCCCCGGTGTGGCAGGTCCAGATGTGGATCTGCGTACCGTCGGCGGAGTTGTTGCCGGAGACGTCCAGGCACTTGCCCGACTGCGGATTCAGTACCGTGCCGTTGGCCTGCGGCGTCCAGTTCTGCGCGCCGCTGCCGTTGCACGTCCACAACTGGACCTTCGTGCCATCGGCCGTACCACCAGCCGACACGTCCAGGCACTTGCCCAGCGCGCGAATCGTGCCGCCCCCAGCGGAAACCGTCCACTGCTGCGCCCCGGTGCCGTTGCAGCCGTACAGCTGGACCTTCGTACCGTCGGCGGTGGCCGCACCCGCCACATCCAGGCACTTACCGGCCAACCCCACGACCGGACCGGTACGCGGACCCGGCGGGGCGGTCAGGTCCTTGATCCGAATGTTGCGGAACGATGCGTCGTCGCCGTCGCCGTGGTTCTGGATGCCGATGTGGCCGGCCAGCGAGCGGGCCGGGTTGGTGTTGGTGAAGTCGTTGATCTTCACCCCGTTGAGGAAGACCTGGAGCCGTTCGCCCTCGACGAGCAGTTCGTAGGTGTTCCACTCCCCCGGCGGGTTCAGCGCCGCATCCCGGGCGGCGATGTCCGCCGATTTGAACGTGTAGACCGCGCCGGTGGTCCGGTCCGCCGCGTCGGTGGCGTCGATCTGGACCTCGTAGCCGTTGTTCACCGCCGACCACGGGTCACTCGACGGCGGGAAGCCGATGAAGACGCCGGTGTTGTCGTCGCCGGCCAGCTTCCAGTCCAACTTCAAGGAGTACGAGGTGAACTCCCGCGCGCTGTACCAGTAGAGGCCCATCCCGCCGACCGAGGTCAGCGTGGCGTCCGAGTTGGTGAAGCTGCCCGGCCCGGCCTGCGACCAGCCAGTGGTCGAGCCGTTGTAGAGGCTGGTGTAGCCGGACTCGGGCCGGCAGTCGGCCTTCGTGCGGCCGGCCGCGTACCGGATGCCGCCGAGCAGGTGCGCCCGGAACGCCGGCTCGGCGTACGACTGCTGGGTGTGGCCGCCACCGGTGTAGAACGAACGCCCACCCTCGTACGGCTTGCACCAGGTGTGCGGGTGGTCGGCCCCCATCCCGCCCCCGGAGTACGACGACTCGTCGAGCGTGGTCAGCACCCGGGCGGTGGACCGGGCGTTGGTCTGGTAGTTGTACCACTCGTCGGTGCGGGTCCAGGTCTGCGGCAGGTGGGCGGTGGCGGCGTGCCCCCGGTCGACTGCCTTGACGTTGGCCTGCTGGATGGCCGGGTGCGAGGCGAAGTACGCCCCGACCAGGTTGCCGTAGAACGGCCAGTCGTATTCGGTGTCGGCGGCGGCGTGGATACCGACGTACCCGCCCCCACCCCGGATGTACGCCTCGAAGGCGCTTTGCTGGCCGGCGTCGAGTACGTCCCCGGTGGTGTTGAGGAAGATAATCGCCTCATATTGGGCGAGGTTGCCGGTGGTGAACGCCCCAGCATCCTCGGTGGCGGTAACGGTGAAACTGTTCGCCGCGCCGAGGTCGCGGATGGCCTGAGTGCCGACCGCGATCGAGTCGTGCCGGAAGCCGGCGGTCTTCGAGAAGACCAGCACGTCGTACGGGGTGTCGGCGGTGATGGCCGTCGACCCCGTCGGGTCGATGCTGGCGCCGGCCGGAGTGGTGTCGGCAATCGCCGGGCTGGCGGGGGTGGTGCAGGCGAGCGCAGCCAGGGTCGTGGTGGCTGCGGCTAGAACCGGACGGAGGAGTCTACGCATGGTTGCTCTCCTATCGACGGTGGTTAGGAAGGGCCCCTTCCTATGCAGAAAGCGATAAGAAGGGGCCCTTCCTTACATCAGGGCAGGGTCCACTTCTGGTTGGCACCGGTATGGCAGGTCCAGATGTGGATCTGCGTACCGTCGGCGGAGTTGTTACCGGAGACGTCCAGGCACTTGCCGGACTGCGGGTTGAGCACCGTGCCGTTGGCCTGCGGCGTCCAGTTCTGCGCGCCGCTGCCGTTGCACGTCCACAGTTGCACGATCGTGCCGTCGGCGGTGCCACCGGCGGAGACGTCCAGGCACTTGCCCAGCGCCTTGACCGTGCTGCCCGGTGTAACCGTCCACTGCTGCGCCCCGGTGCCATTGCAGCCGTACAACTGCACCTTCGTACCGTCGGCGGTGGCCGCACCCGCCACATCCAGACACTTACCGGCCAAGCCCACGACCGGACCGGTACGCGGACCGCCGGTGTTCAGGGTGAACGCGTCCACGTCGTAGAGCGCCCCGGTCCCGCCCGCGAAGGTGAGGTAGAGGGTGGTGGTGCCGGCCGGGGCGCCGGAGATCGTGCCGGTGACCTCGGTGAAGGTCTCCCATCCGCCGGTCACCGGCACGGTGGCCGAGCCGAGCACGGTGCCGGTGGCCGACCCGGCCCGGATCTGGAGCGTGCCGCCGATCCCGCCGGAGGAGACCCGCGCGGTGAAGGAGGTCGCATTGTTCAGCCGGTACGGCTCGAAGGCGATCCAGTCGCCGTTGTGGATGTCACCGACGGTCTTTCCGCCCTCGGCCGTGGCTTTGTCGAAGATGTTGATGCCGGCGGAGGTCTTGAAGTGTTCGGCCTGCCGGTGTCGGGGTTGCAGGGTCTGCTGGGTGTGCGTGGTCAGTCCGCCGCCGTCGGTGTACTCGGCGTCGAAGATGGCGAAGATGTTCGCCGCGTCGTCGTGTTCACCGTCGACCGGGATGTCGATCGAGCCGGAGCAGCCGGTCTTGGCGGTGATCTGGTGGCCGTGGCTGTCGTGGCCCAGCACGTAGGTCATCTTGACCTTGGTGCAGTCGATGGTGCCGTCCTCCGGGTCGGTGACGGTGATCTGGAACGGCACGGTGTCACCGAAGGAGAAGAGCTGCCCGTTGCCGGGGGCGCTGACCGTCACCGTCGGCGCGGTGTTGCCGACCGTGATGGTGACGCTGGAGCTGCCGGTGGCCCCTTCCGGGTCGGTCACGGTCAACGTCGCGGTGTACCGCCCGTTGGTGTTGTAGGTCTTCGTCGGGTTGGCCGCCGTCGAGCTGGTGCCGTCACCGAAATTCCAGGCGTACGTCAACGCGCTGCCCTCCGGGTCGGACGAGCCGGCCGAGGAGAAGTTGACGGTCAACGGGGCCGGACCGGAGGTCCGGTTCGCGGAGGCGGCGGCGGTCGGTGCCCGGTTGCCCCCACCCACGTAGTCGAACCGGTAGAGCGCCGAGTTCTCGTCACCGTTGAAGTAGCCGGTGCCGTAGTCGAGCACGTAGTACGCCCCGTCGGGGCCGAACGCCGAGTCCATCACCTGCTTGCCGACCCACGGGAAGGCGTCGATGGTGCCGGGTGACCCGTCGGCGTTGACGTGGATCGGCTTGATCCAGCCCCGGCCGAACTCGGTGGCGAAGAACTGCCCGTCGAACGAGGACGGAAACTTCGTCGCCGAGTTGAGGTTCGGGTCGTAGCGGTAGACCGGGCCGCCCATCGGCGACTCGGATCCGCCGCCGAACTCGGGGGGCGTGCCGGCGTCCCCGCCGTACCGGATCCAGGAGGGCCGGGCGGCCGGGAGGGTGGTCAGGCCGGTGTTGCGGAACGAGTTGTTGGTCGGGCCGCCGGTGCAGTTGTACTTCGCACCGCTGGTACCGGCGGCGAAGTCCCACTCGTTGTACGTCTCGCTGCTGGTGTTGGTGCCGGTGCAGTACGGCCAGCCGTAGTTGCCGGGTCCGCTGACCCGGTTGAACTCGACCTGGCCGGCGGGTCCCCGAGTAGCGCTGGTGGTGCCGGCGTCCGGACCGTAGTCGCCGACGTAGACGATGCCGGTGGTCTTGTCGACGCTCATTCGGAACGGGTTGCGGAAGCCCATCGCGTAGATCTCCGCCCGTGCCCCGGCGGTGCCGGGCGCGAACAGGTTGCCCGCCGGGATCGCGTACGTCCCGTTGGCGTTGACCTTGATCCGCAGGATCTTGCCCCGCAGGTCGTTGGTGTTACCGGCACTGCGCTGGGCGTCGTACGCCGGGTTGCGGTTGGTGCGCTCGTCGATGGGGGCGTAGCCGGCCGAGTCGAACGGGTTGCTGTCGTCGCCGGTCGACAGATAGAGGTTGCCGGCCGCGTCGAAGTCGATGTCCCCGCCGACGTGGCAGCACATGCCCCGGTCGGCCGGTACGTCGAGCACGGTGACCTGGCTGCCCAGGTTCAGCGTGTAGTCGGCGTTGAGGGTGAACCGGGCCAGTCGGTTGACGCCCTGCCAGGCCGAGAAGTCGGTGCCGGTGGCCGGGGCGTCACCGGCCGGGGTGGACAGTGGGGGCGCGTAGTAGAGGTAGATCTGCCGGTTGGTGGTGAAGTTGGGGTCGACACCGACGCCCTGCAGCCCCTCTTCGTCGTGGGTATAGACCGGCAGGGTGCCGATCACGGTCGTGGTGCCGGCCGCATCGGTACGACGCAGGCTGCCGTCGCGTGCGGTGTGCAGCACCGACCGGTCGGGCAGTACGGCCAACGACATCGGCTCGCCCATTTCGGTGACGCCCCGCGCCATCTCGACCTGCTGGAAGTCGGTCGCGCTGATCGGGTGTGCCTGGGCGGGGGCGGCGGTGGTGCCGACAGCCGTGCTGATGGCTGCCGCAACGAGCAGCAGGGCGGAGCCGCCCGCCTGCCATCGTCGGGTACGTCCGGATCGGGAATCCAAACTGGACATGGTGGGGTCTTCCCTTCCTGACACGGGGGTCTGCCAGGCCGGGCGCGCGCCGTCGCGCCGGATGCCGTAGCGGTGGGGGCCGGGCCGCCGGGGATGCTCCCCCGGTTGTCCGTGACCGCCGATCGGTGTCGACCACCGTGCTCGGAGGTCACCAGTCGATGGGCTAACCGCGCCGCCGGTTACATCGACGAAACATGTTCGTGTTGCGGACGACACTAGGAGGGAACCGACGACGTGTCCAGACCTTCTGCCCAGACAACGCAAACTTTCGCTCGCTCCGAAAAAACGGGGTTACCTGCGAGGTAATTGCCGGCAAGCACCCACGTTGGCAGGGTTGGTCTCACCGCGCCAGTCAGGGCGCGGACGCACGATGAAGGAGAACCACCATGCCCGTAGCCTCGGAGACGACCACCCGCGCAGTAGTACAAGAGCTGCTCCAGCGGATCGGCGCGGGTGACCTCGAGCGCATCGCCGAACTCTTCGCCGAGCAGAGCGACTGGAAGCTGAACTGGCCGGAGGCCGAGCACGGCTCGGCCGTCACCCCGTGGATTCGGCACCGATCCACCCGCGCTGACGCCGTAGCCAACTTCCGCGAGCTCGCCGAACACCACGTACCTGGGACGGTGGACACCCAGATCGAGCGGATCCTCGTCGACGGGGAGCATGCCGTCGTGCTTGGCGAGATCCGCCAAACCGCCAGGCGCACCGGTCGCGCGTACCGCGCCCGGTTTGCCCTGCATCTCACGGTCGAAGGCGGCCTGGTCACCCGATACCACATTTACGAGGACAGCCTCACCATCGCCCAGGCGTTCGCGGACGGCCCTCAGGACCGACCCTGAACAGGGGCCGGTCCTGACTTCCCGCGTCACCGGATGGCAAAGGTCAGCGCGGGCGAGGCAGCCGCCGCGCCTTCTCCCGTCGGGCTGGTGTCGTCGGGTCGGCGACCGCACCAGCGGTCTGGGACCGGAACTCGGCGTGCCTACTGGTGTCCAATCGAGCGGAGACGCGCGCCAGGGCCGGCGTGCCGGGACGGGCGACGAGCTGGAAGTGGGAGAGCTTCGCCGGGGTGAGGTCGCCACCCCAGACGACCGTGCCGTCACAGTCGACGAGGATGTCCCGCACGATCGCCTCCTGATGGGGCCACAGCCGCTCACTGCCGCCCAGCGGATAGGCGGTGGGATGCAGGGCGAGGGCGGTTCCGGAGAGGTAGTTGGACTCGAAGTCCGCCCGTACGGTGCGCCGGGTGGTGTGGGCGGTGACTCCTCCCCCCTCCCCCGTGTCCAACGGACCGATCTCGTAGTGCCAGCGCCGCGCCACATGCAACAGCACTGCGGCGGCCTGGCCCTGCCGGAGCGCGATGGAGACTCCCGCCCCTTCGACCCGGTAGGTGGCGATGGCGGCGGGATCGATCCGCCAGCCGTTGGCGGACACGTCTCGGGTCCATTTCCCCACACCCGGACCGGCGGCGTGAGCCACCGCACCGGGCGCGACGACAAACGCGCCGACACCAGCAGCAGCGGCACCGAGAAGACTACGTCTGGTGATCATCAGGTCCTCACAAACCGGTGACGAGGGTGGACACGCCGGGATCTGCTCCCTGACGCCAGACGTCGTGGTCCAGCCCCCAGCCGGGCTGGAACTCGTACTCCCTGATCTGGTTGAACGACCAGTTCTCCGGCAGTGGAAAGCCGAGGTTCCCGGAGTAACCCCAGGACATGCCGGACACCAGCGACCAGCGGGCACCCACCTCGTGCGACACCCGACTGCACACGTTGCGCGATCCGTAGATGCCGAAGGTGTAGCGGTTGCCCAGTTCGGCAAGCCCCGCCTTGACCCCCGAGAAGTACGGCTTGATGTTGGAGTCGATGTCGATGTCGAGCGCGTCGTAGTCGACCGCGAAGTAGATGCAGGTGCCGGCGGGGATACGGTGCTCCAGGGCCTTCTGGTGGGCGATCTTGCCCTGGTCGTACCCCTTGTCGTACGTGAAGTTGCCCAGCTGCGTGCCGTTGTACTGGAAGATCGGAAAGAATCGCAGCCCCGCATCCAGGATGGTCTGCGGCTCACCGGGCTTGAGCGCCTTGCCGAGGTAGTACGGATCGCTCGGCGGAAGATGCTCATCGAGGTAGCGGCCGACGATCTGGTAGCCGGCCGCCTTGAGCTGCGCACCCCGGGTGGCCGTGATCTCCGTGATGCAGTCGCAGCCGGTGGCCGGCCGGTCCGTGTCACCGGAGGAGACGAGCAGTTGGGCCCAGGTCGTGTAGTCGTTGGTGCCCGTGACGGGTATCTGCGAAAACCGCTGGAAGGCGCGCACCCACTCCAGGTGGGTGCTGGTCTGGGTGTCGGTGCCGATGTCGTCCGGGTCGTACATCAGCGGCACCTGGGGATCGCCCGGCAGCATCGTGGGGGAATTGAAGTAGCACGCCGAGCGGAACAGGTAGCGCAGGTTTCCGGTGAGCTGACCGGAGCCCGGCCCCCGCAACCCGGCCTGGGTGCCGGGACCGAAGTAGCCGGTGATGGCGTCCGGGGCGATGCCGATCTCGTACTGGACCGCCATCATGAAACCCTGCTGCACGTCCCGGGAGTAGATACCGTCGCAGGGCACCAGAGCCATCGCGGGGATGCCGATATCGGCGACATAACGCGAGTTGAGCCGCTGCTGGATCCGCTGGATGTTGATGTCGCCACGAGGCACCAGACGGAACTGGTCCATCCGCATCAGCGCCTTGACCACGTGCGGCCACATCTCGTACCGCTCTGACGAGTCCGAGTACGACAGGCCGGCGTGGCCGTAGAGTGCCTCAAGCGCGGCCTGTGAGTCGCTGTTCCAGAACGCCTGGACGGTGGAAGTCCAGTAGCCCTTGCACCACAGGGCACCGTTGTAGATCCGGATCAGGTTCAGGTTGGACTCGTCGGAGGGCATGAGCCTTCGCTGCTTGACCGCGGCGAAGGTGCCGGGGCCGAAGTTCTGGACGGTCGGGGAGATGCCGAGTTCGTGCTGGAGCCCCTGGGTGAGGGAGAGCACCGTGGACCAGCCGGTACGCCCGTTCTCGGGGCACCGCAGGTATCCCGGCGCGTTCTGGTAGGTCGCGTTGACCCATTTCTGCGCCGCGAAGATGTAGATGTCGGCGGGACCGGTCCATGGGGCGGCCGGGTCGATGGTCGAGCCCGGCTGCGCGTACATCGTGAGGTTTCCCGGGCACTCGGTGTCGTACCCGAAGGAGTGCGGGTAGATCCTCGTCCCGCAGGTGCGCGGCGCCTCGGCACGAAGGTGCTGAATGAGCTGCCGGTACGCCTCCAGCAGCGGCACGGTGGCGGTGTGGTTGGACCGCATGAGGGCGCAGATGGAGTAGAAGTTGGCGTTGCGCTTCAGGCCGTCGACCGGACCCGCCTCGCCGGCATTCGCCTCACCGCGTTCGTAGCCCCGCCCCTCGTAGATGTTGCCGTGCTGGCAGATGAGGAAGTTGTAGGCGATGTCCCCGTTGAACTCGTCGTCCGACGTGTGCTCCTCGTAGACCTCGGCGATGTCCCGCAGGCAGTCCTCCTCCGTCGGGTAGTCACCGCCGAAGGGGTCGGCCGGGCCACGGTGGTGGACGAACACCCCGCCGATCGGATTCCAGTCCGGGTTGTCGCTGGGAGCAGGGTCCGCAGCGGCATGCGCCCGCTGGCTCTCATCGACGTACTGCGCCCACGTTGCACGCCTGTGGATCGTGACAGGCATAGCTCCTCGTTTCGCCGACGACTCAAAACTCAACCTATTGGCGATCATTTGAATAGTCACTGACCAATATCTGACGCCGCCCGCCCGACCGGTTCAGACGTGCCGGTCGATCGCCTCGGCGGCCAGCGCGGCCAGCGCTGCTCGGGCCTCCTGCGTCATCGGCATCTCCGCCAGCTCGACCAGGGCAGCGTCAGCGCGTACCCGGATCATCTCCTCCACCCGACGCAGCGCGCCGGTGTCGACGATGATTCCGCGCAGCTCCGCCGCACCGGCCGCATCGAGGTACGGGTTGCCGAAGAGCGCGGTCAGCCGGGCAGTCTGCCGCCGGTTGGCGGCGTCCCGCACCAGCCCCATCATTACCGTGGGCTTGCCCTCCCGCAGATCGTCCAGGGTCGACTTGCCGGTCACCGCCGGATCGCCGAACACCCCCAGCACGTCGTCACGCAACTGGAAGGCGTCGCCCAACGGGTCGCCGAAGGCAGCAAAGCCGTCCATCAACTCGGGGCCGGCACCGGCCAGCGCCGCGCCGATCTGCAACGGCCGGGTGATCGTGTAGCGCCCCGACTTGAGCCGGATCACCGTGAGGGCATTCTCGACCGACCCGTCGTCCACCCCGGAGACCAGGTCCAGATACTGCCCGGCGATCACCTCGGTACGCATCGCCGCGAACATCCGGTAGCCCCGAAGCATCTGCTCGGTGCCCAACCCGCACTCGTGGAACATCTGGTCCGCCCAGGCGGCACAGAGGTCCCCGCAGAGCAGGGCGGTGCTGCGGCCGTACGAGGTGGGGTCGCCCCGCCACTGCGACTGGGAGTGCAGCTCGGTGAAGCGCCGGTGTACGGAAGGCTCCCCCCGACGCTGGTCACTGCCGTCCATGATGTCGTCGTGGATCAGCGCGAACGCGTGGAAGAGTTCCAGCGCGGCGGCGGCGGTCACGATCGGCGTACCGTCCGGCCCCCCGGCGGCCCGCCAGCCCCAGTAGCAGAACGATGGCCGGAGCCGCTTTCCGCCGGCCAGCACAAACCGGCGCAGGGTGGTGAAGACGTCCCGGGGCGTGCTGTCCGGCCAGTCCGGCTCCTGCCGGTCCAGAAACGCGGCGAGCCGCGCGTCGAACCGGGACCGTAGGTCCTCAGCGAGGCCCACCGGGGCCGCCATCTCCACCGTCATGCCTTCTCCCCATTCAGTCCAGCCAGGTCGAGCAGCGTCTGTTTCACATCCACGGCAGCGAACCGGCCCCGGGCCACGGACCGGTCGGAACAGAGCAGCACCGGCCCGTCCAGCGGGTCAGCCGGTAGCCGCCCGTGCGAGCCCCGCACCGCGCGCGCCCCGGCATCCAAGCCCACCACGTTCATCAGGTAACGCAGGCCGAGCTTCTTGCGGATCAGCGCCACCGCCGCCCGTCGCTTGGCCGAACCCGGGGCCGCGGGGTCGAAGAACAGCTCTGCCGGGTCGTACCCGGGTTTGCGGTGGATCTCCACCAGCCGGGCGAAGTCGGGGGCCGCCGCGTCGTCCAGCCAGTAGTAGTAGGTGAACCAGGCATCCGGTTCGGCGACCAGCACCAGCTCACCGGAGCGGGGATGGTCCAGGCCGTACCGTGCCTGACCGGTCCGGTCGAGCACCTCGGCCACCCCGGGCAGGCCGGCGCAGAGCTTCGCCACCGCCGGCACGTCGGCCGGATCCGGTACGTAGACGTGGGCCACCTGGTGGTCGGCGACGGCGAATGCCCGGGAGGTCCACGGGTCCAGGTATTCCATGCCGTCCTGGGTGTGGACCCGCAACCACCCCTCGGTCCGGAGCAGCCGGTTGACGTCGACCGGCCGGGAGACGTCGGTGATGCCGTACTCGGAGAGGGCCACCACGGTCGCGCCCCGGGCCGAGGCGGCGTCCAGCAGCGGACCGAGCACCCCGTCCAGCGCGGTCGCGGCGGCCGCCGCCTGCGGCGAGGACGGGCCGAAGCGTTGCAGGTCGTAGTCGAGGTGCGGAAGGTAGACCAGGGTCAGGTCTGGCCGGTGGGCCGCCATGATCTCGACCGCCGCGCCGGCGATCCACTCCGACGACGGCAACCCCGCCCCCGGCCCCCAGTACGTGAACAGCGGAAAGGTGCCGAGCGCGGCGGTCAGCGTGTCGTGCAGCTCGGGTGGATCGGTGTAGCAGTCCGGCTCCTTGCGCCCGTCGGCGTAGTAGATCGGCCGGGGCGTGACGGTCCAGTTCACGTCCGCGCCCATCGCGTACCACCAGCAGACGTTGGCGACCGTGTAGTCCGGGCGTACCCGCCGGGCCGCCTGCCACAGCTTCTCGCCGCCGACCAGGGCGTTGTGCTGCCGCCACAGCAGCACGTCACCGACGTCGCGGAAGTACCAGCCGTTGCCGACGATGCCGTGCCCGGCTGGCAGCTCCCCGGTCAGGAAGGTGGACTGTGCCGAGCAGGTGACCGCCGGCAGCACCGTACCCAGCTCGGCCTGGAACCCGGCCTCGGCCACCGCCCGCAGTCGGGGCATGTGGGCCAACAGCCGGGGGGTCAGGCCCACCACGTCGATCACCACCAGCGGAGTCACGACCGGCGGGGGCACGACTGGCGGGGGCACAACCGGTCCGGTCATGACCACACCTCGCTCGGCGCTGCCGGTACGAGCCCGAGCCCACCCAGTTCGGCGCGGGCGTACGCCAGCTCGGCCGCGATGCCGGCGGCGAGTTCCGCATCGGATCGCGGCCGGCGCGACGTCGGCAGCACCCCCCAGGTGTACGTCTCGACGTCGAGGTGGTCGCAGCCGGCGACCGGACCGGCGAAGAGTTCCCGGAGCGCGGCGCGCAGCACCGGGTTGGTCGAGGTGAGTGGCGGATCCGGCTGGGCGTGCAGCGGCACGTGGTAGTGCACCCGCCAGGCCCCGGGCAGCCCATCGTCCAGCGCCGTGTCCAGGTCGTCGGCGGCGTGCGCCGGGTCGGCCGGTTCGACCGCATCAGCGCAGGCCGCGGATCGGGTCTGGTGCAGGAAGCGGGGTTCGACGTACCCCCGAAGGTGATCGGCGGCGGCGACCGGGTCGAGGGCCTGGAGTGCGGCGGAGACCTGGACCTTGACGACCGGCAGTCCGGCCGCGTGCAGCCGGGCCAGCGCGGCGGCTGGTTCCTCCCAGGCGCAGGCCAGATGGGCCAGGTCGAGGCAGATCCCCAGCCACCTGGTGTCCACCTTGGACAACCGCTCGACCGCCTGCGTGGTGCTCTCCACCACGCAGCCCGGCTCCGGCTCGAAGGCGACCCGGACCACCCGCCCGGTACGGTCGTACAGCTCGGCCAGCCCGGTCGCCAGCTCGGCCAACCGCCGATCCGCCTCGGCGGCCCGGGCCGCGTCCCACGGGTCACGCCAGGCCAGTGGCAGGGTGGAGATGGAGCCCCGGGCCGCCTCCTCGGGCAGCAGATCGACCAGCACGCGGGCCAGGTTCAACGTGTAGTCCAGCCGCTCCCGGGCGGTCCAGTCCGGCTGGTAGACGGCGTGCTTGACCACCGGTGCCTGGAACGACCGGTAGGGAAAGCCGTTGAGGGTCACCACCTCCAGCCCGCGCGCATCCAGCTCGGCGCGAAGTCGCCGTCGGGCGGCCGGGTCGGCGGCCAGCGCGGTGGCGACCGGGGCCGACAACCACAACCCCAACCCGAGTACGTCGGAGTCGAGCCGCCGCCGGATCGGCACCGCGTACGCGTCGAGCTGCCCGACGATGCCGGCCAGGTCCTCGGCCGGGTGCACATTGGTGCAGTAGCTCAGGTGGACCGTCTGGCCGTCGCGGTGCCGCAGCCGCATCAGCTGCCTCCCCGCAGGATCGAGTTCCCCTCGAAGGTCGGTGCCAAGTCGAGCCCGGCCAGGTCGAGGTCGGCCAGGTCGAGCCGGCCGGACTGGGCATAGAACTCGACCGGGTTACGCCACAGCACCCGGTCGACCTCGTCATCACTGAACCCGCCCAGCAGCATCGCCTCGGCCGTCGCCCGGGTGAGCAGCGGGTCGGAACGGCCCCAGTCGGCGGCCGAGTTGACCAGCATCCGCTCCGTGCCCCAGCGGCGCAGAATCTCCACCATCCGGGGCGGGGACATCTTGGTGTCCGGGTAGATGGAGAAACCCAGCCAACAGCCGCTGTCCCGGACCAACTCGACGGTCACCTCGTTGAGGTGGTCGACCAGCACCCGTCCCGGGTCGAGGCCGGACTCGGCCACCACCGCCAGGGTGCGTTCCGTCCCCCGGGCCTTGTCCCGATGGGGGGTGTGCACCAGGGCGGGCAGCTCGTACGCCACGGCCAGGGCGAGCTGGGCGGCGAAGGCCTCGTCTTCCTCGGGGGTCATCGAGTCGTACCCGATTTCGCCGACCGCCACCACCCCGTCCTTGTCGAGGTAGCGCGGCAGCAGGTCGAGCACCTCGCGGCAGCGCGGGTCGTTGGCCTCCTTGGGGTTGAGCGCGATCGTGGCGTGGTGTCGGATGCCGAACTGGCCGGCCCGAAACGGCTCCCAGCCGAGCAGCGAGTCGAAGTAGTCGACGAAGGTGGCGGCGCTGGTACGCGGCTGCCCCAGCCAGAACGCCGGCTCGACCAGGGCCCGGACCCCGGCGGCGGCCATCCGCTCGTAGTCGTCGGTGGTCCGTGAGGTCATGTGGATGTGCGGGTCGAAGATGCGCATCACGCCTCCTTCGAGGTGGGCCGGTCGAGGTATGCGGTCAGGCGCTCCAGCAGGTCGGTCGCGTCTGCGGGGATGCTCCGGCCGGCGGCGCGCCGCTCGTCGGCCAGCCCGGCCAGCATCACGGCCAGTTCGGCGTCGGCCCGCTCGTCGAGCGCGTCCACCGCCGACAGCGGTACGCCGAGGAAGACGCACTTGAGCACCGCCTGCCGCCAGGCCGCGTCGTCGAGGTGTCGGGCGTACGGCCCGAGCGCGGCGGTGAGCAGCCGGGTGTCGTTGGTGCGGATCGCGTCGTGCAGCAGGGGTACCGCCTCGGCGTCCAACGGCAGCATCGGCAGGGCACGCAGCACCGCCCGCTTCTCCGCCGCGTCGCCGTACCGGTAGAGGGTTTCGACCTGGGCGGCCACGGCGTCGGCCGGCAACGCGGTCAGCAGCAGCACCCGCGCGGCGTCGTCGGCGGTCCAGCCCAGGGCGTCCGGTAGCTGGCCGCGACCGCAGTTGCGGCCGGCGGCAGCGAAGATCCGCGGCAGCGCGGCGGGCTCGGCGGCGACGCGGCGCAGCGCCTCGGCCAACCACCCCGGATCGGGTACGCCCTCCAGCGCGGCTCGGAGTCGGTCCGGTCCCATCAGCGCTCCTCTCCGGCGGGGGCCACGGTGGTGGCCACGGTGGGGTTCGTGCCGGCCCGGTCGGCGGTGGCCTGGTCAGCAGCGGCCCGATCGGCGGCGGCACGGAGGAAGTCCAGCGACCGGCGGGCAACGGCCGGGGCGGCGTGGGAATGCCGGGGCAGCTCGACGGCGATCAGCCCCCGGTAGTCGGCGTCGGCCAGGGCCCGCAGCACCGGCGGGAAGTCGATCTCTCCGTCGCCGAATTCGAGATGCTCGTGTACGCCCCGGCGCATGTCCTCGATCTGCACGTTGACCAGGTACGGGGCAACCTGGGCGACGCAGTCGGGCACCGGCTGCGGCTCCAGGCACCGGCAGTGTCCGATGTCGAGGGTGATGCCGAAGTTGCGCGGCGCGCCGAGGGCGGCATGCAGCCGCTGCCAGCCGGCGATGTCCGGCACCAGCATGCCCGGTTCCGGTTCGAAGCCGAGGGTGACCCCGGCCCGGTCAGCCACCGCCAACACCTCGGCGCAGCCGGTGACCAGCCGGTCCCAGGCGGTAGTCTCGTCCACGTGGGGCGGCCGTACGCCGGCCCAGAAGGAAACCGCCTCGGCACCAAGGTCGGCTCCGATCGCCACCGCCCGGCGGAGGAAGTCGATCCGGCGGGCCGGATCGTCATCGAGCAGGGTGGGTGAGTGCTTGTGCCACGGGTCGAGCAGGTAGCGGGCCCCGGTCTCGATCACCAGTCCGAGGTCGAGGTCGGCGAGGCGCCGGCCGACGGTAGCCACCCGGGCAGCGAGGTCCGGCCGGTACGGGTCGAGGTGGTCGTGGTCGAGGGTCAGCGCGACCCCCTGGTAGCCGAGGTCGGCCAGCACCGCCAGCGCGTCGTCCAGCCGGTGGTTGGCGAATCCGTTCGTGCCGTACCCGAACCGGGGGATGTTCGTCATCGGCCCACCTCTACCGTCAACCTAGAGATGAATTCGCATTTCCCAATATTCTCGCCTAGACTGCCACGTTCTTGATCAAAGCGGTAGCCCTCGATCGGCTGAGATCAGGTAGGTGACATCCAGCGGGCCAGCCACCGCCCCACCGGTGCGGCAGCAGCCACCGCCATCCCCAACACCGGTGCACCCGCCCGGGCGATCAGCGCCCCCTGCAAGGCGGGCAGCCCGGTGATGCCGGCCCCCACCGCGGCCCGGATCCGGGCCGCATCCGGGGTGGCCATCGCCCGTGCCTGCGCCCGGCCGTAGCGGGCGGCGTAGCCGGCGGCCAGTACGGCCGGCACCAGCCCCCGCCAGTCGCGCCGAGTACGACGCATTCGACCAGCCCCCGCCTCACCGGCTGTTCTCGCCTCGGCCACCACCGGCCCAACTGCCGGGCCGGCCAGAGTCGCCGCGCCGGCCAGGGTCGCCGTGCCGGCCAGGGTTGCCGTCGGCAGCCACCGGTCAGCACCGGTCACCTCGCGGCGGGACAACTCGGTCACCGTGTAGGTGTGCGCGGCTATCGTCAACGCCGCCGGTACGGCCCGCAGTGGCCGGCCGAGGCTCGCGCCGAGCAGCACGTCCAGCCCGCGACAGGCGGCCATCACCGCCGGGCCGGCCGCTGTCTTCTTGGCCCACAGGTCGTACGCCCACACCGCGCCGGCCAGCGGCACGGCCACGGCCAGCGACCGGCGGCCACCCGCGAGCCCGGCCGCCGCCAGACCGGCCACGGTGAGGCCGGCGGAGAGGCCGAGCGCGGTCGCCGGGTGGACCCGGCCGCTGGGGATGGGCCGTTCCGGCCGCTCGAGCGCGTCGAGTCGACGGTCGGCCCAGTCGTTGGCCGCCATGCCGGCCCAGTAGAGCAGCACCGAAGCTCCGGCCAGGCCGGACGTCCGCGCCGCCCGGCCACGACGATTCCCATCCGGCGGCTCAGCTGCGAAATCGGCGACCGGGTACGCCGGCCCGGCGGCGACCGCACCGGCCAGCACGTCCCCAGGTACGGAGAGGGTGGCCGGGACCCGGACCAGTTCCGCGAGGTCACGCAGCGACGGCATCGCCAGCTCCATCCCGCCCGATGGTGGTGTCGAGTTGTCGGACCAGTCCACGCAGGGCAGCCCACTGCTCGGCCAGCGCGTGACCACCTGTGGCTTCGGCGACGCCCCCGAAACCCTCCGTTTCGGCGGTGGCCCCGGAATCCGCCACCGAACCGAGCGGATCCTTGAAGAAGAAACCCAACTCGGTCAGCGGACCGGTACGACCAGCCGCATGTGCTGCGGCCGTAAGCCGGGCCAGGTCGAGCACCAGCGGGGCGGCCAGCGCCGAATCACAGCCGTGCCAGGTGAACTCCATCCGCATCGGGGTGCCCAGGAAACCGGAGAAGGTGACCAGGTCCCAGGCCGTCTTGAAGTCGCCGATGTCCTCGACGTACTCGATTCGGGTGGTGCCCTGCGGAACGTAGCCCAACGTCTCGCCGAGGACCCGCTGCTTGCTGGCCGCCTTGGCGGCGTTGGCCGCCGGCTCGGCCAAGGCGGCACCATCCCCGCCGCCGAGCAGGTTCACCCCCGACCAGGTGCGCACCCGCAGGTTACGCATGGCGAACATCGGTGCCAGCACCGACTTGACCAGCGTCTCGCCGGTCTTGCCGTCGTGGCCGGCGTACGGCAGCCGCTCGCGAGCGGCCAACTCGGCCAGCGCTGGTAACCGGGCACCGGTCGACGGCGTGAAGTCCACGTAGGAGCAGCCGGCGGTGAACGCAGCGAAGGCGTACCCGGCGCTGGGCGGAAGCACCGTCTCCCCGGCTTCCAGCGCGGTGGTCAACGCGGCCAGGTCGGCGTGGGCCGGGTGGGTGGGGGGCACCGGCTCGGTCGTGGAGACGTTGACCATCACCACCCGATCCAGGCTGTGCCGGTCTCGGAATCCGGTCAGGTCAGCGATGATCCCGGCGATCGTGTCGGCCTGCCGTCCGACGTTGGGCACCGGCCGGATCTCGCGCTCCACCCCGGCCAGTTCCTCGGCGAGCGCGGTCACCAGTCGGGCCGGCAGCACTCCGGCCGCCGCCAGCGCCTCCGCCTTCTTCACCAGCGGGGTCGCCATTACGTCGTGCCCGCCGAAGACCAGGTCACCGAGGGCGGGCAGGGCCGGACTCCGCAGCGCCGGCAGTTCGGTGACGCAACCGGTCGGCTCGGCCAGCCCGGCCCGCAGGGCGAGCGCCCCGACGATGCTGGTGGTCGCCACCGAGCCACGCGCCCCCACCAACCAGACACCCGTACGCATGTGTGCTCCCTCCTCGTGCGGGGCACCCGGGGGACATCGCCCGCACGGCCGAACAGGTATGAAGTTAACCGCGTTCCGGGCACGGTGGTGCCCCGTCCGTCCCTGCGTCCGGTACGACGAGCCCGGAATCAGTGCCGACGTCGGCGGCGTCGGTGCTGTCCCCGGGGTGCCTGCCGGTACGAACGGACGGGGCTGGCAGACGAGGTCGGTCGGCGTTCCGGCCTCGCCTCCCCCGCGTCCTGGATGGTCATGCGGCGACCGTGGTGAGGGCTGGCTCCACCTCCGCCCATGACGAGCCGAGCGCGGCGGAACGTTCCACGGCGTCCAGCACCAGTTGCACTCCAAGTGCGTCGGCGAAGGACGGGGTCGGGTCGGCCCCGGCGGCGATCGTCGCCAGAAAGTCGCGCATCTGGTGGGTGAACGAGTGCTCGTAGCCGATGATGTGCCCCGGCGGCCACCACGCGGACAGGTACGGGTGGTCGGATTCGGTGACCAGGATCCGGTTGAACCCCTGCTCGGTGCTGGGTGCCGAGGCGTCGTGGAACTCCAGTTCGTTGAGGCGTTCCAGGTCGAAGACGAGCGAACCGAGCGACCCGTTGATCTCGACCCGGAGTGCGTTCTTGCGTCCGGTGGCGAATCGACTGGCCTCGTACGTGGCCAGCGCGCCGCCATCGAGCCGGGCGACGAAGACAGCGGCGTCGTCCACGGTGACCAGCCCGGTCGTCACCATGTCCGGCAGCGGTCGTTCCTTGATGAAGGTCTCGGTGATCGCGCTGACGCCGGTGATCCGCTGGCCGGTGACGAACTGGGTCAGGTCGATGATGTGCGCACCGATGTCGCCCAGCGCGCCGGAGCCCGCCCGGTCCTTCTGTAGTCGCCAGACCAGCGGATACTGCGGGTCGACAATCCAGTCCTGTAGGTAGGCCGCCCGGACGTGCCGGATCACCCCGAGCCGGCCGGCAGCGACCAGGTCACGCATCATGGTGACCGCGGGCACCCGACGGTAGTTGAACCCGCACATGGACCGGACCCCCGCCGCCTGGGCGGTGGTCGCGGCGGCGGCCATGGCTCGGGCCTCGTCGACCGAGTTGGCCAGCGGCTTCTCGCACAGGACGTGCTTGCCCGCTGCCAGGGCCGCGATCGCGATCTCGGCATGACTGTCGCCGGGAGTGCACACGTCGACGACGTCGATGTCGTCCCGGCCGACCAGGTCACGCCAGTCGGTGGTGTACCCGTCCCAGCCGAGCCGGTCGGCGGCGTCGGCCACCTTCGCCGCGTCCCGACCGCAGATGAGGGCCATCCGGGCTCGCACCGGCAGGTCGTACACCCGGTTCACGGTCCGCCACGCCTGCGAGTGCGCGGCACCCATGAACGCGTAGCCGACCAGGCCGACCCGCAGCTCATTATCTACAGTGGACAAGGTGGGTCTCCCCCCGTACGTCAGAACCCGAGCTTGAGGTAGGCGCTCGCGTTCTCCTTGGTGATGGTCTCCGAAGCGAGGACGATCTCCTTCGGCACCTGGAGTTCCACCAGGTCGGACATGCCCTTGCCTTGCCCGATCAGGCGGGCCAGCGAGATCGCCGAGGAGGCCATCGACGGGCTGTAGGTGACCGTCGCCTTCAGCACGCTGTTGTCGGCCTGGATCGCCTCGATCGCGGCCTTGGAACCGGCTCCGCCGACCATGATGAACTCGGACCGGTTGGCCTGCTTGATCGCGGCCAGCACACCGATCCCCTGGTCGTCGTCGTGGTTCCACAGCGCATCCATCTTCGGCAGCGCCTGGAGCAACTGTGCCGCCTCGCGCTGGCCGGTGTCGGCGGTGAACTCGGCGGCCCGCCGGTTGGACACACTGAAACCGAAGGTGGCCAACTCGGCCTTGAATCCGGCGGACCGCTCCTGGGTCAGCTCCAAAGCATCAATGCCGGCGATCTCCCCGATGATCGGGTTGGTCACGCCCTTGGCCTTCAACTGCTCACCGATGTACCGGCCGGCCGAAACCCCCATGCCGTAGTTGTCGCCCTTGATCTGGGTGCGGTAGGCGAGCGCGTCCGGGAACGCCCGGTCCAGGTTGACCACCGGGACGCCGGCCTTCATCGCCTCCAAGCCGAACGCGTTGAGCTCCTTGCCGTCGTGCGGCAGCAGGACGATCACGTCCGGTTTCTGGGACAGCAGCGTGGCCAGCGCGGCCCGCTGGGTGGCGGCGTCGGCACCGGCCTCGACCGACTTCAGCTCCACGTCCGAGTACGCCGCGGCCTGCGCCTTGGCGTTGATCGTGATGGCGGCGGTCCAGCCATGGTCGGCGGCCGGCGCGGAGAAGCCGATGGTGACCTTCTTGCCCGGGGCGGCGTTGCCACCGCCGGCGTCGCCGGCCTTGGTCTGCGCCGCGTTCGGTGCGGCCTCGTTGCTGGTGCAGGCGGTGAGCAGGGTGCCGGTGCCGATCGCGGCACCGCCGAGCAGCAGCCGGCGGCGCGACAGGTCGCGACTGTGCTGGGTCATGTCGACCTCCTGTTTTCTGGACTGATGGGGGTGTGCTGTTAGGGGTATGCGGGTGTGCGGGATCAGGCGAGCGCCCGACAAGGGCGTCACCAGGTGCGGGTGGTGCTAGGTCAGGTCGTGGTCGTGACCTTGTTGTTGCGGCGCAGGAATTGGGTCAGCGACTTGAATCGGAACTGCTGGACCAGTACGGCGACGACGATGATGCCGCCCTTGACCATGTTCTGTGCTTCTACCGACAGGTCGTTGATCGCGAACAGGTTGGTGATCGTCGCGAAGATGATCACGCCGAGCAACGATCCGACGATGGTGCCCCGACCGCCGCTGAGCAGAGTTCCGCCGATGATGGCGGCGGCGATCGCGTCCAACTCATAGAGGTTGGCCATTGCCGCCTGGGCGGAGTTGGCCTGCGCGGTCAACATGATGGCGGCGATGCCACCACAGAGCCCGGAAAGCGCGTAGAGCAACATGGTGTGGAGCTTGACGTTGATCCCGGCGAGCCGGGCCGCCTCCGGGTTACCGCCCACGGCCACCGTGCGTCGGCCGAAGGTGGTGCGGTTGAGCAGCACCCAACCAGCGGCCACCACCACGGCGAGGATGTAGACCAGCAGCGGGATGCCCAGCAGTTTCGCGCTGGCGATGCTGTTGATGGTGTCGTTGGCCGAGACCTGGGTCTGCTTGTTGGAGATCTCCGCCGCCAGGCCCCGGGCGGCGACCATCATCGCCAGGGTCGCGATGAACGGCACCAGCCGGCCGTACGAGATGAGCAGGCCATTGACCAGCCCGACCCCGACGCCGACCGCGATCGCGGTGAAGATCATGCCGCCGGCACCGAAACTCTGGGTGGCGAGCGTGGTGGACCAGACACCGGCCAACGCCACGATCGCCCCCGCCGACAGGTCGATCCCGCCCCCAATGATCACAAAGGTCATGCCGACGGTGACCACGCCGATCACCGAGGCGAGCTTGAGGATGGAGAAGATGTTGTCGCTGACCCAGCGCGAGTCGCCGTAGAGGTCCGGCCGGGTGACGATGCCGATGACGACCAGCGCGACCAGCACCCCGAGCAGGCCGAGGTTACGCCGTACCGACTCGCTGCCGTCCCCACGCCACCACGACGTACCGGGCTCGGGGTCGGGCTGCGCCGGCGTCTTCCGTACGGCGGTCGCGGTGCTGTCGGTCATGTTGCCACTCCTTCCATCAGCGAACCCGCCATCACGAGATCGAGGACGGTGTCCTCGTCGAGTTGCCCGGCCGACGCCTGGTGGACGATGTGTCCCTCCCGCATGACCAGCACCCGGTCGGCCAGGCCGAGCACCTCCGGCACCTCGCTGGAGACCAGCAGGACACCCACGCCACGGGCGGCGAGCGCCCGGATCACCTGGTACAGCTCGGCCCGCGCGCCGACATCCACCCCTCGGGTCGGCTCGTCGAGCAGCAGCAGGCGGGTGTCACCGAGCAGCCACCGGCCGACCACCACCTTCTGCTGGTTGCCGCCGGAGAGGGTGCGCACCGGACGGCGTACGTCCCGGGGGCGCAGTTCCAACGTCTCGGCGATCCGGTCGGCCTCGGCCCGTTCCCGGCCCGCGTCGGTGAACCCGAGTCGGGCGTAGCGGCTGAACGTGGCCAGGGTGACGTTGCGGTAGATCGGTTCGCCGAGCAGCAGCGCCTGGCTCTTACGTTCCTCCGGGGCCATGCCGATGCCGGCCCTCACCGCCGCCCGTACGCTGCCGGGGCGCAGCGTCCGGCCGGCCATCCGCACCGTGCCGGTCTCCGCTCGGCGGGCACCGTAGATGGTTTCCAGCAGCTCGGACCGGCCGGAGCCGACCAGCCCGGCGATGCCGACGATCTCGCCGCGGGCCACGCTGAGCGAGATGTCGGCGAACTCGCCCGACCGACCGAGCCGGTCGACCCGCAGCAGCTCGGCGTGCTCCGGCTCGGCGGCGGGCTGGTCCGGCGCGGTTCCAGGCTGGTCCGGCGCGGTTCCGGGCCGGTCCGGGAAGACGTACTCGATGGTGCGGCCGGTCATCCGCCTGACCAGGTCGCGGGTCGGGGTGTCCCGGGCGGAGAGGTTGGCCGCGGTGGTCCGACCATCCTTGAGTACCGTGACCCGGTCGCCGATCTCGCGAATCTCCTCCAACCGGTGCGAGATGTAGATGACCGCGATCCCCTGGGCGGTCAGCTCCCGGATGATCCGGAACAGGTTGCCCACCTCGTCGTGGGCGAGCACCGCACTGGGCTCGTCCATCACGATCAGTCGGGCCTCGTGGGACAGCGCCCGGACCATGCTGACGATCTGCTTACCGGCGGCGGGCAAGGCCCGGACCATCCGCCGGGGCGGAATCTCGGCGTGGCCGAGCCGGCCGAGGATCTCCCGGGTACGCCGGACGATCTGCCCTCGACGGATGAAGCCGAACCGACGTGGTTCGTGACCGAGGAAGGCGTTCTCGGCCACCGACAGGTCCTCGACCAGGTCGAGTTCCTGATAAATGGTGGCGATGCCGGCCTTCATCGCGGCCTGCGGATTGGCGAAGGTGACCGGCTGTCCGAGCCATTCGACCTGCCCCGAGTCAGGTCGGTGCGCCCCGGAGAGCACCTTGATCAGGGTCGACTTACCGGCACCGTTCTGGCCCAGTAGGCAGTGCACCTCGCCGGCGCGTACCTCCAACTGCACCCCGTCCAGGGCCCGTACGCCCGGGAACGTCTTGACCACGTCGGTGAACCGCAACACGACCTCGGTCACGTCGCCTCCCCGAAGGCGACGTCGCTGGCGAGCACCGCCGCCCCGGTGACCCCGGCCCGGGGCCCAAGTTCGGAGAGTACGACCGGCAGGTTTCCGGTGGCCAGGGGCAACGAGCGGCGGTAGACCACGCTGCGGATCTCGGCCAGCAGGATGTGCCCGAGTTGGGCGAGCCCACCTCCGATAACGATCATGGATGGGTTGGCGAAGCTGACCAGCCCGGCAAGCACCCCGCCGAGGCGACGACCGCCGTCCCGGATGAGCTGGATGCAGGCCACGTCCCCCTCGATGGCTCCGGCCGCGACGTCGAGGGCGGTGAGTACGCCCTTGGCGGTCAGCCGCTCGGCCAGCGCCGGCGAGGTACCGCTCCGGGCGACGGTGACCGCCTCCTTGGCCAGCGCGGTGCCGCTGAAGAGCGCCTCCAGGCACCCGATGTTGCCGCAGGTGCACATCGGACCGTGCGCGTCGACCTGGATGTGTCCGATGTCCCCGGCGCAGCCGTCGACGCCTCGGTAGACCTCGCCGCTGAGGTAGATGCCGCACCCGATGCCGGTGCCCACCTTGACGAAGAGGAAGTCGTCCACCGAGTGGGCCACCCCGCCGTGCCGCTCCCCGATCGCCATGATGTTGACGTCGTTGTCGACCACCGATGGGCAGCCGTGTTCCCGGGTGAGCAGTTCCCGGACCGGAAACCGGTCCCAGCCGGGCATGATCGGCGGTGAGACCGGGACGCCGTCGCGGAAACTGACCGGACCGGGTACGCCCACGCCAACCGCGTCGAGTCGCTCGTACGCTCCGTCGGCTTTCGCCTTGTGCAGTAGCTCGTTGACCCGTTGCAGGATCACCTTGGGGCCGGTACGGATGTCGGCCGGCTCGGCGTAGGCGACGACCGGTTCGAGCCGCCCGTTGACCACCTCGACATCGATCGAACTGGCCCCCAGGTCGACGGCGGCGAACCGCAGGCTCGGGTTGAGTTCCACCAGTGTGGAGCGTCGCCCGCCCCGGGAGGCGGCCAGGCCGGCCTCGGCGACGTAGCCCAGGCTCACCAGTCGGGACACCTCGGCCAGTAGTCGTGGTCGGGGAATCTCCAGCCGGTCGGCCAGTTCGGCACGGGACACCGCACCGTTGTCCCGCAGCAGTCGCAGCAGCCGGAGATGTAACGGTTCCGCGTTGCGCACTCGGTCTCACCTCCGCTGGGGAGCCTGATGTCCACGCCGACAGCACGCCGGTACGACATCGAAAGTTGTGCCCGCCACAGTAGGAGTGCGCCGCGTCACCTGTCCAGAGGTTCCGCCAATCTGACGCTAACTTTCGTCCGAAGCGACAAAAGGGCCTTATGGATCAAGGAAAGCCGGGATGCCTTCTCCCCAGCTCGCGCAGACCTGCGGCGAGTTCGGTGCTGGCATGCGGCAAGTTCGCCGTGAACATGCGGCGGGGCCGCGTACCGATGCGGTACGCGGCCCCGGGGTGCTGCACGGTCACGCCGTCGCGTGGCCGGTTACGCCGTAGGCAGCACGATCACCTGCTCGCACGACGCGGCGATCAGGACAGGAACTTCTTGAACGCTGCGTTCAGCGTGCCGTCGTCCGGCGAGGCGTACGACTTGAGCGTCGTCTTGTTGTAGGTCATGAAGCTCGGGCAACGGGTGGCCGGCGCGTTGACGCTGCCACCATCGCCGATCTTCTCGCCGGTCTGGGCGTTGTGGAAGGTCAGCGTGTAGCGGGACGACATGTAGTCGATCGTGAGTTTGGTGCCGTCGGTGGCCTCGATGTTGCACTTCTGGCCCGACGCCTCGCTGCCCTCCTCGTAGGTGAGGCAACCCACCACGCTCACCGTGGCGTAGTCGGCAGACTTGGCGTAGTACGCCGCGTCGTAGTCGAGCGACTCGGTGCTCCAGCTGGTCAGCCGGCCCGGCGAGTTGGAGAAGGCGTACGCCTTCGCGCCAGCGGGGCCGTTGTAGGGTGCCGCGTTCGTGATCGCGCCACCCGAGCAGACCTCACGGAAGTCGCTGGCAGAGTCGGCGGTGATGGCGTTGTTGTTCTTCTTGTTGTCGCCGCCCTGCGAAGGCTTGCCGCTCGGGTCCGCGCCCGCGCTGGTGCTCGGCTGGGCCACCGGGTCGTCCTCGTCGTCGCCGCTGTTCATCACCAGCGCCACCGCACCGCCGCAGAGCAGCAGCACGAGCAGCACCACACCACCGATGATCAGACCGATGGTCAGGCCCTTCTTGGACTTCTTCGGCGGCTCCGGGGTGCCGAAGGGCGGCTGTCCGGTGGGGTCGTACGCCCCCGGCTGGCCCGGGGCACCATACGGCGGAGGCTGACCCGGCACGCCGTACTGCGGCTGCTGGCCCGTCGGGTCGTACGCACCGGGCTGACCCGGCTGACCGGGCGCTGCGTACTGCGGCTGCTGGCCCGTCGGGTCGTACGCACCCGGCTGACCCGGGGCGCCGTACGCACCCGGCTGGCCAGGCACGCCGTACTGCGGCTGGGCACCCGGCTGTGCCGGGTCGGGGTAGCCGGCCGGCTGACCGGGCGGCGCAGAGGTGGGCGGCGGGCCCCACTGCTGCTGAGGCTGGTTCGGATCGGGCTGGTTCGAATACGGGGAGTAAGGGTCGGTCATCGGTGTCCCAAATTCTCCTGGCCAAGGGGATGCAAGCTAAACCTCCAAAGACCCTAACCACCGCATGCAAAGCCATTAGCAGCAGCCCAAAATCGGTAGGACAATGTGACACCCTGTCCGACTGTCACCGATTGGCGGCAGCGCGCCGCCGACAGCTCCACTACTGACAGCGATGGAGGGCGGCGCTCATCGGTACAGCAACCGTCCCATTCGCCGGGCCGCGAGCGCCAAGCCCAGGATCGTGGCGGCGAGAAGGTAGAGCACGTCGACCAGCTGAAGCCAGCCCGTACTCCCGGTGCTGATGCCCCGGACGAGGTCGACGGCGCGGTACAACGGCGTCACCTCCACCAGCCACCGCAGCAGCATCGGATAGGCGTCGGCCGGCACAAAGGTTCCGGAGAAGAGAAAGAGGGTGAACTGGATGGCCCCCATCAGATCGAAGTCCTGCCAGCTGCGCATGTACGTCGACAGCGCCATGCCGAGCGCCCCGAAGGCGAAGCCCACCAGGACCGTGGCCGGGAAGGCGACGACCGCCCGGCCGGCGCTGGTCAGGTCCATCGCCACCATGATGCCGAGGAACGCCGCCGAATAGAGCGTGCCGCGCAGCATCGCCCAGGCCAGCTCGCCGAGCGCGATCTCGAACGGCTGCACGGGGGTGTTCAGGATGCCGTCGTACAGCTTCATGTACTTCAACTTCCCGAAGAAGTTGAACGTGGTCTCGGCCAGTGCCCCGGTCATCGCCGAGGAGGCGAGCATCGCGGGCGCGACGAAGGCGGCGTACGACACCACCTCGCCGCTGGGCAGCGTGATGTCCCCGATCAGTGCCCCGACCCCGACGCCGATGGAGAAGAGGTAGAGCAGCGGCTCGAAAAAGCCGGAGATGAGCACCAGCCAGTAGGCGGAACGCACCGTAGCGATGTTCCGCTCGGTGACCGACGCCGACCGGCGGTACGTTCCCTCGAAGTTGACCAGCCGGGGCAGGACAACGCTGACCACGTACTCGCTCTCCTCTCAGCTCACCAGCCGGTCAACTCACCAGCCGGCACCGGAACCGCCACCACGCCAGCAGCCAACCGACCGCCGCCCAGAGGGCCAGGTAGCCCAGGTGACCGGGGATCGACCAGTACGGCGTGACGCCGAGGGTCGCCGCCCGGGACAGGTCGACCCCGTGCCACAGCGGCGACACGTACGCGAGCCACCGCACCGCCCCGGGCAGCGACTCGACCGGGAAGAAGACCCCGGCGAACAACGTCATCGGGATCACGCCGAACCGGAACAGCAGCGACAGGTAACTGTCGCTGGGGATCATCGAGGTGTACGCCACCACCGGCCCGGCGACCGCCAACCCGAGCAGCAGCATCAGCGGCAGCACGGCCAACGCCCAGGCCGAGTGCAGCGCGCCGAAGGCCACCGCGACCAGGAGGAAGACCACGGTGCTGGTGAGCACCCGAAAGAGCACGAAGGCCAACTGCCCGTTGAGAATGTCGGCCACCCGCAGCGGGGACGCTGCCTGCGCGGAGTAGTACTTGTTCCACTCGAAGTTGCCCAGCACCGGCCAGGTCGACTCGCCGATGGCGACCTGGAGTGCTGTCGAGGCGATCAGACCGGGAACGATGTAGTCGAGGTACGGCACGCCGGCGACCCCGCCCTCGACGTACGCCCCGACGCCCAGCCCGAAGCCGAGCATGGTCAGCAGCGGCAGGGCGAACGCCCCGAAGACGCTGCCCCGCCAGCAGCGCCGGTAGACGACGAGGTAGTACTCGAAGACCGCCAGGGTGGCCGCCCAGCCGCTCGGGGCCACGGCAGCGCGACGCTCGGCAACGATCACCGGCGTACTCTACGGCGCTGATGTAAGGAAGGGCCCCTTCTTATCGCTTTCTGCCTAGGAAGGGCCCCTTCCTAACACCTCTGGAATAGTTGACGAGTCAAACATGTTGTGCCGGTGGTTCAGAGGGTCGGACGGCTGCCCCTCGTACCTGAGTGAGGAGCTGACCATGCAGTTCGGGATCTTTACCGTCGGCGACGTCACCACCGACCCGACCACCGGCCGCACCCCGTCCGAGGGTGACCGGATCAAGGCGATGGTCACCATCGCCCGCAAGGCCGAGGAGGTGGGGCTCGACGTCTTCGCCACCGGCGAGCACCACAACCCGCCGTTCGTGCCGTCGTCGCCGACCACCATGCTCGGCTATCTCGCGGCGCAGACGAAGACGCTGCTGCTCTCCACCGCCACGACCTTGATCACCACCAACGACCCGGTCAAGATCGCCGAGGACTACGCGATGTTGCAGCACCTGGCCGACGGCCGGGTCGACCTGATGCTGGGTCGGGGCAACACCGGGCCGGTCTACCCGTGGTTCGGGCAGGACATCCGCAACGGCATCCCGCTGACGATCGAGAACTACGACCTGCTGCGCCGGCTGTGGCGCGAGGATGTCGTGAACTGGAAGGGCAAGTTCCGTACGCCGCTGCAGTCGTTCACCTCGACTCCCCGGCCGCTGGACGGCATCCCGCCGTTCGTGTGGCACGGCTCGATCCGCAGCCCGGAGATCGCCGAGCAGGCCGCGTACTACGGCGACGGATTCTTCGCCAACCACATCTTCTGGCCGAAGGAGCACACCCAGCGCATGGTCGGCCTCTATCGCCAGCGCTTCGCCCACTACGGCCACGGCAGCGAGGACCAGGCCATCGTCGGTCTCGGCGGCCAGGTGTTCATGCGCCGCAACTCGCAGGACGCCGTACGGGAGTTCCGGCCGTACTTCGACAACGCCCCGGTGTACGGCCACGGCCCGTCGCTGGAGGAGTTCAGCCGGGAGACCCCACTGACCGTGGGCAGCCCGCAACAGGTCATCGACCGGACCCTGACGTTCCGCGAGTACGTCGGCGACTACCAGCGGCAACTGTTCCTGATGGACCACGCGGGACTGCCGCTGAAAACCGTACTGGAGCAGCTTGATCTCCTCGGCGAAGAGGTGGTGCCGGTGCTACGCCGGGAATTCGCGGCGCTGCGGCCGGCGCACGTGCCGGAGGCCCCGACGCACGCCTCACTGAAGGCGGCCCGGGACACGGCAGGCACAGCGGGCAAGACCGGCGCGGCGGGAGTTACCGGGGACCCGGCGGAGGCCACGCGATGAAGCAGCGCACCCTGGCCGTGGTCTCGGCCGGCCTCAGCCAGCCGTCGTCCACCCGTCTGCTGGCCGACCAGCTCGCCGCGGCCACCCGCGACGAGCTGGTCAAGCTGGGCGTACGACTCGACACCAAAATGATCGAGCTACGCGATCATGCGCATGACGTGGTCAACCACACCCTGACCGGTTTCCCGTCGGAGTCACTGCGGCCGACCATCGAGGCGGTGACCGGCGCGGACGGTCTGATCGCCGTCACGCCGATCTTCAACGCCTCGTACAGCGGGCTGTTCAAGTCGTTCTTCGACGTCCTGCCGGAGGGGGCGCTGACCGGACGGCCGGTGCTGCTCGGCGCGACCGGCGGCACCGCCCGGCACTCGTTGGCCCTCGAACACGCGGTGCGCCCAATGTTCACCTATCTCCGGTCGGTGGTCGTACCCACGTCGGTGTTCGCCGCCACCGACGACTGGGCCGCAGCCACCGTCGAGGGCGAGCTGCGCGGTCGGATTCGGCGGGCGGGCCGGGAGCTGGCCGAGGAGATGGTACGGCGGGAGCCGGTCACGCCAGCCGACCCGTTCGCCCTGTCGGCGTCCTTCGAGGAGCTGCTCTCCAACGAGTAGGTGCGGGGTGCGCCAGCCGTGAGCCGATCCGCCTGTCAGCCTTGATAGGCAAGTCCACACTTGCCTATCATCGTGTGGTGGGTCACAGCGCCGAACCTGAACGCGACACCGCCCGAGAGGGTGACGTGTTCAAAGCACTGGCCGACCCGACCCGCCGAAGGATCCTCGACGAGCTGGCGGAGCGTGATGGCCAGACGCTGTTCGAGATCTGTTCCCGACTGACCATGAAGTACCAGCTCGGCTCGTCCCGGCAGGCGATCTCCCAACACCTGGAGGTACTGATCGGGGCAGGCCTGGTCACCAGCCACCGCGAGGGCCGTTACAAGTTCCACTACATCGACACCAGCCCCCTGGAGCGCCTCACCGATCGTTGGCGCAACCGCGAAACGAAGGAGAACTGATGCGCATCAACCTCACCAGCGTTCTCGTGCACAATCAGGACGAAGCACTGCGGTTCTACACCGAGGTACTGGGCTTCGTGAAGAAGACGGAAATTCCCCTCGGCGAGGCACGCTGGCTCACCGTCGTCTCCCCCGACGATCCGAACGGTTGCGAGTTGGTGCTCGAACCGGACGGGCACCCTGCGGCCAAACCGTTCAAGGAGGCGCTGGTCAACGACGGTATCCCGTACACGTCTTTCGCGGTCGAGGACGTCCGCGCCGAGTTCGAACGACTGAGTGGCCTGGGCGTACGGTTCACCCAGGAGCCTCTGCAAATGGGTACGGTCACCACGGCGGTCTTCGACGACACCTGCGGCAACCTGATCCAGATCGCGCAGGCCACCTGACCGTCCGACTCGTCCCGCGGAATCGTCACTGATGTTGGCTCCGACGCACCATTCGATCAGTCCCCCGCTGCACGCTGGTCCTTGACAAGCGTCAGCAGAGCGGCGTGCGTTTGCTCGTCGGCGGCCACGATGAGGCCGCCGGCACTGGCGTGAAGGGGCTGGCCGTCGATTCCGGTCACCACGCAGCCGGCCGCCTGACCGAGGGCGATGCCGGCCGCGAAATGGACGCTGTCGTGGAGGTGCCGGCCATCGGTTACGTAGGCGGCACGTCGGCCGGCAGCGACCCAAGCCACCGCCAGGGTGGTGGAGAGGACGCGTGGGCGGAACTGTTCGATGAACCGTTGGTCGGCAAGCATCCGGGTGGCCCGGAAAACTCGCTCATTGGGAAACGGCGGGTCGAGATTGACGTCTACCAGACTCGACTCGGCCGACGGGGTGAGTCGCTTGTCCGCGCCGTCACGACGCACGTACGCGCCAGCACCGTCAGTCCAGAACACCTCATTGGCGAACGGGTCCACCGAAGCTGCCGCCACGATCTGCGTCCCGGTTCGCAGAGCAACATTGACCGCAGCCAACATGTTTCGTACGGCGAAGTTCAGCGTCCCGCACAACGGGTCGACCAGCCACTCGCGTCCGTTCCCGCCGGTTCCGGTGCGTCCGCTTTCCTCTCCCACCACGACGTCGTCCGGTCGGGCGGCGTGCAGAACGTCGAGGATGGCCTTCTCGGCTTCGACGTCGGCCGTCGTGGCAAAGTCCCCTCCGGACTTCTCGAACCGAGTCAGCGACGTCCCGTAATGGGAACGCACGACGGCAGCCCCGGCATCGGCCGCTTCGATGACCAGTTCTCGGTCGTTGATCGACATGACGCACACGATAGGTGCCAAGCAGGCAGGCACCCAAGACTGCAAGATCCAAGCCGGGGCCAGCGGATATCCGCTCGTGCCGCCGAAAGTGCAGCTTGGTGCGCTCGTTGTCGCGTCCCTATCAGTATTCGTACGGCGGTCGGCCGTCGAGGATCGCGGTAACCGCCGCATCGACCTCTGCTGGGCTGACCCGAGCGTCCAACTGCGCGCGGAGACCAGGGTGGTACTCGTAAAACTCATCAACGTCGACGCCCCGCCCGCGCAGGGTCTCCTCGACCGGCCAATTCCTTCCTACGCGATCGGCAAGGATTCGCAGCGCCAGGTCCACGTCGACCGGGGGAAAAGTAAGGTCCTCGACGCAGGCGAGCTGATGGCGGGGGTCGTCGGCCCAGAACTCCAGCTCCCAGCCGGGCCAACGCTGCGGCCACCACTCGGAAAGTCCACGGAGGGCCTCGATACTCCAAAGCCCGGCACGTCGGGCACGGATATCAAGGTGCAGGCCGGCCAGGGGCATCGTGCGGCAGGCGGTAACCGGCTCCTCGGCCGGCAGCACCGTGAGCAGTTCCGGACCTAGCCGCCACGGCTGCTCGGCAGACGCGTCCAGCGCGTAGGCGCGACACCCGGTCTCGTCGGCCACGCTGACGACGTACTTGACCGGCCCGCCCGGCTCCTGTCGACCGTACGGGAACAGCTCGGTGATGAACGGGTCGGTCTCGCGTACCACGCTTCGATCCTCGCCGAGGGCCGCGACGAGGTCGCCGGTCCCGTCGTAGGCCCATTCGATCGTCCAGCCCGGCCAGGTTCGCGAGTACCCGTCGAGCAGCGCAGCACGGAAGGCATAGATTTTCTCGCACTCAAACGGGGACAGGCTGGTGTAGAACAACAGGCGGCGTCGATCCGCGTCGATCAGGAAGGCGTCCGGACAGCTCCGATCGTCGGCCCAACCGTCGTCGCCGTCGTAGTCCTCGTTCAGTGCGCTCAGCCAGCGCAGCACGGCCGCCGGCCCGATCGCGAAGTTGTAGTCGACGCCGTAGGCGACGCTGCCACCCATCGCATATCGCGAAATAACTCCATCGTGGACGATCACAAAACGTACCAGG
The DNA here is from genome assembly GCF_053590565.1 of Micromonospora sp. NPDC003197. Classification (NCBI taxonomy): domain Bacteria; kingdom Bacillati; phylum Actinomycetota; class Actinomycetes; order Micromonosporales; family Micromonosporaceae; genus Micromonospora; species Micromonospora sp. NPDC003197. The sequence goes on along the minus strand of NZ_JBSFTE010000014.1, from coordinate 132,558 downwards.
GTCCCCACCCGGCGCAGCGTACCGCCTGCCGGCCCACGGCTACCGTTCGGTCGATAGCCGTGGGCCGTGGCCGTCGAGCGAGGCCGACTGCCCGGGACGCGAGGCGGATCAAACGGCGGCGAGCAGCGCGTCGAGTGGGCGAGGCAAGACATCCCGGGCAACTGCCACCTCGACCAGCAGCCGGGCGTAGCGCAGCTTGCGGCGCGAGCCGCTACTCAGAAACCGCCGCATCTGCGCTTCGAGATGCCGTCCGCGCCAGGCGGGTTGGCTCTGCAACGAGCGGAACGACCCGAGGTCGCCCTGCGAGTCGAAGACGGCTTCGACCTCTGTGGTGCCCACGGCACGGAGCAGCTCGTCCTCCAGATCGTCGACGCAGACGTAGAACCCGAGCTGTTCCATATCGGCGCGGGTGGGAATTGAGCCGACCTGGGCGGCGAGGCCGCGCCGGAATAGCTCCTCCTCCCGCAGGTCGCACAGGCCGGCAAGTCGTACCCGGGTGCCAAGCGGGCCCAACCCAGCCAGGAAGTGGCCGATCGCGTGTGCGCCGTTGATCGGTACGATCACGATCCGCTCCGCCGCAAGGTCCCGGCCCCGACCTACGGCGGCTGTTTCCAGTGCGATCTGGTCGCTGACGCCCTCGACGAGCACCATGGCCACAGCGTCGTCGACCTTCGCGAGGGCACGGGCCATCGCCAGGGTCGTAGCATCGGGGCCACTGGCGTAGCCATCGAGCGCCCGATGAGCAAGCTCGCGGCGTTCGGTGACATTCATGGTGGCTCCCGGTCTGGCTCTCGCACGGGTCTTCGTCGGGCGGTGTGCCATCCGCAGCGGACATGTCGGCCCGTCGGGTCGGGTCGGGTCGTGGCCGTGGCCGTGGCCGTGGCCGCAATCATCGGCGATACACGTATCTGCTGGCCAGGGATTTAACGACGGCTCAACTCGCCGTCCTCCGGCCGTAGACCGCTGAAGATGACCGACGCCAGTCGGTCGGCGTGCCCGGGGTCGGACTGGTTGCCGTACAGCCAGGCCGCCGCACTGATGAGGGCGAAGACGTCGTCCGCCGAAACATCGGCCCGGATCACCTCGGCCGCTCGGGCCCGTTCGACCAGTGCACCACCGGCTTCCGACATCCGTTTGCACGCCTGGTGCAGCGCGGACGTCTCGTCGTCGAGGCTGCCCAACATCTGGTCGGCCAGTCCACTGTAGGTCGCACCGTGCTCGGCGACGGCCCGCATCCACCGGTCGAGTGCCTCGCCGGGCGGGGCGGACCGGTCGGCCAGGAGTTCGTCGCCCAGGGCGAAAATGGCGTCCTGCCGGTCGGACAGCAACGCCATCAGCAGGGCGTGGCGGTTGGGAAAGTGGGCGTAGAGCGTACCGATGGCGACCTTCGCGCGACGGGCGATCTGCTCCAGCGAGGCCTGGGTGCCCTGCTCCCGCAGGACCGCCTCGGCCTCGGCCAACAGCCGTTCGCGGTTACGCCGTGCGTCGGCGCGTGGACGCCGTACCGGCGTCGATCGTAATGAGTCCGACATAACTTGAGCAGTCCTCGACTTATTGCTAGCTTCTTGAGGGCACCTCATCTTACTTCGGAGGAAACTCATGATCCTGGTGACCGGAGCGACCGGCACGATCGGTCGACACCTGGTACGGGCACTCGACGACGCCGGAGCGTCGTTCCGGGCTCTGGTACGCGACGAGGCCAAGGGCAGGAAGCTGGGCTGCGACTTCATCGTGGGGGACCTCGACGAGCCAGCATCCGTGTCGGCCGCGCTGAAGGGCGTCGACCGCCTGCTGCTCAACAGTGGGGGTGCGCTCCCGGTTGCCGGACCGCAACCGATGGTCCGGCAACAGATCGCCGCCATCGATGCGGCCCACGCAGCTGGCGTCACCCAACTGGTGAAGGTGTCGGCGTGGCAGCCCAGCCCCGAGGCGAAACTGTCGGTACGGGCACACTGGGAGATCGAACAGCACCTCCACAGGTCCGGCCTGACCTGGTCGACCATGCAACCCACCGGCTACATGCAAAACTTCTTCACTGGCGAGGGCGGCTTCGCTGGCGACAACGCCGTGGCGGGGCCGTACGGCGAGGGCCGGGTCGCCTACATCGACGCCTACGACATCGCTGCCTGCGCGGCCGTACTGTTGACCAGGGATCCCGAGGCTGCCGGCACGGTCTACCCGCTCACCGGCCCGGAGGCGCTGACGCACCGGGAGATCGCGGCGAAGATCGGCGCAACCTTCCGGGACCTGTCCCCTGCCGAGGCGGCCGACGACCTGCGGGCGAAAGGCCTGCCCGACTGGTTCGTGGCAGACCTGTTGTGGCTCTACGCGGACATGGCATCCGGCGGCATGTCCGAGGTGACCCCGACGGTACGGGAACTGACCGGGCGGGCACCCCGCACGTTCGACGAGTTCCTGGCGGCAAACGAAGTGCCCACCGCAACCCGCTGACTGATCAGACCCGGCCGGCAGCGGAGTCGGAGTAGCCCAGCTCAGTCCACCTGTGTTCGCCCGGCTGCTACGGGCGGACCGGGAGCAGGTTGCGCTCGGCGAAGACCTTCTTGGCGACGAGGGTGGCGTTGACCGCCCGAGGCACACCGCAGTACACCACCGACTGCAACAGCGCCTCGACGATTTCGGCGGGCGTCAGGCCGGCGTTGAGCGCACCGTTGACATGCACCTCGAGCTGGGCCTCGGCCCCACCGAGACCGGTGAGTATGCCGAGGGTCAACAACTCCCGGTCGCGGCGCGGCAGTTCGGGCCGGACGTAGAGGTCCCCGTATGACCAGGCGACGGATCGGTGGCTGAGCTCGGGCGAGATGTCGGCGAGGGCATCGAGGAGCCGCTGCCCGGCACCGCCGTCGGCCTGCTGTAGGGCCGCCAGGCCACGCTCGTACTGTTCGTCGCCATCAGTGGTCATGGTCGTGCCGATACCCGAGGCTTTACCGGATAAACGACTAATCCACCAACGTACGGCCGGTGAGGTGCAGGAACACGTCCTCCAGGCTGCTGCGCCGGACCAGCACGCTGGCCGGGATCAGCGCCCGCTCGTGCACCTGCGCCACGGCGGCATCGCCGTCGGCGACGTACAGCAGGATCCGGTCGGGCAGCACCTCGGTCCGCGTACCGATGCCGGCCAGCTTGCCGGCGAAGTCTTCCTGGGACTCGGCGGCGAACCGCAGCTCGACCACCTCGCGAGTCGAGTAGCGCTCGATCAGGGCCCGGGGTGAGCCCTCGGCCACGATCCGCCCGCCGTCCATCACGACCAGCCGGTCGCAGAGCTGCTCGGCCTCGTCCATGTAGTGCGTGGTCAGCACCAGCGTGACGCCCTGCTGCTTGAGCCGGAACAGCCGTTCCCAGACCAGATGCCGGGCCTGCGGGTCGAGCCCGGTGGTCGGCTCGTCGAGCAGCACCATCTCCGGCTCGTTGACCAGGGCCCGAGCGATGGTCAGGCGGCGCTTCATGCCGCCGGAGAGCGGCTCCACCTTGCTGTCGGCCCGGTCGGTCAGCTGTACGAAGTCCAACAGCTCGCCTGCGCGGGCGCGGGCCACCTTGCGCGGGATGCCGAAGTAGCGGGCGAAGGTGGTCAGGTTTTCCCGGACGGTCAACTCCGGATCGAGGCTGTCATGCTGTGGACAGACGCCAAGCCGGGCCCGGATCGCCGGCCCGTCGCGACGCGGGTCCATCCCCAGGATGGTCAGCTCGCCGTCGGTCGGTGGTGAGACGCAGCCGATCATGCGCATGGTCGAACTCTTGCCGGCCCCGTTCGGGCCGAGGAAGCCGAACGCCTCCCCCGCCGGTACGTCGATGTCGATCCCGTCGACAGCGGTGAAGTCGCCGAAGCGTTTCACCAACCCCCGCGCTCGGATGAGAGGTCGATCGGTCGTCACGGGACGACCCTAGCCGGGACGTCCGACTTGTCCCACTGGGTTTCCCGAGCTTTCGACGGCACCAACAAAAGCTTGGCAACATATCGATGGAACTTCAATTCATCAAGCTCTATCTTTTGGCTCATCCTGCGGGTACGGTCCGGCTCAGGATCGAGCCAGGAGGGAAGTAATGGGCACAGGAGACACCCCCACCCCGCACGCCAACCCCTGGAGCCGGCGCGGATTCCTCGGCCTCTCCGCCTGCGCGGCAGCCAGTGCGATCTCCATCGCCGGCCCGTTCACCGGCGTGGCCGAGGCACAGGCCGAGGCACCGGCCGACAGCGCGGTACGCGACCACCGGGGCAACCGACTCCCGGTCGGAAAGATCGGCATCCAGCTCTACTCCGTACGCAGCGACCCCGCACCCTTCGCGGAAAAGCTGCCCATCCTTGCCGCACTCGGCTTCAAGGAGATCGAGTTCGCAGGCTACGGCGTGGGCAACCCGTCCGACGCCGACATCCGCGCGATCCGGCAGATCCTCGACGACAACGGGTTACGCGCGGTCGGCTCACACGTCGGCTTCGGCGCGTTCTGGAACGACCTGACCCGGCAACTCGACATAGCCGAGATGTTGGGCATGAAGCACGTCGGCACCGCCGAGGCACCGACCGGCAGCCGCTACCGGGCCGACTGGCGGGCGGCGGCCGACCGCTACAACGCCGTCGGCGGGGCGGCCAAGGCCCGAGGGCTGAAGTTCTACCAGCACAACCACGACGGCGAATACAACTTCCTGCTCGACGCCGGGCCGCTGGACGACGCCGGTCGACCGACCCGATCCAGCGGAGTACGCGGGCTCGAATACTTCTTCGACCTGACCGAGCCCGACCTCGTCCACTTCGAGATGGACATCTTCTGGGCCTACCAGGCACAGGTGCGGTTCAAGACGTACGTCGACGAGCACGGAAACAGCCGTACCGACGTCTTCGACCCGATCCGTACCCTCAGCCGACGGCAGGAACGTTTCCCGCTGTTCCACGTCAAGGACGGCGTACTCAACGCCGAAGGCACCAGCCTGTCGATGACCGAGTTCGGCGTACCCGGCGGCTACGTGCCGTTCGAACGCTTCTTCAAGAGCCTGCGTTCAATCGGCCAGCATCACTACATCTGGGAACATGACAACGCCGGCTCGACCCCGCCCGAGCAGGGCGGCGTCTACGGCGCGGCAGAACGCAGCTACGACAACATGTTGGCGCTGCGCTTCTGATAACCCCGAACCGCCACGCGGCCAGCAGCCGATGACGCGAACTCAGTCGTCAATGACGGGACGTCAATAGTCGGTGACGCGACGTCAGTCGTCGGTGCTGGCCGCGTTCCGGGCGGTCGCCACCAGCGCAGCGGTCTGCGCGACCACCGTCTCGTCGTCGATCGCCGTACCGGGGTCGTAGCGCACCGTCCAGGTCAGACCGTCGACGCCGCTGACCCGACGGGCGGCCACCCGGACGCCCCCACCGGCAAGCTGATGATGCGCGGTGTACGCCACCGAGCGGGTCACCCGGGCTCGTACGTGGTGCGGCACCTCCCCCGGATCGGGCAGCAGGTAGGTGCGGAACGGTCGGTCGGCGAGGACCCGGTAGTCGTCCCGATCCTCGACCAGCTCGGCCGGGGTGACCACCAACTCCCGCCCGGTCCAGGTGGCCTTGTGGATGTCGTGCCACCCCAGCCGCTGCTGCTCGTCGGGGAGCCAAAGCCCGTAGTTGGTCGCCACGACGACCTTGCCACCGTCGGTGGCCTTGTTACCCTCGGCGACCGACGCCCAGGCGAGCACCCGTTCGTCCCGGTCGAGCGGAGGCCGACGGTCGGCCGGCAGCTTGGGCCGGCGGTTGAAGATACCCATCAGCTACAGCCCTCCCGCCGCCTGGTCCCGCAGCGCCCGCGCGTGCTGCTCCAGGGAGAGCAGCTCACCGAAGAGCGCGAAGTATTCGTCCTTGTTGGCCACCGGGTTGACCCGCTGCACCTTCGATTTGAGGTTGGCGATCCGGCTGCTGACCGCACCCAACTCCAGCCGGGCCAGGGTGATCGAGACGTAGCGCGGGTCCGGCTCGCCGTCGAGGCGCAGCGGCTCGACCGCCAGCTCGGTCACCAGCGCCTGGGCGGCCAGGTCGGTGCAGGCATCCTGGAGCTGGCCGATCCAGACCGCCCCGCCGGTCGCCGCTGCCGCCCCGCCGGCCTCGGCCACCGCCTGCCGCACCACCACATGTACGGGGTGCAGGTAGACCTCCGACCCGAGCGCGTCGAACATCGGGCCGGCCAGCACCGGCACCTGGATGGCGAGCTTCAACGCCTCCCGTTCGACCTGCGACTGCGGGTTGTCCACGATCGGTGCGGCGGGGCTCGGCCGGGCCGGTTGGGCGGGCTTGTCCCCGGGGGTGCCCTTGGTCGGGGCGGCAGCGGCGGCCAGCACCGCCCGCTGCACCGGTTCGATCTCCATCCCGAGGTCGCCGGCGAGCTTGCGTACGTACTCCGGGCGTTTGTCCCGGTCCTTGAGCTTGGCCACCAGTGGCGCGGCCCGACGCATCGCCTCGACCCGGCCATCGACGGTGTCCAGGTCGTACCGGCTGAGCACCTGGCGCAGCGCGAAGTCGACCAGCGGCTCGCGGCGGGCGACCAGGTCGCGCACGGCCATGTCGCCCTTGGCCAGCCGCAGGTCACAGGGGTCCATGTTGTCCGGGCTGACCGCGATGAAGGTACGACCGACGAAGCGCTGATCTTCCTCGAAGGCCCGGAGCGCCGCCTTCTGCCCGGCGGCGTCTCCGTCGAAGGTGAAGATGATCTCGCCGGCCACGGCGTCGGTGTCCATCAGCAACCGGCGCAGTACGCCGATGTGGTCGGTGCCGAAGGCGGTGCCGCAGGTCGCCACGGCGGTCGGTACGCCGGCCAGGTGGCAGGCCATCACGTCGGTGTAGCCCTCGACGATGACCGCCCGCCCCTGCTTGGCGATCTCCCGTTTGGCCTGGTCGACACCGTAGAGCACGTGCGACTTCTTGTAGATCGGCGTCTCGGGGGTGTTGAGGTATTTCGGGCCGTCGTCGGTGTCGAAGAGCTTCCGGGCACCGAAGCCGATCACGTCGCCGGTCAGTTCCCGGATCGGCCAGAGCAGCCGCCCCCGGAACCGGTCGATAAGCGAGCCAGAGCGTGCCTCGCGGGCCAGGCCGGCGGTGATCAACTCCGGGGCGGTGAAGCCTTTCTGCCGTAGGTGCCGGGTCAACTGGTCCCAGGCGTTCGGTGCGAACCCGCAGGAGTAGCGCTCGGCGGCGGCCCGGTCGAAGCCGCGCTGGGCGAGGAACTCCCGGGCCGGCCGGGCCTCGGCGGTGCCGAGCTGGCCGGCGTAGAACTCGACCGCGGCGGCGTGCGCGGCGACCAGGCGCTGCTTCTGACCGGGCTGTTGACGGGCCGGGGCGGAGCCGGACTCGATGTAACGCAGCTGAATGCCGGCCCGACCGGCGAGCCGTTCGACCGACTCGATGAAGGTCAGGTGCTCGGCGTCCATCAGGAACTTGATCGCATCGCCACCGGACCCACAGCCGTGGCAAAAGTAGACATTTCGGGCAGGCGCCACGGTGAACGAGGGAGTCTTCTCGTCGTGGAACGGGCACAGGCCCTTGAGGTTGCCGCCGCCGGCCGACTTCAGAGTGACGGTCTCGGAGATCACATCGGCGATCGAGGTGCGCTCACGAACCAGCGCGATGTCCTCGTCTCGAACCCGGCCCGCCATCTTCGCCACCCCCTCCGGCGTACATCCTGCCCTGCCCGACAGCACCCGAGGCCGCCGGGGGCAGGCTCGCCGCCCGGATGTTAGGAAGGGCCCCTTCCTAGGCAAAATCCGATAACAAGGGGCCCTTCCTAACGCGGGCCGTCAGTAGACACAGCTCCCGTTGTCCGGGTTCACGCACTTGGCCCGCGACCAGAGCGTGGCGAAGTTGGCCCGGTAGTCGGCCGAGACGGTGGGATGTTCGATCTTGACGAACGTCTCGTCGTGATTGCGCAGCGCTGGCCCGGTCAGGTTGTGCGAGCCGGTGAAGACGATGGTCCGGCCGGGGGTGCCGTTGTAGTTGCCCTTGACGACCAGGTACTTGGAGTGCACGGTGACGATCCGACCGTCGTAGTTGTCGCTCTCCGCGTCGTAGTACTTCTTCATCGCCACGTTGGCCGAGCCCTGCAGCGTGCGGTGAACATCCGTGCCCATGCTGCCGTAGACGATCCGGACCTGGCAGCCGAGCCGGGCGATCCGCAGCAGCTCGCTGGCGATCACGGTACGAGGATCGGTGAACATCGCCTGGGCCACCTCGACCGAGCAGCCGCTCTCGTACGTGGTCACGTAGCTGAGCACGTTGCCTACCGTGTCGCCGCTGGCCCGGGGCGAGTGGTAGAGCGTCACCGCCGTGTTCGGCGACTTGTAGTAACCATCGGCGGCGGTGAAGAAGTCGTTGTCCTTGCGCTGCGCCCGCATCTCGTTGAAGTAGCGGGTGAAGTGGTCGTAGAGGTCATAGTCCTCGTGCACCACCACCGCGTTATTGAACAGGTTGTTCTGGGAAAAGGTCAGGTTCTGCGAGGCCAGCAGGACGACCCGCTTCTTCGTCCCCGACGTCGAGAAAGTGAAGAACTTGTTGTGGTTGATCGAGTTGCTGAAGTTCGCCACGCACCCGCTGGATCCGGCCACCGAGGACGAGGAGCTTCCGCAGAAGACCAGGTCGTCGAGGTTCGCCGCCTTGAGGGTACGGATGGCGGCGTTGTCCGGGTCGAGGTTGACGTTGCCGGCACCCTCCCGGTCGATCACCAGTCGGACCACGACGCCTCGCGCCGCCGCCCGAGCCAACGCCTCGGCGACCACCGGCGAGGTCCAGCTGAACATCGCACCCCGGATGTAGGAGCCGGCCGGTACGGCGTCGGTCAACGCGACGATCTCGTCCTCGATCGTCCGGTCCCGGGTCCCGTTCTCGGTCGGGACGTTGAACCGGGTGTACGCGGAGAACGTCGCCGCGGCCTCGACTGTCATGGCCGCCGGAGCCGAAGCCGAAGCGGTCGGGGCAGCCGAAGCGGTCGGGGCGGCGGCGACCGCGACCAGTACGGCCGCCACCGCACCGAGCAGTCTTCGCATTTGGCGTTTTCTATATGACATGCCTCGTGTCTACGGCAGGGGCACACACCACGGCAAGTACGACGTACGACCACCGGTCTCCGCCACCTCAGCGGAGCTGGCTGACAGGAGGCGGCGCAGTTTCGCAACGTAACGTTTCTACCCAGCCACATCCCCTTCGGTCGACAACTCGGCACAGCACACGTCAAACCGCAACAAACGCGCTACCTGCCATAGAATGGGACAATTTCCATGCTGACCGCCTTGGGCAAGTTAGTTGCCCAATCTCGGACCCGAGCCCTGCTGGTCGTGGGCATCTGGATCCTGCTCGCTGCGCTCGTACCACGTCTGACTCCGACCCTCGACGAGGTCAAAGAGGACAGCGGGTCCAACGCCCCGCCGCCCAGCGCCGAATCCGCCGAAGCCCGAGACCTGCTGCTGGAGAAGTTCCCGGATCAGGACGGCGTGCCCGCGATCATCGTGCTCCGCAACCCGAACGGACTCCAGCCGGCCGATGAGGCCGAGGTGAAGCGGATCAGCGACGCCATGACCGGTCCGGACGCTCCGGAGGGTGTGGCCGGCGCGGTCTCCATCACGACCGTACCGCCGCCGGCCGCGCAGGCCCTGCGCTCCGAGGACGGCACCACCACCACGATCATGGTACCGATCAAGGGGATCCCCAGCAGCGACGAGCGGTTCGGCGAGACCGTCCAGAAGATCCGCGACATCGCGGGCTCGGGCCAGGGTGGGACCGAGATCCGACTCACCGGTCCGGCCGGCATCGCCACCGACGCCACCGAGGTCTTCCGTAACGCCGACTTCATCCTGCTCGGCCTCACCGTGCTGCTGGTGCTCTTCATCCTGCTGGCGATCTACCGATCACCGATGCTGGCCCTGATCCCGCTACTCGGCGTCGGGGTGGCCCTGCAGTTGACGAACGCGGTTGGCGCGGCTCTGGCGGACGCCGGAATCATCAAGATCGACTCTCAGACAGCTTCGATCATGACGGTGCTGCTCTTCGGTGCCGGCACGGACTACGCCCTGTTCGTACTGATGCGGTTCCGCGAGCAGCTAGCCGACACACCGGACCGGTTTGCGGCGATGCGCCTCGCCCTACGTAAGGTCGGCGAACCGGTGATCTCCAGCGCCGGCACGGTCATCCTGGCCCTGTTCACCCTGCTGCTGGCGATCGTCCCCAAGACCCGGGAGTTCGGTTCCTTCCTCGCCCTCGGTGTCTTCTTCGTGCTCCTGGTCAGCCTGACCTTCGTGCCCGCCGCGGTGCTGCTGCTCGGCCGGGCCGCGTTCTGGCCGATGAAGAACGCCGAACGTGTCCCCGGCGAGCGGTCCCTGTGGGGCCGAATCTCCGCCCTGGTGCTACGCCGGCCCGGCCCGGTCGCCGCCAGCACGGTCGCCGTGCTCGGCCTACTCGCCCTCGGCTTCCTCACCTACACCCCGAACGCCAACCTGGTCGCCGATTTCCGTGGCGACACCGACTCGCTGCGCGGACAACAGATCCTCACTCAGGCATTCCCCGGCGGACAGCTCGCCCCCACCACGGTGCTCGTCACAGGCGGCGACCCGACCGCCGGGGCGAACACCATCGGTGCGGCGATCAAAGGAGTCGACGGCGTCAGCCGGGTAGGGGAACCGACCCTCTCTGCCGACGGGCAGGTCGCCCGCTTCCAGGTCATCTACGCCGATGACCCGTACGGCACGCCAGCCCTGGACCGCACCGAGCAGGTACGGGAGGTCGCCAAGGCAGCCCTGCCCAACGGAACGGTCCTGGTCGGCGGAGAGAGCGCCAACGCGCTGGACAACCGGCAGGGCAACCTACGGGACTTCCTGGTCGTGACGGTGGCGATGGCCATACTCATCCTGGTAGTCCTGATCGTGCTGCTCCGCGCGATCCTGGCCCCGCTGGTCCTGCTGATCACCACCGCGCTCTCCCTGCTCTCCGCGCTCGGCGCGACGAGTCTCACCTGGGTGGCGTTCGCCGGTCAGGCCGGCACCAACGATCTGGTACTGCTCTACTGCCTGATCTTCCTGGTCGCGCTCGGCGTCGACTACAACATCCTGCTCGCCAGCCGGATCCGGGAGGAGGTGTCGATACACGGCTACCCGAACGGCATCGGGGTGGCGCTGACCCGTACCGGTGGCGTGATCACCTCAGCCGGGGTGATTCTGGCCGCCACCTTCGCCGTACTGATGACGCAGCCGTTGAACTCGCTGTTGCAGTTCGGGTTCGCCATGGCGGTCGGCATCATGCTCGACACCTTCCTGATCCGGGGTGCCCTGGTCCCGGCACTGTTCCGGCTGATCGGTCCAAGGATCTGGTACCCGAGCCGACTACCGACTACGACTACGGCTTCGGCATCGGAGGCTCCGACGCCGACACAGGTTGCGGATCCGACGACGGAGTCGGCTGCGGACCTGACGCCGGAGCCGGTTGAGGCCCAGCACAAGTAGTGGTGCGACCTCTGCCGGGCCCCGCCCGGCACCAGCAATAACGACACCGGCCCGGGGGTGGCACTCGCCCCCGGGCCGGTGTCGTTCACTGGCCGGTGTCGTTTACTGGCCGCTGCCGCCCGCTCGGACAATGCCGCCGTGGCCCACTCGGGCAGGGCCACCTGCCGCCCGGCTCAGTCGGGCAATGCCACCGGTCGCCCGGCTCAGTCGGGCAATGCCACGGTGAGGTCGACTTCGACGAGCTGCCCGATGTAGCCCAGTTGCGCGACGCCGAGCAGGGTGCTGGCCGTACTGAACGCCGGACCGATGACCGACCCGGTCAGCTGCCGCCAGACGTCACCCAACACCACGCTGTCGTTGCTGACCACATAGATCACCGACCGGACGACATGTTCCGGGCTAGCGTCGATCGCGGCCAGGGCCGCAGCGGCGTTCGCTACGACCTGGTCGACCTGGGCTTCCAGGTCGCCCGCTCCGACCAGGTTTCCGGCGCGGTCCAACGGGCACTGACCGGCCAGGTAGGCAGTCCGGCCGGCCTCGACGATGGTGACGTGGTGATATCCGGGATTGTCGTGAAGAGTGTCGGGATTGAGCCTGATGATCTTCGTCGCCATGTCGGCATTCTGGCCGGGCCCAAACCGATCCGCAGCCGAATTCCCTCGGCACCCCGAATCGCCAAGCACCCCGAATCGCCAAGCACCCCGTGTTCAGTCCATCGCCCCGAACCGGGGTGGACGCACAATCCCCAACAGCACGACCAGGCCGGCGACCGCGCCGACGAACACCCAGACCGGCCACGGCGTGACCAGGGCACCGAATCCCCCACCGGCGGCGTAGCAGCCGGTGCCGACGAATCCCAGCAGCCAGCGCCGGTTGCTGGAGCGACGCCGGTCACTGTGCCGTAGCCAGTTGACGAAGTTCTCCCCGGTGTTCAGCACCGTGCCGCTCTGATAGGTGGTCGTCGTCTTCACCCCGGCGGTACGGACGAACAACACCGCGTGCATGCCCATGCCGATCGCACCGACGGCGGCGAGCGGAACCCGCTGTGCGAGCCCAAACTGCCCGTGTCGTACGGCGAGAGCCTGCTCCAACCCGGCCCACAGCAGTACGACTCCGATCACGACGACCAGCTGCGGGCCAGGCGGCGCGCGACGATGCGACTCGACCCGGCGACGCAACAGGTGGGCCAAGCCTCCGCCGAGCCCGAATCCGACGATCGAGGCGAGCGCCGCTGGCCAGCCCGGAAAGTGTCCGGCCAGGCCCATCCCGAGGTGGATGAGGCTGCCCGACTGGTTCGCGACGAAGACCCCGTAGCGCAGCAGGCTGAACGCGTCGACGTACCCGGCGACCCCGGTGGCCAGGGCCAGCGCGAGCACCGGCTGGCGGAACTCGGATTCCGCGTCCTGCCACCGGCTAGCGTCACTGCCGCCCGGGGCCGGGCCCCCTCCCCCGCCACCGCTCATCGCAGCGGATCAGCTCGCACCACTGGACCCGGGCGGCGAGCCGCCGGAAGGGCCGCCACCGGGCCCGGGACGGAAGTCGTCGCTCGCTTCGGCGACCTGGACGAATCCCTCGGGATGCCCGGGCGAGAGTTGGTCGAAGACCTCCAGCACCGCCAGCACCTCCGCCTCCGGCACCAGCACCTCAACCCGGATCCGGCCGGCCAGTTCGAGGTCACGCCGGTAGCCCCGGACGACCTGGGGATGGGCGGGTGCGGTGGAGACGTGCGCCTCGGAGACCACGATCGAAACCGCTCCGGCGGCTTGCAACGCGTCCCGCAGGTCACCGGAGTGCACCACCGCCGCGTCCAGCAGCCCGATGACCAACCGGGTCTGGTCGGGCTTCGGCCGTACCGGTGTGCCGCCGACGATTGGCTGCGGACCCGGCCCACCGGTCGGCGAACCGCCGCCCGGCAGGCTGGAGACCGGGTCGAGATGGTAGGCGTCCATGCCCTGCTGGGTGTGGTCGAGTCGGCCCTCGTCGGCGACCGGCACCCGTAGCCCGATGGTCTTCTCAATGCCGGTGGCGATCAGCCAGGTCAGGACGAACGAGAACAGCACCACGACGAGTACGCCGACCACCTGGTTGCCGAGCAGCCGGAACCCGCCGCCGAAGAAGAGCCCGTCCGCGCTCAGAGTGTTGGCCCGCTTCTGCGCGAAGAGGCCCAGCAGCAGCGAGCCGAGCATGCCGCCGACCCAGTGCACGGCGAGTACGTCGAGCGCGTCGTCCAGCCGGAACAGGTACTTCAGCCGCAGCGCGGTGTGGCAGACGAAACCGGCGATCGCCCCGATCGCCAGCGCGGAGAGCGTGCTGACGAAGCCGGCGCACGGAGTGATCGTGGCCAGCCCGGCGACTGCGCCGGAGACCGCCCCCACCACAGTCGCGTGCCCGTCCTCCACCCGTTCCATCAGCAGCCAGATCAGCATTCCGGCCGCAGCGGCCAGATGGGTGTTGATCAGTGCCTGCGCGGCGACCCCGTTGGCCTGGAGTCCGTCCCCGCCGTTGAACCCGAACCAGCCGAACCAGAGGATGCCGGCACCGACGATCATCAGTGGCACCGAGTTCGGCAGGGTGTTGGTGTGGGGCCAGTTCCGTCGCCGGCCGACCACGAGCAGCAGGGCCAGTACGGCCGCCCCGGCCGAGGCGTGCACGACCATGCCGCCGGCCCAGTCCTGCGTACCCAGTTTGGCCAGCCATCCCCCGGGGTGCCAGAGCCAGTGTGCGACCGGCGCGTAGACGATGATCGACCAGATGGCGAGGAAGACCGCCCAGCCGGCGAACTTCAACCGGCCGGCGGTGGCTCCGGTGGCCAACGCGGGGGTGATCACCGCGAACATCATCTGGTACGCCACGAAGGCCAGTGCCGGAATGGTGACGCCCTCGGCGACCACCCGGAACGCCGGGGCGGGTGGGGTGCCGATGTCGAGCAGCCCGAAGAGCCCGAGGTTGCCGAAGAGTCCGCCACCGGCGTCGTCGCCGAAGGCGATGGTGTAGCCGAGCAGGACCCAGGTGACGCTGACCACCCCGAGCGCGATGATGTTCTGCTGCAACATCACCAGGGTGTTGCTCTTGGGCACCATGCCGGCGTAGAAGAGCGCCAGGCCGGGCGTCATGAAGAGCACCAGCCCAGCGCAGATCAACACCCAGGCGGTGTCACCTGCGCTGATCGTGGCCTGCGCGAGCATCCGTGCCCCCTTCCTCACCGGTCCGGCCGGCGGCTCAACGGTTGGATCCGACGTGACTCAACGGTTCTTTCCGACGCGGCTCAGTGGTTCTTTCCGACGTCTGGTTTGAGTGGTGCCATCAGCCCGCCGCGATAGGACTTGTGTTGCGGAATGGGGGTGAAGTTCTCCTTCGCGATGACGAACATCCAGGTGGCGAAGACGAACGGCGCGGTCAGGGTCGGGATGCCGTACGGGGCCAGCACGGTGGCGAGCATGGCCTGGATGAAGACGGTGACCACGATGCCGAACAGGGCGTAGAGCACCGCTGGCACGGAGGGCTTGAAGAGCACCGCCCCCAGGGCGATGGCGGTCAGTACGGCGTTGAAGCTCCACAGCCCGGTATCCACGTCCGTGGCCCCGGCCTTGAACCAGATCGCGATCAGGGCGGCGACGACGGTGCCGATGACGGCGAACAGCGCCACCCGCAGTGAGTTGATCGCCAGTCCGACCAGGATGATCACGCCGCTGATCCAACTGCCGATCAGGAAGACCTGGGCGACGCCCTCCAGCATGCCGAGCACGGTGTCGCCGCCGAAGTAGGCCGCCTCCGCCCCGCCGTGCCCAGGCAGCCCGGGTGGGGTCGCTGTCTTCACGTGCAGCCGGACGAGTTGATACGCCCCCATCAGCAGCGCCCAGGTGGTCAGGACGAACGGAAAGGTGAAGGCCGGCACTCCCCAGGTCTTCATGATGTTGCTGAGCGCGAACGTCACCACCGTGGTGGCCGCCGCACCGAACACCACGTACAGCCAGACCAGGGCACTGCCCCGGAGAAAGAGAAGCACCCCGATCCCGGTCAGCACTGGGCTGAAGCCGTACAGGCCGGACCGCAGCGAGTCCCGGTCCGCGCGCAGCAGTATGGCGGTCGCGGTACCGACGGCCACCCCGACGACCGCGCCGCCAATCAGGCGGGGATGGCCGCTGTCGAACGCCCCGACGGCGATCGCGATCAGGATCACCAGGCCGGTTACCGGGTTGTTCTGCAGCATCACCTGCGCCACGCCGCGCAGGCACGCGTCGACGAACTCGACGATGGGGCTGCGGTCGGCAAGCCGCTTCCACGATGCGGTGATGTCGGCCATCTGCTCTTCCCTTCCCGGTGCTGACCGGTCAGCGCCAACTGAAGGCGGGAGCGAAGGGCCGCCCCACCGCTTCCTGGCGGGCCAGCGCGCAGAACTCGCGTACCTGTGCCCGGACCGGTTCGGTCTCCGTACCGAGCACCTTGTAGATCAGCCCGGCGTCGTTGGGCAGCCGGCTCACCCCGGCCACCAGCGGTACGTCTTCCGCCCACACCGGCAGCGTCTGGTCGTAGACCCGGTTGGCGCAGTCCGGATCGGTCAACAGCACGACGTTGGCGAAGACGTGGAACTGGTCCATCACGCCCACCCGGTCCACCCCGAACTGCTCCGGTTCGATCAGGAACTTCTCGACGAACAGGTCCGGGCCCTCCGGTCGGGCCGCCCGCAGGGTGGAGGAGAAGACGTCGTACTGGAAGATCTCTCCGTCCCGGTGGTATTTGCGGCCGGGGGCGAGGATCTCCGCGTAGAGCATGGTCGCCGTCTCCGGCAGCCGGATCCGGGTGTACGTGATGAACCGGCTGTGCCGGTAGGGGATGGTCTGTTCCGGCAGGTACTCCAGGTAGGCGCCGTCGGCGAGGGTGATGTCCTGGATCTGGGACGCGTAGTTGGCGTCCATCTCCTGGATCTTCATGGCGGACTGGCTGGTCAGGTGGACCCGCGCCCCCTCGCCCAACGCGAGGTCGATCCGGAACCGGTCGCCCTGGAGCACCCCGCCGGAGGTGGTGAGCATGAAGACGCAGGCCATCTCCGGCATTGCCTCGTCCCAGTAGAGCGCCCGCTGCACCAGCAGTGGCGCCTGCCGGTAGAGGTCGGCGAGCACCGTCCGGTCGTCCCGCTCCTCGAACCGCATCCGCAGCACCCCCACCTTGCCGGGGGCGCCGCTGGGCAGCTGGGCCGGCTCGTCGTGGTACGGCGCCAGTTCCGGTGCGACGTCCAGGACGGGCAGGTCGGGATCGAGCGTGATCATGCCGGGATTTCCACGCCGACTGGGACTTCCACATCGGCTGGGATTTCCACGTCGGCTGGGATTTCCACGTCGAACAACGCGTTGCGCCGGACCAGGGCGATGAGTTCGTCGATCCCCTCGCCGGTCTTGCAGTTGGTGAAGACGAACGGCTTGCCCTGGCGCATCAGCTCAGCGTCGCGCGCCATCACGGACAGGTCCGCGTCGACGTACGGGGCGAGGTCGGTCTTGTTGATCACCAGGATGTCCGACTTCGAGATCCCCGGGCCGTTCTTGCGGGGAATCTTGTCACCGGCCGCCACGTCGATCACGTAGATGAAGTAGTCGACCAGGGCCGGGCTGAAGGTCAGCGTCAGGTTGTCGCCGCCGCTCTCGATGAGGACCAGGTCGCTGTCCGGGAACCGGGCCTCCATGTCCTCCACGGCGGCCAGGTTCATGCTCGGGTCCTCGCGTACGGCGGTGTGCGGGCAGGCACCCGTCTCGACCCCGACGATCCGCTCCTCGACCAGCACCCCGGTCAACGCCCGGCGTACGTGCTGGGCGTCCTCGGTGGTGACCACGTCGTTGGTGACCACCAGCACCCGCAGCCCGTTCTCGACCAGCCGGGGCACCATCGCCTCGATGATCGCGGTCTTGCCGCTGCCGACCGGGCCCCCGACGCCGATCCGACTCACTGTCTTCATAGCTCTCCCCCGACTTACGTTCTCAGTTCATGAACATCCGGACGTGCGCGTGTACGTGTGCCGCCGCCAGTACGTCGACCACCGGCGCGAAGGTGGCCATCTCCGACAGGTCCGCCCCGGCCACCCGTCGGTACTCCTCGGCGGCCGTGTCGTTGACGGCGAACAGGATCGCCTGGGTGTCGAGGTGGTCGACCCGCATCAGGCGGATGGCGGCGCTGAGCACCATCACCGCCGCGCCGTACTGGTGGGCGGCGAAGGCGTCCTCCTCGGGCAGGCCGAGGGTGGCGAAGAGCACGCCGAGCGCCACCGGATAGGTGACCGGCACGTGGTCCGAGGCGGTGTCCCGGAACCGCTTCTCCAACAGGGAGTCGCCGACGATGTGGGTGGCCGCCTCGGCGAGCTTGCGCCCCATCCGTATGGTCATCGTCCGGGTCTCCTCGTTGAGCTTGCGCAGGTGGACCGCCTCGTCGGCCCGGCGGATCCCGTCCAGGTCGCCGGCGACCGCGGACCGGTGCCCGGTGAGCAGGGCGATCCCGTCGCCGCTGGCCGCCTGGCGGGTGGTGGTCCGGACGAACTCGTGCAGGCTCGCCCGGTCCCGTACGACACCGTGCTGGATCGCCATCTCCAGCCCGTTGGAGAAGGCGAAGGCACCGACCGGGAACATCGAGTCGCCGAACTGGAGGATCCGCAGGGTCGTCGACATCGTGCGCACGGCTCGGCTCCTGATCAGTTGGCGCTGGCGGGCGGCAGGTGGCTGTGCGGGGTGGCGTCGGCACCCCCGAAGAGGCGGCGGGCCTCGTGCGGCGCGAGGTAGGCGATCACCTCGGTGCCGGGTACGAACTCGTGCGTGATCCCGACGAAGGCGTGGGTACGCATCACCGAGTCCATCACCTTGCGGTCGACGGTCAGCGGGACGTACATGCTGCCGCCCTTGACCACCGCGGGCCAGTGCTGGTTGCCGATGGCGTGGCCGAGTTCCACCGCCGAGCGGATCGCCAACTCGGTGGGTTGCCCGTCGAGTCCGCCCAGGTCGACGACCATCACCTCGCCGAGTTCGATCCGGGCGACGATGGCGGTGGTGGTGGGCTCGTCCCAGACGAGGATGTCCCCGTCCCGTAGGCGGGTGCCCCGCCCCAGGGAGATCGCCACCTCGGTGCCGTCCCGGGTCAGTTTGCGCAGACGGTTCTTCTGCGCCTCCCACTGGTCGAGCACGAGGTTGTCCACCTGGGCGGCCTTGAGCCGCACCTCCCAGTCGGGTTCGCCGGCGTTACCGACCACCGATTCCACGAGCATGTCGTTCTCTCCTTGGGTCGTTCGCTGGCCATCCTGGGTAGTTGGCCGGTCATCCTTGGGTCGTTCGCTGGCCATCCTGGGGTCGCTCGCTGGTCAGTCCCGCCGGTCAGCTGAAGAAGTAGAGCTGGCTCATCGGCAGGTTCTGGGCCGGTGGCACGGTGGCGTGCTTGCCGTCGACCTTGACCGCGAAGGTCTCCGGGTCGACCTCCAGCTTCGGCAGCTTGTCGTTGCGAATCATGTCCCGCTTGGTCAGTCCCCGGGTGCCGTACACCGGGATGATCTGGCGTTGCAGGCCGAGCTTCTCGGCGATTCCGTTCTCGTAGCCGGCCTGGGAGACGAAGGTGATGCAGTTCTGGGTGAGCGCCGAACCGAGCGCTCCGTACATGGGCCGGTAGTAGACCGGCTGCGGGGTGGGCAGGGACGCGTTCGGGTCGCCCATGATGGACCAGAGAATCTGGCCGTTCTTGATGACCATCTTGGGCTTGACCCCGAAGAAGGGCGGCTCCCACAGCACCAGGTCGGCCATCTTGCCCGGGGCGATCGACCCGAGTACGTGCGAGATGCCCTGGGTGATGGCCGGGTTGATGGTCATCTTGGCGACGTAGCGCAGCACCCGGAAGTTGTCGTTGTCCGGCGAGTCCTCGGCCAGCTTGCCTCGGACCCGCTTCATCTGGCCGGCGAGTTGGATGGTCCGCAGCCAGGTCTCCCCCACCCGGCCCATGGCCTGGGAGTCGCTGGACATCATCGAGATGATGCCCTCGTCCAGCAGTACGTCCTCAGCGGCGATGGTCTCCGGCCGGATCCGACTCTCGACGAATGCCACGTCGGAGGGGACCTTCGGGTTGAAGTTGTGGCAGACCATGATCATGTCGTACAGCTCGGCCTGGCTGTTGATGCCGTACGGCACGGTGGGCGTGGTGGAGCTGGGCAGGACGTTGGGCTGGCCGGCGACCTTGATGATGTCGGGGGCGTGACCGCCACCGGCGCCCTCGGTGTGGAAGGTGTGGATGGTTCGCCCCTCGAAGGCGGCGATGCTGTCCTCGATGTAGCCGCTCTCGTTGAGCGTGTCGGTGTGGATGCTGACCTGTACGTCGTACATCTCCGCCACGGTGAGCGCGGCCCGGATCGCCTCCGGCGGTGATCCCCAGTCCTCGTGCACCTTGAAGCTGGCCGCGCCCGCCTCCAGCTGTTCCATCAGCGGACCCCAGCCGGAGCTGTTGCCCTTGGCCAGGATGCCGACGTTGATCGGCAGCCCTTCGAGACCGCGCATCAACGCGTGGATGTTCCATGGGCCCGGGGTGATGGTCACGCCGTTCGAGCTGTCGCTCGGTCCGGTGCCACCGCCCCACAGGGTGGTCACGCCGTTGCTGAGCGCCGCGTACGCCTGCTGCGGGCAGACCATGTGCACGTGCGGGTCGATACCGGCCGCGGTCAGGATGAGGTGCTCACCGGAGATCGCGTCGGTGCCCACACCGGTCACCAGTCCCGGCGTGACCCCGTCCATGGTGTTCGGGTTACCGGCCTTGCCGATGCCGACGATCTTGCCGTCCTTGACCCCGACGTCAGCCTTGACCACGCCGATCGTCGCGTCGAGGACGGTCACGTTGGTGATGACGAGGTCGAGCACGCCCCCCGAGTTCTTGGTCTGGTTGTCGACCCCCATGCCGTCCCGGAGCGTCTTGCCACCGCCGTACATGACCTCGTCACCGAGGACCCGGAGGTCCTTTTCGATTTCGATGTAGAGCTCGGTGTCGGCCAGCCGGATCTTGTCGCCGGTGGTCGGGCCGTACATTCCGGCATATTCCTGCCGGGAGATCTGGCTCATCGTGGACTCTCTCTCCTGGGGCTGCCTCGGCCGACCCCGTCACCGGACCGCCTACTGGTTCTTGCCTTTGCCCTTGCCGTTCCCTTGGCCGCCACCTTGGGCACCGCTTTGACTGCCGCTTTGACCGCCACCTTGGCCGCCGCCCGATTTGCCGCCGCCCGACTTGCCGGAGCTCGACTTGAAGCCTCGGAGTTCGGCCTGGTGCATCGCCTCCGATCGGTCCGGCTGATATCCCGGAATTGGCCCCGGGCCGGTCCAGCCATTGACCAGACCGTTGAATCCGTACACCCGTTGCCGACCACCGAACGGCACGAGTTGTACGGTCTTCTTGTCACCTGGTTCGAATCGGATCGACGTTGTCGCGGGAATGTCCAACCGCCAACCGAAGGTGGCCTCCCGGTCGAATTCGAGATTCCGGTTGGTCTCGTAGAAGTGGTAGTGGGAGCCGACCTGGATCGGCCGGTCACCGGTGTTGTGGACCTCGATCTGCTGGGTGGGCCGTCCCGCGTTCAACTCCACCGGCTGGTCGGACAGGACGTATCCGCCAATCGGCCGCAGATGCTTGTGATTGGGTCCAGGATGCCGCTTGGGCTCCGTCATTTCGTCCTCGCATTCGTGGGTCCGCGTCCTGGCCACCGCCGGGGCCGGCGGTGCCACAGCAACCGAGGGCTGGCTAACCGGCTCACTGAACCGGCGAATGGATGGTCACCAGGCGGCTGCCATCGGTGAATACCGCCTCGACCTGGACCATGGGCAGCATTTCCGCGACGCCCTCCATCACGTCCGCCTTGGTCAGTACATGCGCCGCGTCGTGCATCACCTCTTCGACGGTCTTCCCCTCGCGCGCCCCCTCCAGGGCAGCAGCGGAAATGATCGCCACCGACTCCGGATGGTTCAGCTTTATCCCCTTGTCTCGGCGCGCGTTAGCGATCTGCGCCATCGAAAGAATGGTCAGCTTGTCAAACTCTTTCGGGGTAAGATGCACGGTCCATCCCTTTCACGCGATCATCGACGCGTAGGGCCGTTTCCACGCCAAGGGCGAGCGTTGGCGATGCTGCTCCACAGTTGGCGGCACGCGTCCAGCGAGGTCAGCGTAACAACGCATATGCCGCAGTGTTGGACAAAACAGAGAAGCTGACCACATCACCCATTGCCCCCGTCTGCCGGCGCATCCGAATGGAATTCACCTCTTCCCTTTCCCGCACGAGATCGCTATATCTACATGGCTGACTATCTCTCGGGAGGAACGAGTGAAGAGATCCTTCGCTGCCGCCAGCGCCATGCTGCTCACCAGCGGCCTGCTGGCCTGCATCACATCGACCGCACAGGCGGCGCCACCAGCGCCGGCAGCGGACCCAACCCCTGTCGGGCGAGCCAACGAGGTGCTCCGGACGAACCCGGGCGCCATCCAGGCCGCCGCTGGCGAGTCGTACACGGCGTACAGCTCCAAGGTCGATCCGAACGGCACGGCACACGTCCGCTACAACCGCACCTACCAGGGGCTACGGGTCTACGGCGGCGACTTCGTCGTACACACCGCCGCCAATGGCACCTACTCCGGGGCCTCGGTCAGCCTGGCCGCCCCGCTGACGCTGGGCACCACCGCCAAGGTGGGCAAGGCCGACGCGGCGAAGACCGCCAAGGCGAAGTTCTCCGGCAAGATCACGTCGGTCGGTGAGGCCGAGCTGATCGTCGACGCCAGCTCCGGACACGGCCGTCTGGCCTGGGAAACGGTCGTCGAAGGCTGGGCCCCGGACGGTCAGACCCCGTCCAAGCTGCACGTCATCACCGACGCGACCACCGGCGCGTACCTCGGCTCCTTCGACGAGATCCACGCCGTCGCCGGCACCGGAAACAGCATCTACTCCGGCACGGTCACCGTCGACACCACGCAGTCCGGCTCGACCTACCAGATGATCGACCCGCTGCGCGGCAACGGCTCCACCTGCGACATGAACAACGGCACCTCGACGTGCACCACGTTCACCGACGCCGACAACATCTGGGGTACGGGGAACAACTCCAACCGGCAGTCGGCGGCGGCCGACGCACACTACGGCGCGGCGGTCACCTACGACTACTTCAAGAACGTGCACGCCCGTAACGGCATCTTCGGCAACGGCCAGGGCGTGCCGAGCCGGGTGCACTACGGCAACAACTACGTCAACGCCTTCTGGGACGGCTCCCGGATGACGTACGGCGACGGCTCAGGCAACGCCAAGCCGTTGGTCGCCATCGACGTGGCCGGCCACGAGATGAGCCACGGCGTGACGGAGAACGTGGTCTCGGGTGGGCTGACCTACTCCGGCGAGTCGGGTGGCCTCAACGAGGCGACCAGCGACATCTTCGGCTCCATGGTCGAGTTCTACGCCAACAACACCGCCGACGCCGGTGACTACCTGATCGGCGAGAAGATCGACATCCGGGGCACCGGCGCGCCGCTTCGCTACATGCACGACCCGACCCTGGACGGCAGCTCACACGGCTGCTGGTCGACCAGCACCAAGAACGTGGACGTGCACTACTCCTCGGGTGTCGCCAACCACTTCTTCTTCAACCTGGCCGAGGGCACCGGCAGCACCCAGTGGGGCACCTCGCCGATCTGCGGCTCGGCACCGAGCGTCACCGGCATCGGCCGGAGCAAGGCGGAGAAGATCTGGTTCCGCGCGCTGGACGTCTACTTCACCTCCAACACGTCGTACGTCAACACCAGCAACCCGGCCAACACCGCCCGGGCGTACACGCTGCGGGCCGCGACCGACCTGTACGGCACCTGCGGCACCGAGTACAAGGCGGTGCAGGCGGCCTGGACGGCGGTCAACGTGGCGGGCAACGACTCGCCCTGCTCGGTGGGCGACGACTTCTCCGTGTCGCTGTCGCCGACCTCCGGCGCGGTCAACCCGGGTAGCTCCGTCTCCACCACCGTCGCCACCGCCACCACCAGCGGCACCGCCCAGACCGTCACCTTCACCGCCAGCGGCCTGCCCACCGGTGCCACCGCCACCTTCACCCCCAGCTCGGTGACCTCCGGCGCCTCCGCCACCCTCACCATCGGCACCAGCGCCAGCACCCCCGCCGGCACCTACACCGTCACCGTCACCGGCGCCGGTACGGCGGGGAACCGCACCTCCACCTACACCCTCACCGTCAACGGCTCCGGTGGCACCTGCTCCAGCCCCGGCCAGAAGCTTGGTAACCCCGGCTTCGAGACCGGCACCACCCCCTGGACCGGCACCACCGCCGCCATCGGCTCCTTCACCCAGCAACCCGCCCACGGCGGCACCCGCGTCGCCTGGCTCGGCGGCAACGGACGCACCACCACCGAAACCCTCTCCCAGAGCGTCACCCTGCCCGCCGGCTGCACCAACTACAACCTGACCTTCTGGCTGCACATCGACACCGCCGAAACCACCAGCAGCGTCGCCTACGACAACCTCCGAGTCCAGGTCCTCAACTCGGCCGGCACCGTCCTGGGCACCCTGGCCACCTACTCCAACCTCAACAAGGCCACCGGCTACAGCCAGAAGACCTTCTCCCTCAACAGCTACGCCGGCCAGACCATCACCCTCCGGTTCACCGCCACCGAGGACATCTCCCTACAGACCTCCTTCGTCGTCGATGACACCGACCTCACCGTCTCCTGACCCCACCCTGAACACACACTGATCCACCGCACACGCTGAGCCGGCGGTCATCCTCCACGGGATGGCCGCCGGTTCGGTGTTGTCCGACCGGTCATCGGTGCGGGATCAGCCAGCCAGTCGCCGATGCCAGGACACGGCGGCTGGGTCGGTCAACGACGCCACCTGGTCGACCACCACGCGCAGCCGTGCGGCGTCGTCCCCGGCAGCCCGCCACAGTGCCGCGAAGACCGGATCGAGGGTGGCCGGGGCACCAGCCAGAAGCGCATGCACCAGCTCGGTGAGCAGTTCCCGCTGCTGTTCGTACCGCCGCTCTGCCCCGGTCCGGCGCATGACGTAGCGCAACGCGATCCCCTTGAGCAGGGCGCACTGCGCCCGGATTCGCCGGGGCACCATCAGGTCAGCGGCGTACCGGCGGACCGGATCAGCGCCAAAACGCTCCTGGGTCGCGGTCACCACCGTCGCGACGAACCGTCCGGTTAGGACGCTCGTCGTACGTTTCAACGCCACCTGCGCCCGATGGCTGCCGTCGTAGCAGGTCAGCGGGGCCAACGCTGGATCGTCGAGCAGATCGGTCAGCACCTCGGCCAGATCGGTGGCGGACTCGGGAGAATAGACCGCCGCCACGTCGGCACAGAGTGCAGCCCGCTCGTCCGCGTCCATCATCAGCGAGCGAAGGTCGACGTAGCCACCGTGCACGCCGTCCTCCACGTCGTGCACCGAATAGGCAACGTCGTCGGCCCAGTCCATCACCTGCGCCTCCAGGCAGCGAGCCCGGTCCGGCGCACCCTGCCGCAGCCAGGCAAAGACCTCGGCGTCGTCGGCGTACACCCCGAACTTGCGCCGGCCGGGCTCGCGCGGCCACGGATACTTGCAGGTGGCGTCGAGCGAGGCCCGGGTCAGGTTGAGGCCGGCTGACGTACCGTCCGGGGCGAGCACCTTGGCTTCCAGCCGGGTCAGTACGCGCAGCGTCTGTGCGTTGCCCTCGAAGCCGCCGCAGGACTGCGCCACGGCGTCCAACGCCTCCTCGCCGTTGTGCCCGAACGGTGGATGCCCGAGATCGTGGGCGAGTCCGGCGACATCGACCACGTCCGGATCGCAGCCGAGCCGGCCGCCCATCTCCCGGGCGATCTGGGCAACCTCCAGGGAATGGGTCAGCCGGGTACGCAGAAAGTCGTCGGTGCCGGCGGTGTGCACCTGGGTCTTGGTGGCCAGCCGGCGGAAGCCCGCCGAGTGCAGCACCCGGGCCCGGTCCCGCTGGTACGGGCCGCGCCCGTGCCCGGTGTCCTTCGGTGCTTCGGTGACCCGGCGCTGCGCGTCACGCTCGCTGGTCACCTCACCAACCGCCTATCCGCGCTGCCGCAACACGCAGAACTCGTTGCCCTCCGGGTCGGCGAGCACCGTCCACGGGTCGTCCTCGGACTGTCCAATGTCGACATGCCGAGCGCCCATGTTGACCAGCCGTTCGATCTCGGCCTCCTGGTCGATCGGACGCAGGTCGATGTGCAGCCGGTTCTTCGCGCTTCCCTTGGCCTCGGCGACCCGGACGAAGGTCAGGCCGGGCGTCCCGTCGGTGGAGCGGCAAATCGTCACCTCGTCGGGCGTCTCGTAGGTGACCTGGTAGTCGAGCGCCTCAGCCCACCAGCGCGCCAGCCGCGCGGGATCCTGGGCGTCGACAACCAGACTCTCCCACAAGCTGCCCATCCGATACCTCCATCGAGGGGGGACGACGAATTCGAATGACGCATAGGTTACGCCGCGGTTCGTCGTCGGGTGACCCGACGGCCGGGTCGAACCATGTCGACCCGGCCTACCAGGCATTTCCAGTCCGGCTGCCCCACAAACCGCCCAGTGACCCGCTCAACAACTGCCCAACCCGGCCGCCCAGGGGCGCCCCGAGCCGGCCGCTCAAGACTCCCCGAACCGGCCGGCTCGGATAATCCCCGAACCGGCCGGTGGGCTGCTCAGCGGCTGTCCGAACCAGCGGATTCGATCGCGGCCCGGCCCGCCTCCAGCCGGGCCACCGGCACCCGGAACGGCGAGCAGGAAACATAGTCGAGTCCGACTTCGTGGAAGAAGTGCACCGACTCCGGGTCACCGCCGTGCTCACCGCAGACACCGAGCTTCAGTTCCGGCCGGGCGGCCCGGCCCTCCTCGGCCGCGATCCGGACCAGCCGGCCGACCCCGTCCCGGTCGATCGACTCGAACGGCGAGATGCCGAAGATGCCCAGTTCCAGGTAGCGCCAGAAGAAGGCACCCTCCACGTCGTCCCGGGAGAAGCCCCAGCCCATCTGGGTCAGGTCGTTGGTGCCGAACGAGAAGAACTGTGCCGCTTCGGCGATCTGCCCGGCGGTCAGCGCCGCCCGGGGCACCTCGATCATCGTGCCGATCAGCACCTCGACGCCGCAGTCCCGGGTCACCTCCGCGATGATCTTCTCGGCTTCGGCGCGTACGGTTTCCAGCTCCTGCACCGCGCCGACCAACGGCACCATGATCTCCGGTTTGGGCGTACCGCCCTGCTGGGCGCACTCCACCGCAGCCTCCACGATCGCCCGTACCTGCATACCGAAGAGGCCGGGAATGACCAGGCCGAGGCGTACGCCCCGCAGGCCCAGCATCGGGTTCTGCTCGTGCATGCGGCGGACGGCGGCGAGCAGCGCCTCCTCCTTGGCCACGTCCTCGCCCCGCTCCTGGGCCACCGCCACGTTCACCGCGAGTTGCTCCAACGGGGGCAGGAACTCGTGCAGCGGCGGGTCGATCAGCCGTACCGTGACCGGCAGGCCGTCCATCTCCCGGAAGATCTCCACGAAGTCGGCCCGTTGCAGCGGCAGCAGCGCGGCCAGCGCCGTCTCCCGCTCCTCCTCGGTCCGGGCCAGGATCAGCCGCTCCACCAACTCCCGCCGGTCGCCCAGGAACATGTGCTCGGTACGGCACAGACCGATGCCCTCAGCGCCGAACCGGCGGGCGCGGGCGGCGTCCGTACCGGTGTCGGCGTTCGTACGAACCGCCAGTCGCCGCTTGGCGTCGGCATGGCCCATGATCCGGTGTACCGCCTTGACCAGCACGTCGTCGGTCTCGGCTGGGTCGAGGTTGCCCTCGAAGTACTGGACCACCTCCGAGGGCATCACCGGCACCTCACCGAGATAGACCTTGCCGGTGGTGCCGTCGATGGAGACGACGTCACCCTCCCGGACGGTCTGTCCCGCCACGGTGAACTTCCGGCCCGGGACGTCGATGTCCAGTTCGTCGGCACCGGAGACACAGGTCTTACCCATGCCCCGGGCCACCACGGCGGCGTGGCTGGTCTTCCCGCCCCGGGAGGTGAGGATGCCCTGCGCGGCGATCATGCCGTTGAGGTCGTCCGGGTTGGTCTCCCGGCGGACCAGGATCACCTGCGCACCTTCGGCGGCCAGTTCGACCGCGCGGGCGGAGGTGAAGACCACCTTGCCGAACGCCGCGCCGGGGGACGCGCCGATGCCCTTGGCCACCGGCTGGAACTCGTGGTCCAGCTTGAACCGGGGGAACATCAGCTGGGCGAGCTGCGCCCCGTTGACCCGGTGCAGCGCCTCGTCGAGATCGATCAGGCCCTCGTCGACGAGCTGACCGGCGATGACGAACGCGGCGGCGGCGGTGCGCTTACCGACCCGGGTCTGCAGCATCCACAACTTGCCGCGCTCGATGGTGAACTCGATGTCGCACAGGTCACGGTAGTGCTCCTCCAGCCGGGCCATGATCCCGAGCAGTTCGTCGTACGACCGCTTGTCGAGCCTTTCCAGCTCCTGTAGCGGGACGGTGTTACGGATGCCGGCCACCACGTCCTCGCCCTGGGCGTTGGCCAGGTAGTCGCCGTAGATGCCCTGCGCCCCGCTGGCCGGATCCCGGGTGAAGGCGACTCCGGTGCCGGAGTCCGGGCCGAGGTTGCCGAAGACCATGGCGACGACGTTGACCGCGGTGCCGAGGTCGGCGGGGATCCGCTCCTGACGGCGGTAGAGTACGGCGCGCTCGGCGTTCCACGACTCGAAGACCGCACGGATCGCCAGGTCGAGCTGCTCCCGGGGCTCCTGGGGGAAGTCCCGCCCGGTGTGCTTTGCAAAGATCTTCTTGTACGCCTCGACCAGCGCCCGCAGGTCGGTCCCGTCGAGGTCCAGGTCGTTGGTGGCGCCCTTGGCCTGCTTGGCCGCATCGAGCGCGTGCTCGAACTCCTCCCCCGGCACGTTGCAGACCGTCTTGCCGAACATCTGGATGAGTCGACGGTAGGAGTCCCAGGCGAAGCGTTCCGCCCCGGCTGCGGAGTCGGCACCGGCGTTGCTGCCTGCGGCGTCGGCACCGGCTGCGGAGTTGGTGCCGCTGGCCTGTCGGGCCAAGCCGTGCACGCTCTCGTCGTTGAGGCCCACATTGAGAACGGTCTCCATCATGCCGGGCATGGAGAACTTGGCCCCGGAACGGACCGAAACCAGCAGTGGATCGTGCGGGTCGCCCAGCCGCTTGCCCATCCCCGCTTCCAGGGCGGCAAGGTGGCTGGCGATCTGCTCGGCCAGCCCGGCCGGTTCCGCACCGGTCGCCAGGTACGCCTGGCACGCCTCGGTGGTGATGGTGAATCCGGGCGGTACGGGCAGACCAAGGTTGGTCATCTCCGCCAGGTTGGCGCCTTTACCTCCGAGCAGATCCTTGAGTTCCTTGTTGCCCTCGGCGAAGTCGTACACATACTTGTGTCCCGCCGTCTCCTGCGATGCCACCGAAAGCCTCCCGCGCCGATCCGACACTGAACGAGGGTTAAAGTGGTCTCTTCGTACCCCGGCGTTGGGTTCCTTACCAGCCTTCGACAAGGTTCGGTGACAATAGGCACAGTCAGTGCAGGGTCCCCCGTTCGTGGCGGCTTTTGGGATCGCTTCCACGCGCAGGTTCGCGCACGTCGCCCGGCTTTTGACCGCAGCGGCTCCGGCGACTCAGCCGCCCGAATCGTCCAGTTCCGCGCCAGCCGGGACATCGTCACTGTCGCGGTCGGCCAGCCACCCATCCGGCAGGAACACCTTCCCCGGCGAGTTCGTCCGACCCCGGGGCTGGCCGAGGGTGCTGATCGGAAACGGCTCGGCCGGATCCAACTTGCCCAACAGGTCGTCCAACTCCGCGAGGCTCTCCACCATGGCCAAGGCCCGGCGCAGCTCGCTACCTACCGGAAACCCCTTCAGATACCAGGCGACATGCTTACGGAAGTCCGTACAGCCGTCCCGCTCAGCGCCAAAAGCTTCCGTAAGCAGTTCGGCGTGTCGGCGCATGGTGGCGGCCACCTCGCCGAGGCGCGGCAGGCGCCGCTCCGCACGCCCCTCGAAGGCCGCCGCCAGATCGGTGAAGAGCCAGGGGCGGCCCAGACAGCCCCGCCCCACGACCACCCCATCCACCCCGGTGTGCGCCACCATCCGCAGCGCATCGTCGGCCTCCCAGATGTCGCCGTTACCCAGCACCGGCACGTCCAGCGCCTGTTTCAGGGTGGCGATCGCATCCCAGTCGGCGGTACCCGAATAGCGCTGTGCGGCCGTACGCCCGTGTAGCGCCACCGCCGCCACCCCGGCGTCCTGGGCGGCCAGCCCGGCCTCGACGTACGTCAGATGGTCGTCGTCGATGCCCTTGCGCATCTTGACCGTGACCGGCACCCCGGCCGGGGCTGCCGCCGCCACCGCAGCCCGGACGAGCCGGGCGAAAAGCCGACGTCGCCAGGGCAGGGCCGACCCGCCACCCTTGCGGGTGACCTTGGGGACCGGGCAACCGAAGTTGAGGTCGATGTGGTCGGCAAGATCCTCTTCGACCACCATCCGCACCGCAGCCGCCGTGATCTCCGGGTCGGTGCCGTAAAGCTGAAGACTGCGGGGATACTCGTCCGCACCGAAGGCGATCATGCGGAGGGTCTTGGGATTACGCTCGACCAGCGCCCGAGTCGTGATCATCTCGCAGACGTAGAGCCCGCCCCCCTGTTCCCGACACAGCTGGCGGAACGCGACATTCGTGATCCCGGCCATCGGGGCGAGCACCACCGGCGGCCACACTTGGTGCCGCCCGAGGGTCAGCGGGCGTACGGCGGGCGGCAGCGCAGTCGTGGTCACCCTTCGAGGATTCCACGCCCCGCCCCGGTGAAAGGAAGGGCCCCTTCTTATCGCTTTTTGTATAGGAAGGGCCCCTTCCTAACACCCCGGCCATAGCACACTTCCTGCCACCGTGCGGCGTTGTGCACAGGCCACGAAGTTATCCACAGCTCGGGCGCAGGCGACCGACACGGGCGGCAATCAGTCGCCCATGCTGCACGCATGACCACCCCAACCACCCCTGACGAGGGCGGTACGACCATCGAGGCGATCGCGATCCGACAGCACCAGATCGTGACCCGCGCTCAACTGATCACCGCTGGCATCGACGACATGCACATCTATCGGCAGACGAGAGGCGGCCGTTGGCAGCGGATCCTGCCCGCGACGTACGCCCTCGTCACCGGCACACTCACCGACGAGCAGCGACGAATCGCCGCGGCGCTCTACGCCGGCCGGGGCGCGCAGATCAGCGGCCTGGCGGCGCTCAACTGGTACGGCTTCCGTTACGCGCCCAGGACCGATCTGGTGCAGTTGATCGTCCCGCATTGGGCCCGCCGCCGCTCCGCCGGTCATGCCGTGGTGTCCCGGGCACTCAGCCTGGACGAGCATGCTCGTGATGCCGGCCTCTACCCGGTTTGCTCGCCTGCGCGCGCCGTGGTCGACGCCGGGCGGGAGCTGCGTGACCTGCGTACGATCCGCGCGGTCGTGGCGGAAGCCATCCAACGCGACTTCACGAGCCTGCACGCCCTCGATCAGGAGGTGATCCGCGCCCGACGAAGCCGTACCTCCCTGGTCCGACGGGCGGTGAGCGAGGTCGTCGACGGCGTCCGCTCATCGCCAGAGGCCGACCTACGCGACTGTCTGTCCGTTAGTCGGTCGCTGCCCGCGATCCTGTGGAACCCCCAGCTGTACGGGCCAGACGGCACCCGGCTGCCCACCCCGGACGGCTATCTCGCCGATGCCGCGATCGCGCTGGAAGTCGACTCGCAGGAATACCACTTCACACCGACCGGGTGGCAACGCACGCTGGACCGGCACAACGAACTCAGCCGGTTCGGCGTACTGATCCTGCACTTCACGCCGGCGCAGATCCGGCGCGAGCCGGACCGGGTACGCCGCACGGTGGAGGACGCGTACCAGTCCCGCCGAGGGCTCGGCGCCCAGTGCCAAGTGTTAGGAAGGGCCCCTTCCTATGCAGAAAGCGATAAGAAGGGGCCCTTCCTAACATCTCAGCAGCCGGGGAGCCGCTCGATCAGGTAGTTCTCCACCCGGTCCAGCGGAATCCGTTCCTGGGTCATCGTGTCCCGGTCCCGCACGGTCACCGCGTTGTCGTCGAGGGTGTCGAAGTCGACCGTCACGCAGAACGGCGTACCGATCTCGTCCTGGCGACGGTAGCGGCGGCCGATCGCCTGCGAATCGTCGAACTCGACCACCCAGCGTCGACGCAACCGGGCCGCCAGGTCCTTCGCCTTCGGCGAGAGTGCCTCGTTACGCGACAACGGCAGCACCGCCACCTTGACCGGGGCCAACCGCGGGTCGAAGCGCATCACCGTACGCTTGTCGACCCCCCCCTTGGTGTTGGGCGCCTCGTCCTCGTCGTACGCCTCCAGCATGAAGGCGAGCACGGCGCGGGTCAGACCAGCCGCCGGCTCGATCACGTACGGCACCCACCGCTCGCCCTTCTCCTGGTCGAAGAAGGACAGGTCGACGCCGGAGTGCTTACTGTGCGTGGACAGATCGAAGTCGGTACGGTTGGCGATACCCTCCAACTCGGAGAACTCGGTCCCACCGAACATGAACTTGTATTCGATGTCGACCGTGCGCTTCGAGT
The DNA here is from genome assembly GCF_053590565.1 of Micromonospora sp. NPDC003197. Classification (NCBI taxonomy): domain Bacteria; kingdom Bacillati; phylum Actinomycetota; class Actinomycetes; order Micromonosporales; family Micromonosporaceae; genus Micromonospora; species Micromonospora sp. NPDC003197. The sequence goes on along the minus strand of NZ_JBSFTE010000014.1, from coordinate 100,472 downwards.
AGTGGGACAGCTTCTCCTTCGGGTGCTCGTAGAACCGCAGGTTCGACTCGCTGAGACCCAGGTCGAGGTACCAGTTCCACCGCTCCTGGAGCCAGTATTCGTGCCACTGCTCGTCGGAACCGGGCTCGACGAAGAACTCCATCTCCATCTGCTCGAACTCCCGCGTACGGAAGATGAAGTTGCCCGGGGTGATCTCGTTGCGGAACGACTTGCCGGTCTGGGCGATGCCGAACGGGGGCTTCTTCCGGGCGGCGGTGGCGACGTTGTTGTAGTTGACGAAGATGCCCTGGGCGGTCTCCGGGCGCAGGTAGTGCAGCCCTTCCTCGCTCTCCACCGGGCCGAGGTAGGTCTTCATCAGGCCGTTGAACATCTTCGGCTCGGTGAAGGAGCCCTTCGCGCCACAGTTGGCGCAGTTGATCTCCGCCAGGCTGGCCGGGAGCCGACCGTGCTTGGCCTCGAACGCCTCCTCCAGGTGGTCGGCCCGGTAGCGCTTGTGGCAGGACTGGCACTCGGTCAGCGGGTCGACGAACGCGTCGAGGTGCCCCGAGGCGGCCCACACGTCCCGGGCCAGGATGACCGCGGAGTCCAGGCCGACGACGTCGTCGCGCTGCTGGACCATGGTCTTCCACCACTGGCGGCGGACGTTCTCCTTCAGCTCGACGCCGAGCGGACCGTAGTCCCACGCCGACCGGGTGCCCCCGTAGATCTCGCTGGACGGAAAGACGAAGCCGCGGCGCTTGGCGAGGCTGACGACGGCGTCGATACGGTCGGCTGGCATGAACTCTCCTCCTGCGCCGGCTGGCGGTCGGCGCGGACGTGATCCGATATGTGATTCGATGTGCGGCTCAGGAACCACCGTGGGAGGTCAACGGTACGGCCACCCACGGCCCAGGCCCAGGAGATTACCCCTGCCCAACCCCGGTGCCGTCAGCTGACCCTGCCCAGCTGCCCCAGCCCAGCCGCGTACCGTCAGCCGCCCAGCCACGTCGTACCGTCAGCTGATCCCGCACACCTCGAAGGTGCCGGTCTTGCTGTCCTGAGCGAGGGTGACCCGCAGGTTGTCCTGGCCACCGCTGCGGTAGGTGACGTCCACAGGGACGACGATCTCGTTGGTGACCATGCTCTGGTGGACCTGGTATCCGGCTATCTCCGGCTCGGCCGACACCCGCTGTTGGAAGTCGCGGGACGACTCGCGCCGTTGGTCCTCATCGCAGAGCAGGTCGTACGCCCGGCCGTACCGCCGGTTCTTCAACGCCTCGAAGTAGTCCCCGGCGACCGTACGGGCCTGTTCGTCGATGGCCTGGGTCCCGGAGACGGCGAGCCCGACCACGGCGACCACCCCACCGCCGCAGCAGAGCACCAGGGCGAGGGCCCCCACCCCCAGACCGATCCAGCGTCGGCGGCTGCGCCCCTCGGTGGGAGGTGCCGCGAACGGGGGCGCGACACCAGGACCGGGCGGCGGTGGTGGCGGGCCGCCCGGCACCGAGGGGCCGGGCATCGCCGGAAGGCCGGACGCCGTCGGACTGCCGGACGTTGGAAGGCCGGACGCCGTCGGACTGCCGGGCACTGGGAGTCCCGACGCCGTCGGACTGCCAGGCGCGTCGCCAGGTCCGGGAGACACCGGGTACGACCACGGCGGGCCGGTCGGTCCGGAAACGGTCATGAGGGCAAGGGTAGTGCTTCGACGGCCCGATGATCGGGACGAGTCACGGCACCGTCAGCCGGTCCGCTCACCGCCCCGGCTCCGTGGCCCGATCACTGGCGGCAACCTGCACTTCGCCGTTCGGGTCGGCGCTGGCCAGCGACTCGTACGCGGATGGCTCGTCGAGGGACTCGGCGAGCAGTGGAATGGAATGGATCTTGACATCGAAGGCGCCCAGTGCCCGGCGGTAGGTGCCCACGGACTCCCATTCGGTGACCAGGACCCAGTGTCGGGGATCGTCGAGGGCGCGCAGTAGTTGTCCGCGCCGGTAGCCGGGCCGGGCCGCGAGGGCGGCCAACGCCATGTGCGCTCGCTCGGTGAAGTCCGCTGCGACACCCTCTTCGACCACGAACCGATTCGTGACAAGCACCCGCATCCTCCTCGTAAAGTCGTGAGATGCAGCGTACGCAGAGCGCCTTCCTGGCCCGGCTCGCCCGGCTGAATCCGACCGTCGTGTTCCTCGCCACGCTGACACTGGTGTTGGTGGCCTTCTTCGCGCCGGGGATCATCGGCGGCGCTCTGTTACTGGCTCTGGCGGCGGGACTGGCCCTACTCATGGTCAAAACCTGGCCGGTGCAGCTGCCAGCGACTCGCGCGGTACGACTGCTGGCGCTGACGCTGCTGGTGGCAGCCGCCCTCGTCAAGATCCTCTAGCCGGGGCCTGCGGTTAGGAAGGGCCCCTTCTTATACAAAAAGCGATAAGAAGGGGCCCTTCCTTGCATGCAAGCATGCGTTTTTGACAATCATTATCATTGGCGCGGAGAGTTGAGCACATGGAGATCCACCCCGCTGCCCGAACCCGACCCGTACTCCGAGCTGCACCTGGCTGGTCCACTCGGCGGCGCGTCCCCGTGGCCAGCCCGTCCCGCTGGCGCGGGGTGGCGGTCGCGGCGGCGCTGCTCGCCCTCGGCGGCGCGACCGCCTGCTCCACCGACTCCACCGGCCAGGACCCGAACCGCGTCGACGTGGTCGCCGGCTTCTACCCGTTGCAGTTCGTCACCGAGCGGATCGGCGGGGACGCCGTCCAGGTGACCAGCCTGGCCAAACCGGGTGCCGAGCCACACGACCTGGAACTCAACCCGCGACAGGTCGGCCAGGTGGTCGACGCGGAACTGATCGTCTATCTCAAGGGGTTCCAGCCAGCCGTCGACGAGGCGATCGCACAGGAGGCGGGCGACCGGGCGTTCGACGTGGCCACCGTGCAGCCGCTGCTCGGTGCCAGCGACGCCGGGCACACCCACGAGGAGGGCGAGGAACACGGCCACGGGGAGGAGGCCGGCGAGAAGGACCCGCACGTCTGGCTCGACCCCGAACGGCTGGCCACCATCGGTGACCGGCTCGCCGAGCGGCTGGGCAAGATCGCGCCGGACCACGCCGCCGACTACACCGCGCGGGCCAAGGCGCTGCGGGCCGACCTCGCGGCCCTGGACAAGGAGTACGCCGAAGGGCTGAAGACCTGCCAGCGCCGGGAGATCGTGGTCAGCCACACCGCGTTCGGCTACCTCGCCCAGCGGTACGACCTGGAGCAGATCGGGGTCTCCGGGCTGACGCCCGAGGACGAGCCTTCACCCAAACGGCTGGCCGAGGTCGCCACCGAGGCCCGGCAGCACGGTGCCACCACCATCTTCTTCGAGACCCAGGTCAGTTCGAAGGTCGCCGACACCATCGCCCGGGAGGTCGGGGCGAGCACAGCCGTACTCAACCCCATCGAGGGTGTCGAGGCCGGCGAGGACTACTTCACCGCGATGCGGGCCAACCTCGTCGCGCTACGGAAGGCGCTGGGCTGCTCATGATCGGGAAGAGGGAGCAGGGCAGCACCGACCAGCCCGTCGTGACGGTGACCCATGCCCAGGTCGCCTACGACAACCGCCCGGTGCTGCGGGACGTCTCGTTCACGTTGACCGCCGGTGAGGTGGTCGCCGTACTCGGGGCGAACGGGTCGGGCAAGTCGACGCTCATCCGTACCATCCTCGGCCTCGTCCCGCTCACCAGCGGGTCGATCGAGCTCTTCGGCACGCCACAACGCCGGTTCCGCAAGTGGTGGCGGATCGGCTACGTCCCGCAGCGCATCGGGGCGGGCAGTGGTGTACCAGCCACCGTCGCCGAAGTGGTCGCCGCCGGCCGGCTCGCCCGTCGGGGCGTACTGCGCCCGGCCGGAGCCGCCGACCGCAAGGCAGTGGCCGACGCGCTACACGCCGTCGGGCTCGCCGACCGGGCCGGTGACTCGGTGGCCACCCTCTCCGGCGGCCAGCAGCAACGCACCCTGATCGCCCGGGCCCTGGCCGGTGAGCCCGACCTACTGGTCCTCGACGAGCCCACCGCCGGGGTGGACGTGGCCAGCCAGGCGGCGTTCGCCGAGGCGCTGCGCGGGTTCATCGCCCGGGGCGGCACGGTACTGCTGGTCGCCCACGAACTCGGCCCGCTGGCACCGTTGATCAGCCGGGCGCTGGTCGTACACGAGGGGCGGATCGCGCACGACGGACCGGTACCGGAGCCGGCCGGCCATCACGCGGACCCCGACCATGACCACGTCCATCCGCACGGACCGGACGAGCCGACCGGGATGTGGAGCTGACGATGGGCCTCTTCCAGTACGAGTTCATGATCCGTGCGCTGGTCGGTGCGCTGATCATCGGCCTGGCCGCCCCGGCCCTCGGCATCTACCTGGTGCAGCGCCGGATGTCGCTGATCGGCGACGGCATCGGGCACGTGGCGCTGACCGGTGTCGGCGTCGGGCTGCTGCTCCACCAGTCGCCAGTGATCACCGCGGTGATCGCTGCGGCAGTCGGCGCGGTGGTGATCGAGTTGATTCGGGAACGCGGACGCACCTCCGGGGACATGGCGCTGGCGTTGCTCTTCTACGGCGGTATCGCCGGTGGCGTGATGTTGGTCGGGCTCTCCGACAACCGCAGCAACGCAGCGCTGCTGTCGTACCTGTTCGGGGCGTTGACCACCACCTCCCAGACCGACCTGGTGACCATCGCGGTGCTCGGCGTGGTGGTGCTGATCGCCATGATCCTGCTGCGCCCGGCGCTCTTCGCGATCTGCCACGACGAGGAGTACGCCCGGGTCTCCGGCCTGCCGGTACGGGCACTGAACCTGCTGCTGGCGATCACCACCGCGGTGACCGTGACCATCGCCATGCGCGCCGTCGGGCTGTTGCTGATCAGCGCACTGATGGTGGTGCCGGTCGCCACCGCACAGCAGGTCACCCGGGGATTCCGTACCACCATGGCGCTGGCGATGGCGCTGGGTCTGCTGGCCGCCGGTTCCGGGGTGACCCTCGCCGGCAGCCTGGACACCGCTCCCGGAGCCACCATCGTCGTCCTGGCGATCGTGCTGTTCCTGCTGGTGACCGTCGGTACGGCCCTGTGGCGCAGCATCCGCCGCCGGTCGCTACCGACCGAGGCCACCCAGTTGGAACCGCCGGAAGTGGTCCTGGACCGATGATGCTCCGGAAACAGGTGCCGGGGCGTCGATCGACTCGCTCCCGTCGTCGCCCGCCGCACTGCTGCCGTCGCCCGACTCGCTGCTGCCGTCGTCCGGATCCTGTCGGCAGCACCGAAACCAAATTGGTTACCGTTACGTAATGGCGAGCAGCAACGGATATGAGGCGTACGCAGGCGCTGGGGAACTACTCCGCGCGTTGGCCGCCCCGATCCGAGTCGCGATCGTCACCGAACTCGCCCAGGGTGAGCGCTGCGTACACGAGTTGGTGGAGAAGCTCGGCGCGCCCCAGCCGCTCGTCTCCCAGCATCTGCGGGTGCTACGCGGTGCCGGCGTGGTGCACGGGTCGCGACGTGGTCGGGAGATCGCCTACGCCCTGGTGGACGAGCACATCGCACACATCGTGGCCGACGCGGTCAGCCACGCCGGGGAGGCGAAGTGACGACCGGAGAGAGCACCACCGCCGTACGCAACACCCGGCAACGCAGCGCGGTCAGCGCCCTGCTGCGGGAGGTCGAGGGCTTCCACAGCGCCCAGGACCTGCACGCGATGCTGCGGGACCGGGGGGAACGGGTCGGCTTGACCACGGTCTACCGCACCCTGCAAGGGCTGGCCGACGCGGGCGAGATCGACGTGATGCGACCGCCGGGCGGTGAGCACCTCTACCGCCGGTGCAGCGAGGGACACCATCACCACCTGGTGTGCCGGGCCTGTGGTCGTACCGTCGAGGTCGAGGGGCCGGCGGTGGAGACCTGGGCTGACCGGGTCGCCGCCCAGCACGGCTTCGTCGACGTCAGTCACACCATGGAGATCTTCGGCACCTGCCCCGCCTGCGCCAGCTCTTGAGTTAGGAAGGGCCCCTTCTTATCGCTTTCTGCCTTGGAAGGGGCCCTTCCTAACGCCCCACACGCGCGATTCCAGCCGAATCCCACTGGCCACGGACGAATTTCCGGACCCCCCACCGGAGAAGGACAAGGGTTAGCCGGGTGTGGGGGTGCCGACGCATCGGCACCCCCGTTCCGGCTGTCCCGCCTCACGGTCAGTCCGCTCCGGCTGTCCCGTCTCTCGGTCAGTCCGCTCCGCCCTCGGTCAGTCCGTGTCGCCGACCAACGGCGGGTGCAGGTAGTGGTTGCCGGCCGGCACCTGGAAGTGGTGCAGGCTCACCGTGGCACTGACGTCCAGGGCTCGTACCCAGTGCCACCACCCGGCGGGCACCAACAGGGCGTCGCCCGGTTGCAGTACTCCCTCCAGGACGGTCGCCTGCCCGTACGCCGGATGCTGGTCCAGGTCGGGCTGCGCCGCGTCGACATGGCTGTACGTCCCGCCCCGCGGATACACCCGGGCGCGCTGGTACGACGGCACAAGCCGGACGTGTTTACGGCCCATCACCTGACACAACAGGATGTTCATGTTGTCGTGGTGCAGTCCGGTGACCGTGCCTGCCGGTCCCAGCAGCAGAGTCACCGTCTCCGGCAGCAGGGCCGGATCGATGATGCCGGGCACCGGCCTGATGTCCTCGCTCAACGGTCGGAGCCCGTGCTGCCAGTTCTCGTTGCGCGCGACCATGTAGTAGTCGTTGGTTTCCCCGGCCGGCCAGCCGCCCGCCGTCGCTCCACACCAGGTCGCGGAGCCGTTCCTCGGGCAGCATCCGGCCCCGGGCCACCAGCAGCGTGGCCAGCACCATGCGCTGTCGCCGGCCGCCGAGCGCCACTTCCGCCCCATTGCGGTACGCGGTCAGTGGCCCGAGTACGCGCAGTTGCAGGTCGGTCATCTCCACTCACCAGCCGCACCGGGTCACCGTGGTCCGGCGGCCGGGTCACCGAGCGCGACACAGACGTTGTCCTGTCGGCCGATCCCCAGGGTCAACCGACGGGTGCCGGTCGGGTCGATCGAGATGACGTGCAGACCGTCGAGGATGTAGTAACCGCGCGGGTGGTGGTCCCCGGGCCGGAAGCCGAATCCGGCCGGCCCGACGATGGTGTATCGCAGCCACCCACCGTCCGGACGGTATTCGAGCAGGCCGGAGCCGCCCGCATCCCGGCGTACGGCTCGACCGGTGTCGACGTCGACGAAGTCGACGGTCAGTGGCCCGGCGTACTCCTCACGTTGGACGGCACCGGTGGCGTACCGGGCGAGCACGCGGACCCGCACGTCCTGGGAGACGACGCGGACGTGCAGCGGGAACGAACAGTAGCGGCCGGCCGGGGCGGTCCATTCCTCCTGGACCGACGGACGCCAGGGTTCGGGCCGATCGGCATTTCGATGCCACCAGCCGGGCACCAACGTGCGCTGGGGCCCGTCCTGGGCCGCCATCGCAGCTGCCGGTACAGCGGGTGCGGCGGCAAGGGCGGTGGGCACCATCAGTGTTGTGAGCAGGAACCGACTCAGGATCTTCTTCAACCGCATGCCACATCACCTAACCAGTAGATGAACGTCAACCGGTGTTATCGACAGTAGTGGTTAGTTTCGCCGAGTCAAGGCACACTGTCGGCATGCACTGGGTAGAGGTAGCGGGCTATCCCATGCCCATCCCGATTGGCGGGCACCCCGCCCTGGAGCTTTGCAACACCTGGGCCGGCTGGGAGGAACCACCCAGCCCGAACCGAGAATGGTTGCGCGACTTCGACCGGCTGGCGGTCTGGACCGGCCACGTCCAACTGCTCGCTCCCGCGACCGTCGCCCGACTCCGGGAACACGGTCGCGACGATCCGGCCGGGGCGCATGACGTACTGGTGGCGATCCGTTCGTTGCGTACGGCGCTGCACGACGTGCTGCTCGACCCGGACGATGCTGCCGCCTTCCGGCAGGTTGCCGAGGTGGCGCAGTGGGCCGCCGCGGCGGCGGTGCTGACGTCCGGCCCCGACGGACTGGCCCACTGGGTGTTCCCTGACGACCTCGGCCTGACGCTTCCCCTACTGGCGGCCGCCCGATCCGGCGCCGACCTGCTCGGCTCACCCGACCGACACCAGGTACGGGCCTGTCCCGGCACCGACTGCGGTTGGCTCTTCCTCGACCGGCGCGGCCGACGCCGCTGGTGCAGCATGGCGGACTGCGGAAACCGGGCCAAGGTACGGGCCTACTCCGCCCGCCGTAAGCCTGGCTGAGGCTCCTGCGCCACTTCTCGTCGCGATGCCGTAAGCCATCCGCCGTGTCACGCTGTCGAACGTGAAGATTTATGCTGACCGTTTTCCCATCGCCGTTCGCCAACTCCTCACCGACCTGCTCGTCGTCGTCTGGGTCTACCTGTGGATCCGGGGCGCGATGTGGCTGCACGACCTGGTTCAGAAACTCGCCCTGCCCGGGCAGAAGCTGGAGGGTGCCGGCGGTGGGCTCGCCGAGAATCTCGCGGATGCAAGCGGCAAGGTCGGCCGGGTACCGGTGGTCGGTGACGATCTGACCGCACCATTCGAGAAGGCTGCCGGGGCCGCCCGTACGCTCGCCGACGCCGGTCGCGAACAGCAGGAGCTGATCGGCGAACTCGCGCTGGCCCTCGCCCTGGCCGTACTGGTGTTCCCGCTCGGGTTGGTGCTGTTCGGCTGGCTCCCGCTGCGGGTGCGCTGGATCCGCCGGGCGACCGCCGCCACGCACCTCCGCTCGGCCCCGGCCGGGCGGGACCTGCTCGCCCTGCGAGCACTGGCCAACCAGCCCCTACGCAAGCTCACCCGGATCGATCCCGACGTGGTACGGGCCTGGCGGCAGGGCGACGAGTCGACAGTGGACAACCTCGCCGCGCTGGAGCTACGCGGCCTCGGACTACGTAACGGCTAACGCCTGCTGCGTAACGGCTGACGCCTGCCGTGCAACGGCTGACGCCTGCCGTGCATCGGTTGACGCCTGGTCGGCCGCTCTGCGGCGCACGAAGGTCTTGCCAGAGACTGCGCCCACTAACACGTCGCAGGTGAGAAAGGTCGTAGCCCGTCCTCAGGCGGGCGGAATACGTCGGCGTACGTCCGGCGCGGTGGACGGGCCGGGCTGCCACGATACGACCCAGGGCTGCTCGGCCGGTGGCGTGACCACTCCCTCCTCCAGTGAGGCGTAGCGGCCGGCCAGGATCCGCTTCGCCGCCACCACGTCGATCGAGTCGGTGTTGTCCCACAGCGCGGTGAAGAGCGCCTCGACGCGCAGGCGCGCCTGCCGGCAGAACAGGTCGGCCAGCTCACGCCCCTCGGGGCGGGTGTCTCGCTCGGCATGCGCCCGCACGCAGGCCGCCGACATCGCGAACAACTCCGCGCCGATGTCCACGATCCGGCCGAGGAACGCCTGCTTGCGCTCCATCTTGCCCTGCCATCGGGACATCGCGTAGAACGTCGACCGGGCCAGCTTGCGCGAGGTCCGTTCCACGTACCGCAGGTGTCCGGCGAGCGGCCCGTGGTCCGCGTACGAGATGGGGTTCTGCCCGGCACCGACGGTCAGCGTCGGCAGCCACTTGGCGTAGAAGGCGCTGGCGCGGGCACCGGCCTTGGCCTTACGGCCCAGCCCCGCATCCGGGTCGATGATGTCGCCGGCCACCGAGAGGTGCGCGTCGACCGCCTCCCGGGCGATCAGCAGGTGCATGATCTCGGTAGAGCCCTCGAAGATCCGGTTGATCCGCAGGTCGCGCAGCAACTGTTCGACCGCGGCCGGTCGCTCGCCCCGGCCAGCCAGCGAGTCGGCCGTCTCGTAGCCACGCCCACCCCGGATCTGGATCAGCTCGTCGGCGATCTTCCAGGCCATCTCGCTGGCGTAGAGCTTGACCAGCGCGGCCTCGATCCGGATGTCGTTACGGTCGTCGTCGGCGAGCAGACAGCAGAGGTCGAGCATGGCTTCCATGGCGTACGTCGTGGCGGCCATGAAGGACAGCTTGGTGGCGACCGCCTCGTGTTCGCCGACCGGCCGGCCCCACTGCACCCGCTCGGCGGCCCACTCGCGGGCGACGTTCAGCGACCACTTGCCGGCACCGACACACATCGCGGGCAACGACAGCCGGCCGGTGTTGAGCGTGGTCAGGGCAATCTTCAGTCCCTTGCCCTCGCCGCCGATGACGTTCTCCTTGGGGACGATCACGTCATGGAACCGGGTCACGCTGTTTTCCAGGCCGCGCAGGCCAACGAACTCGTTGCGCCGCTCGACGATGATTCCGTCCGAGTCGCCTTCCACGACGAAGGCGGTGATGCCGCCCCGGCGCGCGGGCCCATCCGGGCCCGCTGGCCGCGCCGGCACCCGGGCCATCACCACGAGCAGGGTGGCGACGGTGCCGTTGGTGGCCCACAGCTTGACCCCGTTGAGGCGGTAGCCGGTGCCATCCTCGGTCGGTTCGGCGCTGGTGGCGAGTCGGGCCGGGTCGGAGCCGACGTCCGGCTCGGTGAGTAGGAAGGCGGAGACCTCTCCGGCGGCGAGCCGGGGCAGGAACCGCTGCTTCTGCTCCTCGGTGCCGAACATCTTCAACGGCTGCGGCACCCCGATCGACTGGTGTGCCGAGAGCAGCGCGCTGATGGCCGGGCTGACCGAGCCGGTCAGCATCAACGCCCGGCAGTAGTCCAGGTTCGACAGGCCCAGCCCGCCGTACCGCTCGTCGATCTTCATGCCAAAGGTGCCGAGCTGAGCCAGACCGTGGAAGACATCGTCCGGGATCCGGGCGTCCCGCTCGATCTGGGCCCCGTCCACCTCGGTTCGGAGATAGCTGTCGAGGCGGGCGAGGAACTCGTCGGCCTTGGCGGTCTTGGCGGGGTCGGATTCCGGCCACGGGTCGATCAGGTCGAGCCGGAACCGGCCGAGAAACAGTTCCTTGCCGAAGCTCGGCTTGCCCCATTCGGTCTCCCGGGCCGCCTCCGCGACCTGCCGGGCTTCCTTCTCCGAGACCTGACCGGCCTCGGCGGGCAGCGGCCCGACGCCGTCCGGCGCGGCGGTCGTAGGTTGGCTGTTCTGCGTCGTGGTCACGGCTACCCCCTAAACCCGGGTACGGCTATGCCAGCGCTACTGGTGACAACGCTACTCCGCTGTGTTACCCAGGGGTAGTCCCGGCGAATCGAACCGTCGCGTTATCGGGATCACGAAGCGGTCGATGGGTGGTCAGTCGCCGGCCACCACCTCAGGGTCCTTCCACTCCTCTTCCTCGGCCTCGTCGTCATCGGTCCACCGCCGTCGACGGGCGAACGGCAGTGCCGCCCAGAAGGTCAGGAACCAGATCGCGGTGAACCCACTGAGTACGAACGCGAGCGCCCGGGGCAACACGAAATCGGTGATCAGCAGGACCGAGCTGACCATCGCAATGAGCATGAAGGTCAGCCCACCGGTGGCCATTCGATGTGAATACCGGACCAGTTCCGGCTTCCGCCCCTGCCGGAACAGGGCCCGGTGGAAGGCGACCGGCGAGATGATCAGGGCGGTAGCCGCGGCGGCGGCGAGCAGCGCCACCACGTACACGTCCTTCTGGAACGCCGTGGTGTCCTTGAAACCGGCACTGAACGGCAGGGTCAGCAGGAAGGCGAAGAGGATCTGCACACCGGTCTGGGCAACCCGCAGTTCCTGCAGCAGGTCAGCGAAGTTGCGCTGCCATCGCTGCCTGTCAGTCTCCTTCGACACGCTGGTCACCTCCGGCTCCGGGGCGGTTCGGGCGGTACGAGCCACCCGGGGTCGCGGCGGTGTTTGCCCGTCCGACGTGCCAGCAAAACGTGCGATCGCGCAGATTGGCACATCGGATGGCCGACAACGGCACGTCGAACGGGCATGACCGGGTCACCAAGGCGGAACCGGAGCCGAGGCAGACCCAGAGCCAGCGCCACCGACCGGCGGGGTCTCAGGCCCCGCGTCGGATCCGGCCCGCGTACCGCTCCTCCAGCGCGTTGTTGTGCGCGTCACCCGCCGGGATGTTGGCCGACAGGTAGACCGGCGGGGTCTCGCCGGCCTCGACCAGCCGAGCAACCACCTCCACCACGATCTGCTGGGCGAGCAGGGCGGCGGTGATCGACGACACCGCACCGACCGCACCGCCGCCGGGCAACGGCAGCGTCGAGTCCCCGTACGGGGCGCCGTTGTCCAACACCACGTCGGCGATCTCGCTGAGCTTTCGCCCGGACGGATGGCGGGAGTCCACCTGGGAGGAGTGATCCCGAGAGGTGATCGCGATCAGCTTGTGGCCGCGCTCCTTCACCAGCAGGGCGAACTCCACGATCGATCCGTTGACCCCGGAGTTGGACGCCACCACGAAGATGTCCTGCGGTGCCACCGGCGCGAGATCGTAGAGGCGCTTGACGGCTGCCGGGTCCCGTTCCAGCGTCGGGCCGAGGACGCTCGCCGGCTCGCCGCCGTAGAGCACCACGTCCCGCAGGGCGATCCGGTTGGTCGGGACCAGTCCCCCGGCCCGGCCGGCGATCTCCATCGCCAGTGCCTCCGAGTGCCCGGTGCCGAAGGCGTGGATCACGCCGTCAGCGCGCAACGTCTCGGTGATCAGGTCGGCGGCCTGGCGTACGGCGTCCCGCTGCTCGGTCGAGACCCGGGCGATCGTCTCGGTGACGACCGAAAGGTAGCCCTCGGCGCTGAGTGTCATGCGTCCTCCGACCTCTGTTCGTACAGCTGTTTTGGTTTCCCGACCGCGCGAGGATTCGTTTCCCGAACCTGCGAGGACAGGATGCCGAACTACCGTCACACACGAGCACCAACTAGATCAACGCGTTGCACCCGGGTGCGGTGGTCGCCGCGCCGCTGGCAGTCAGGCACCTGCCCCGAGTCGGCCAGCTGCGGACATCCGCCGGATCACGGTTCGGTGCGGAACAGCGTGACTGGTACGACCAGCAACTCCGGTGGTGGTGACGGCGGTGAAGAGCGAGTTGAGCAGCGCCTCCTCGACCGCGTCGCGCACAGCGGCGAAGACCGGATCGATCTCCCCGTCGGGGATCGGCGGCTGATCGGGCTGTGCCGTGCTGAACGCGATCGCGTAGTCGCCGCTGCCGTTGCTGTACGACGCCCCGACCCGGGCCATCGCGAAGACCGCTCGCCGGGCCACCCGGCCGAGCTGCCGGGCATCCAGGGGTACGTCGGTGGCGACCACGATCATGCACGAGTTGCCGGGTGGCTCGGTCCGATCGGCGTCTGGGACCAGCTCGTCGACCGGCAGCGGAACGCCGAGGACGGTCAGCACCCCGCCGAAGTTGGCCTGGACCAGGGCACCCACGGTCGCCGAGCGTTCGGCCAGTCGTACCGTCCTGGAGGAGGTGCCGATGCCGGCCTTGAAGCCCAGGGCGGTGGTGCCGGTGCCGGCCCCGACGCAGCCCTCCGCCGGAAGTCCGGCGGATGCCCCGGTGATGGCGGCGAGTACGTGTTCTTCGGTGATCGGGCGGCGGCGAATGTCCGAGAGGTGTCCGTCGTTCGTCTCACCCACCAGCGGGTTGAAGGACACCCCGTCCGGTCGGCGCTCCATCAGGTGACTCAGCAGCGCGTCGGCGGCCCGGAACACCGACAGCGTGGCGGTCAGGACGATCGGTGACTCCAGTACGCCGAGTTCGTCCACCTGGGTCGAGCCGACGAGTTTCCCGTAACCGTTGCCGGTGTACACGGCGGCCGGCAGGGTCCACCGGCCGGGGCCGAGTTGGCTCGGTACGACGGCGGTGACCCCGGTGTGCAGGTCGGCACCATCGTCGAGGGTGGTGTGCCCGACCAGCACTCCGGGCACGTCGGTGATCGCGTTGTGCGCCCCGGTGGGGAGTGGCCCGACGACGATCCCGAGGTCGCGGGCACGGCGGCTGGGCTGGTCCATGGATCTCCTGTCCCCGACGCGTCGCCGACCACTACTCGTACGGGTTCTTTGGCGGGGTGACCTGCTGCCACGACTCGACCATCAGGTACGGGATGGTCTCGTCGTTGACCGGGTCGGTGCCGGTCTGGTCGGTGTAGCGGCCCACCACTTCCACCCAGGTGTCCGGGGCCAGCCCAGTGGGCGGATCGCCAGCCATGCCGAGCTTGATCGGACGGCCGTCGGCGGCGCAGCAGGAGAGAATCATGCGGGCCAGGATCGGCTCACCGTTCGGCCCGGTGGCGAGGAACCCGGTGAGCTTCACCCGCCGGTCACCGAGCGACACGCCCTTGTCGAACAGCGCCCGGGAGGCGTAGTCGAGCAGGCTGACCTTCACCGGGTCGCCCTCGGGCAGCGGCGGATAGTCGGAGGTCGTCTGTTCACTGGTCAGGGCGGTGCCGGCCTGGCTCGCCGCGAACGAGCCGAGCGCGGGTGGGGCAACCAGCAGCAGACCGAGCACCGGCAGGATCAGCAGCCAGCCGATCCGGGGTTCGTGGTGGCCCGTACCGCCGTGGTCGTGCCCGTGGCCGTCGGCGCCGGCACCCAGGTCGTGGCCGTCCGTGTCGTCCACGTCGGCGCTGGCGGGCCGGGCCGGGGTGCGCAGGTCGTACACCAGGGTCATCACCGCGGCGACCACCAGCAGGATCCCGGCGGCGATCAGAAACGGCCGCAGCCCTTCCTTGACGTACCGCAGGTACATGTCGGTGAGGCTGGCCTTGATCACCGAACCACCGAGCAGCAGCAGCACGACCGCCTGCGCCTGCTTGTTCATGACAGGACCACCGCTCCCACCCCGACGGAAACCAGGACCGCGACGACGAAGGTCGTCGGCGCGAACCGGAAGGCGAACCGGCGACCGAAGACGCCGGCCTGCATGGAGATCAGCTTGAGGTCGACCATCGGGCCGACGACCAGGAACGTCAGCCGCGCGGTCAGCGAGAACTGCGACAGCGAGGCAGCCACGAAGGCGTCGGCCTCCGAACAGATGGACAGCAGCACCGCCAGTACGGCGAGCGCCAACACCGACAGCACCGGCTGGTCGGCGAGGGTCTGCAACCAGCGTTCGGGCACCAGCACGTTGATGCTGGCTGCGGCCATCGCGCCGAGAACGAGGAACCCACCCGCGTGTACGACGTCGTGCCGTACCGCCGCCCAGAACGCCCGCCCCTTCGACCGGTCCTCCAGGTCGGGGCGGTACGGCAACTTGATCCACTCGGTCCGCCCAAGGCGCAGCCAGAGCCAGCCCATGACCATGGCGACGACCAGGCTCGCCCCGGCCCGCGCGGCGACCAGCTCGGGATTGTTCGGGAAGGCAACCGCGGTGGCGGCCAGCACGATCGGGTTGATCGCCGGGGCGGCGAGCAGGAACGCCAGGGCGGCGGCCGGGGTGACTCCGCGCCGGATGAGCGACCCGGCGATCGGCACCGACCCGCACTCGCATCCGGGCAGCACGACGCCCGCGCAGCTCGCCACCGGTACGGCCAGCGCCGGATGACGCGGCAACGCCTTGGCCCAGAAGGATCGGGGTACGAAGACCGCGATCACGGCGGAGAGCACGACGCCGAAGACGAGGAACGGCACCGCCTGCACCAGCACCGAGACGAAGACCGTGGTCCAGGTCTGTAGGCGCGGGTCGGAGATGGCGTTGCCCAGCGGTTCCCGGAAGACCACCAGCAGGATCAGCAGTACGGCCAGCACCTCTACCGAGTAGTCCCGCCCGCCACGGAGACGCCGGGTCGGTTCGGCCGGCGCGATCAGCGAGTCGGCAGGTGCGATCGTGGGATGGGTGGAATCCATCGTCCAGTCGATCTCGTCGCCCGTCGGGGCGCGACCGGCGGGGGCACGGTCGGGGGCCGTCACGGCAGTCAGTCCCTTCGCCCAGTGTGGTTGTGTCGGCCATCGCTCGATGCTCAGGCGGGCAGCTCACCCTAACCCGAACCCGGGTGGGCACCACCACAACCAGCACTGGCCCCCTGTGCCCCGGTGCTGGCTGGTGCTAGCGTCTGCGACACAACTTCATATCCGACAGGGGAGCGCACAGCGCTGAGAGTGCGGGTCACACCCGCAGACCCTCGAACCTGATCTGGGTAATGCCAGCGCAGGGAGTTCGGTCATACCTCCAGCCGCGCCGTAGTCCGTCCAAACACGGGCACGGCGTGCGTCTTCTCCTGGTTCACGCAACGAACTGGGAGGCAAACATGAAACAACCCGACAACCACCGGTGGCGTACAGTCGACGTCGTCGTCGCCTCGGTCATCGCCGTCGCGTTCGGCGTGGTCTTCTGGGCCTGGGGCTACGTCTGGAGCGCCACCGACGCGGCCTTCGCCTTCTTCCCGCCCGCGCAGTCCCTGCTCTATGGCATCTGGTTGGTGCCGGCGGTGTTGGGCGGCCTGATCATCCGCAAGCCGGGGGCGGCGCTCTACACCGAGACCGTGGCGGCGATCGTCTCCGCCCTGCTGGGCACCCAGTGGAGCGGTACCGTCATCCCGCAGGGCCTGGTCCAGGGTATCGGCGCGGAGTTGGCCTTCGCCGCCCTGCGCTACCGCTCGTTCAAGCTGCCGACGGCGATCCTCGCGGGGGCCATGACCGGCCTGAGCGCAGCGCTGTTCGACTTCTTCGTGTGGAACACCAAGTACGACCTCTGGTCGTACCGAATCCCGTACGCGGTGGCCACCATCATCAGCGCGGCGCTGGTCGCCGGGGTCGGTGGCTGGCTGCTGACCCGAGCGCTGGCCCGGACCGGGGTACTGGACCGGTTCCCCGCCGGCCGCGAACGCACCGCCATCTAGCACTGTTGATCACCGTCGATCACCGTTGAGCACTGTTGATCAAGAGATTTACGTCAGCCGGGGCGGCCTGAGATGACGTAAATCTCTTGATCAACGAGGAGGGCGGGAGGGCGAGGAGGAGACATGAGCGCGGTCGAGTTGCGTGGGTTCGGCTGGCGGCACGCCGGGCGGCGAGCCTGGGCGGTACGCGACGTCGACCTGCGCGTCGAGCACGGCGAGCGGGTACTGCTGCTGGGCCCATCGGGGGCCGGCAAGAGCACCCTGCTCGCCGCGCTCGCCGGCCTGCTCGCCGAGGACTCCGGGGAGCAGGCCGGCACCGTCGAGGTCGACGGGCTGGACCCGCGCAAGGCGCGGGAACGGGTCGGCATCGTCTTCCAGGACCCGGCCACCCAACTGGTGATGGCCCGATCCGGCGACGACGTCGCGTTCGGGCTGGAGAACCGGGGCGTACCGGCCGACGAGATCTGGCCCCGGGTGGACGAGGCACTGCACCGAGTCGGGTTTCCCTACCCCCGGGACCGGCCCACTGCCGCGCTCTCCGGGGGCGAACAGCAGCGACTCGCCCTCGCCGGCACGCTCGCGTTGCGGCCGAGCCTGCTGCTGCTCGACGAGCCGACCGCCAACCTCGATCCGGCCGGCGCGGATCTGGTTCGTACCGCCATCGCTCGGGCGGTGGACCGGGACACCACGCTGATCCTGGTCGAACACCGGGTCGCCGAGGCACTGCCGCTGGTCGACCGGGTGGTGGTGTTGGAGCCGGGCGGCGGGGTACGCGCTGACGGGTCACCCGAGGAGGTCTTCGCCACGCACGGCGCGGCGTTGGCCGAGGCGGGGGTCTGGATCCCCGGTCGACCGATGCCGACCCATCGGACCATCGGCACGACCAGCGCTATCGGCACGACCAGCACAACCGGCACTGCCGGCGGGGCCGGCAGGACCGGCGGGGAACTCCTGCTCACCGCCGAACAGCTCGGCCTGCCACCTCGGCTGGCCGCCACCGACCTGACGGTACGCGCCGGCGAGGCGCTGGCCGTACTGGGGCGCAACGGCGTGGGCAAGTCCACCCTGGCCCTGCTGCTGGGCGGTCTACTCAAACCCGGCACCGGACGGGTGGTGGCTGCCCCCGGACTGGCTGGTCGGGAAGGCAAGCTGGCCGGTCGAGAGGGTAGTGCGCCGTACCGCTGGCGGGCACCCGTACTGGCCCGCCGGATCGGGTCGGTGTTCCAGGACCCGGAGCACCAGTTCGTCACCAGCACTGTCTTCGACGAGTTGGCGTTGGGCCCCCGCCGGGTCGGGCAACCCACCGCAGCCATCAAGTCCACGGTGGACGAACTGCTGGTCCGGCTCCGGCTGGACCGGCTGGCCGGGGCCAATCCGTACACCCTGTCCGGGGGTGAGGCCCGGCGGCTGAGCGTGGCGACCGCCCTGGCCACCGCCCCCCACCTGCTCGTCCTGGACGAGCCCACCTTCGGCCAGGACCGACGTACCTGGATCGAGCTGGTGGAGCTGCTCGCCGAACTGCGCGACGCCGGGCACGGCCTGGTCACCGTCACCCACGACGCTGACTTCGTCGCCGCACTGGCCGACCGGACCATAACGCTGGACCGGGCCACGCCGTCGCTGGACCGGGCCACGCCGTCGCTGGACCGGACCGTATCGCTGGACCGGGCCACCCAGGACCCGCCGACCGCCGGGGGCGCATCGTGAATCCCGCTCCCCCGATCGCGGCGACCAACGCCATGCTGGCCCGACGTAACCCGGTCGCCAAGCTCGCCGCCGCGCTGCTCTTCTCGTTCACCCTGATCGCCACGGTCGACCCGGTCGCTCCGGCGGTGGCCATCGCGATCGAGCTGGCGGTACTGCCGCTGTTCGGTATCCGCTACGGCACGCTGGCCCGACGGTCCTGGCCGGTACTGGCCAGCGCGCTGGGCATCGTGCTGACGATGGTGCTCTTCGCCGCCGAACGTACCGGCCCGATCCTGGTCACCGCCGGACCGATCGTGGTCACCACGGGTGTCCTCGCCACCGCCCTGGGACTGGCCCTACGCATGGTCGCGGTGGCTCTGCCCGGCGTACTGGTCTTCGCCACCACCGATCCGACCGACCTGGCCGACGCGTTGATCCAGAACGCCAAGGCACCGGCCCGCTTCGCGATCGGTGCCTTGGCGGCGTTCCGGCTGGTGCCGCTGCTGGCGGCGGAGTGGCAGATGATCAGCATGGCCCGCCGGGCGCGTGGCGTGGACGCCGGCCGTAACCCGGTGGCGAAGCTACGGCTGTTCGTGTCGACCGCCTTCGCCCTGCTGGTCGGCGCGATCCGGCGGGGCACCCGGCTGGCCACCGCGATGGACGCGCGCGGCTTCGACGCCGGTACGCCCCGGACCAACGCCCGCCAGCAGCGCTTCACCGCTGCCGACACGGCGTTGATCGTCGGGGCGGCAATCCTGGCCGGAGCCGCGCTCGCCGTCAGCATCCTGCTGGGTACGTTCCAACCACTCATCGGATAGCGCGCACCCACACGCATCACTCAGTCGAAGACCGAGACCCGGGTACGGTGATGCCGGGGCGACTCGATCTCGTCGAGCACGGCAACCGCCAGGTCGGCATAGGACAGATGGTCGGTACCGGGCGTCAGGGTCTCGCCGCCGACCCGGTACCGGCCGGTCCGGTGCCCCGCATCCAGCACCGCTGGTGGGGTGAGCATCAACCAGTCGGCTTCGGTCTCCGCCGCCCGCAGTCGTTCCAGACCGGCGGTGTGGGCCAGGGCGAATGGACGAAACTCACGGGGAAACGCCTCCGGGTCGTCCAGCACCAACCGGCCCTGCGCGTCCTGCAAATTGGCGAAGGAACCGATGAAGACGAGCCGACGCTGCCCGGTCTGCCCCACTGCCCCCAGCAGCGCGTCGACACCATCGACAAAGAAATTCTCATCGAGGCGGCCGAGGTCGGCGAGGGCCTCCGGCCCGGACGCCGGGGACACCGCGCTCACCAGGGCCTGATGGTCCCGAGCGATCGCAGACGTCACCGAAACGTCCCGGACGTCACCCGACACGACCGAGACGCCGTCCACGGCGATGTCGGAATACTTGCCCGGGTCCCGTACCACGGCGGTGACCTGGTGTCCTCGACTGCGTGCCTCGGCGGTGATGGCCCGGCCGGCTCGGCCGCCGGCCCCGAAGATGGCGATGCTGCTCATGTTCTCGCTGCTCCCCTACCTACGCGACTCACTGCGCCGGGACGGTAGTTCACGAGCAGCTGGTTACTGCAACGAAACCTGGGCTAGCCTCGGTCCGTGCTGCCGGCGTCGGACCCCGAGATGTTCAATCCGCTGTGTCCGTTCAGTGCGCTGCCGATCCAGATCGGTAGCAAGTGGACCGGCATGATCGTGCTCTGTCTGGAGCAGGGGCCGCGACGGTTCAACGAGATCAGATCCCCGCTGCGTGGCATCACCTCGAAGGTCCTCACCGAGACCCTGCGGGCAATGCAGCGGGACGGTCTGCTCGCGCGGACCGCCTACCCGGAAAATCCGCCGCGCGTCGAGTACCAGCTGACCCCGCTGGGCCGAACGTTGCTGCCCTTGATCGACGCCGCTCGGGCCTGGAGCAAGACGCACCTGCCCGCCCTGCTTGCGGCCCGGCAGGCACACGAAAGCGCTGACAACGCTGACCCCGGCAGCCAGGCATACGGAAGCGCTGACAACGCTCGCCGGCCTGATCACTTCCCCTGACCGGTGACGCTGGTCGCGGTGACGGTGCCGGCCGTACTCGGACCTTCCACAGTGACCGAATCGCCGGCCTTGAGCTCCTTCAGGGTGCCGTCCCGGGCGATCCGGACCGTGGTGTCCGTACCGGTCCGGACCGTGAGCACGGTCCCGTCGGCGGTCTGCACGTAGATGGTCGTGCCGTCCACCAGCTTGACCGTTCCGGTGGTGGTGGTCGTCGTCGTACCGGTGGCTGCTGTCGTCGGCCGGGCCCCGCCCCCGGGTGCGCCACTGGGCTGACCGGCACCACCCGGGAAGCCGCCCTGCCCCGTACCGCCGCGTTGTCCCGGGCCGGTGGCGGTCCGACCGGCCGGGGCAGCCGATTCACCGTACGACTTCTGCACCTGTACGCCGATCATGAAGCCGGCCAGCAGCAGCACGACCGCCCCCAGGCAGAGCGTCCATTTGTTCCACCAGCGCCGGCCGGCCGCAGCGGCGATCTGCGCGGCCAACCCGTCCCCGTCGGGATCACCCTGGACCTCGGGGGCTCGGCGGTCCGGCTCAACTGTTTCCGTCATGTCGTTCCCCGGGATCATTCGTAGCGTAGGGCGTCGATCGGCCGAAGGCGGGCAGCCCGGCTGGCCGGAACGCTGCCGAAGAAGAGCCCGATCGCGACGGAGACACCCAGTGCCAACACGATCGAACTCGGGACGATGACCGGCTTGACGCCGACGATGGTGAACTGGCTGCCAATCAGGGCGGCCGCCACGCCCAGCCCGCCCCCGACCAGGCTCAACATGGTCGCCTCGGCCAGGAACTGGGTGAGGATCACCCGACGCGGCGCGCCCAGTGCCTTGCGGATTCCGATCTCCCGGGTCCGCTCGGTCACCGTGACCAGCATGATGTTGGTGATCCCGATGCCGCCGACCAGCAGGCTGATGCCGGCCACCGCACCGAGTAGCACGGTGAAGGTCTGGGCCGTCTCGGTCTGGGTCTCCAACAGCTGCGCCGCGTTCTGGATCCGGTACGGCGACGAACTCGATCCGCTTCCCGAGCTGCCTCGGCCAGCCGATCCGGTTCCCGATCCGCCCCGGCTTCCCGTGCTCGTCGTGGCGACCTTGAGCCGCTGGTCGAGGATCGTCGCGACCTGCGCCTCGGCAGCGGAGACCTTGGCCGAACTGGCCGCCTCGACGATCACTGAGCTGACTGCGCCGTATCCGGTCAGGGTCTGCTGCACGGCGGTCAACGGTGCGACGACGACGTCGTTGGCGTCCTGGAATCCGGACGAGGAACTCTTCTCCCGCAGTACGCCGACTACGGTGAAGAGCGCGCCGCCAGCGGTCACCTCCTTGCCGATCGGGTCGGTGTCGGGGAACAGTTCCTCGGCGACGGTCTGCCCGATCACCACCACCCGCCGTCCCTGGTCGACGTCGGCCGTGCTGAAGGCCACCCCTCGGCCGACGGGCGCGTTCGTCGCCGCGAAGTACGTCGGGTAGCTGCCCAGGAACTGCTGGACCGAGTGTTCGGTCCCCTGGTACGTGAGGGTCGTCGACGTGGTGACCACCGGGGACACCGACTTCACGTCCGGGGCCAGCACCGGATCCTTCAACGCGTTGGCGATCTCGACGGTGATCGCCGTACTGCTGCTACCGCCACGGGACGTGCTCTGCACGGTGATGGTGTTGCTGCCCAGCGCGGTGATCCGGTCGGTGATCTGCTTGGCCGAGCCGTTGCCCACCGCGACCAGCAGAATCACCGCCCCGACTCCGATCAGGACGCCCAGCATCGTCAACGCCGAGCGCAGCTTGTTGGCGGTCACTCCCCGGACGGCGAACCGCAGGATCTCGAAGAAGCTCACGAAATCCGCTCCCACTGCATCGTCGGCTGCTCCGCCGAGCGGGCCGCGGGCCGCCCGGCCCGGTCCTGGCGTACGTCGGAGGAGATCTGCCCGTCGAAGAGCTTGATCAGGCGCTTTGCCCGCTCCCCCACCTCCGCCTCATGGGTGATCAACACGATGGTCCGGCCGGCCGCGTTCAGGTCGTCGAAGATCGCCAGAACGTCCGCTGTGGACCTGCTGTCCAGGTTTCCGGTGGGTTCGTCGGCCAGCACCAGTGCCGGCTCGGTCACCAGCGCCCGGGCCACCGCCACCCGCTGCTGCTGGCCACCGGAGAGCTGATTGGGCTCGTGGTCGGCCCGGTCCGCCAAGCCGACCAGGTCCAGCGCGGCCAGCGCCCGCCGACGCCGTTCGGCACCCTTCACCCCGGCGTACGCCAGCGGCAGCTCGACGTTGGCCACCGCACTGGTACGGGCGATCAGGTTGAACGACTGGAAGACGAACCCGATCCGCCGGTTCCGGACCAGCGCCAACTGCCGGTCGTTGAGCTGGCTGACGTCCAGCCCGTCCAGGAGGTACTGTCCGCTGCTCGGCACGTCCAGACAGCCGAGGATGTGCATCAGTGTGGACTTGCCGGAACCCGACGATCCCATGATCGCTACGTAGTCACCACGTTCGACGACAGCGGAGACGCCACGCAGCGCGTGCACCGCAGCCTCGCCTTCGCCGTACACCTTGGTGAGCTGGCGGACGTCGAGCACCGGACGTTCGGCGGCGAGCCGGTCGGTAGCGAGCACCGGACGTTCGGCGGCGAGCCGGTCAGCTGGCGGACCGAACGGGGAGGTCATCGCCCACCTCGCGACCCGCCACCGGGCTGCCCGCCGGCCGGGAAGCCACCACCTGCGGGAAGGCCGCCGCCCGGCTGGCTGCCACCACCGGGCTGGCCGCTGGTGCCGCCGCTGGTGCTGGTCGAGGAGGACTTCAGGACCACCTGCTCACCAACCTCCAGACCCGACTTGATCTCCACCG
Organism: Micromonospora sp. NPDC003197; assembly: GCF_053590565.1. Taxonomy (NCBI): domain Bacteria; kingdom Bacillati; phylum Actinomycetota; class Actinomycetes; order Micromonosporales; family Micromonosporaceae; genus Micromonospora; species Micromonospora sp. NPDC003197. Next base: position 77,207 of record NZ_JBSFTE010000014.1, on the reverse strand, counting down.
CCTGGTCGCCGATCAGGCCGACCTGCACCGACCGGGTCTCCTGCTGACCGTTCGTCAGCACGGTGACGGTGTGCCGGTTACCGGTCGTGGTGAGTGCCGCCGAGTTGACGTAGACGACGTTCTCCACCTGGCCGACGGTCACCGACACCTGGACGGTCTGGCCGGCCCGGACACCGTCGGGCAGGGTGTCCAGGCTGAACACCACGCCATAGGTGACGACGCTGTTCACGGTGGTGGCGTTCGGGTCGATCGAGACCAGCTTGGCGGTGGCGGTCACCCCGGTGAGCGCGTTCCAGCTCACCGTCGCCGCCTGGTCGACCTTCAGCTTGGTGGCGTCGGCTTCGGCAACCGACGCGGAGATCTCCAGCTTCGTCAGGTCGGCGAGTTGGATGAACCCACTGGAGGAGCCGCTGGACGATCCACTGGAGGATCCACCGCCCTGGCTACCGCCCGAGGAGCCGCCGCCCTGGCTACCACCGCCACTCGACGATCCACCCGAGCTGCTGGATCCACCGCCGGAGGAAGCTCCGATGCTGCCGTTGACCGCGACGACCGTGCCGGCCATGGGGGCCGTCAGCACGGTCCCGGCCACCGCGTCCTCAGCCTCCGTGACCGCCAGCTTGGCGCTGGTCACCTGGGCTTCGGCGGTGCTGGTGTCACCGCCGGCAGACTCCGCCCGGCTGAGCGCCGCCCGGGCTGCGACCAGGTCCGCCTTGGCCGCTTCGAGTTGGCGGTTCGCCGCGGTGGGATCCACCTTGGCCAACACCGCACCCTTGCTGACCAGATCGCCCACCTTGACCCGGATCTCAGTGACCGTGCCGGAGGTGACGAAGGCAGCGCTGGCGGTCGAGGCACTCCGTACGGATCCGGAGGCGGAGACGCTGGCGGTCACCGTCCCCTGCGCCACCGCGATGGTCCGGGCCGCGCCGCTGTCCGCTGCGGAACTCGACTCAGGTCGAACGAATGACAAATAAGCCCACAACCCACCGCCGACGATCGCCAAACCAAGTACGGCGTTGACAATCACCAATGGGCGGCGCGCTGAGAACAGACGTCGAACCCGCATGTACGGCAGCCTGCCCGGTCCGGCTCGGAGCAGACCCCGGGTTACCTCGGAGCCGGCTGGGAACCGCGGAATCCGCCGTCGACCCGGTCGTCCCCGGCGGACGCGCCGCTGTACGGACTCCCAGGCGGCGGGAAGCCGGGCTGGCGCCCGGTCGGCAGCAGGACCCGGAACACCGAACCACGTCCCTCGCCGGTGACGAGTTCGACCCGTCCACCATGGCTCTGCACGATCGCCGCCACGATGGAGAGACCGAGGCCGGAGCCGACGCCGGGGCTACGGGTACGACTCGGGTCGACCCGGTAGAGCCGCTCGAAGATCCGGGCGGCGTGCTCGGCCGGGATGCCCGGGCCGTCGTCCTCGACCTCCAGCACCGCCAGGTCACCGGCACGCTCCGCCCATCCGGGCTGACTATCAGAGAACCATCCGGGCTGGTCACCGGCGACCGCAGCCGGTTTCCTCCGCGCCGCGGTCGCCGGCAACCGGCCCACCCGTACCGTGATGTGGGTCCCCTCCGGCGTGTGCCGCAGCGCGTTGGCGACCAGGTTCGTTGCCACCTGGCGCAGCCGGTGCTCGTCCCCGAGCACGGTGACCGGCTCGAAATCGCCATCGTCGGGGCCGAAGGCCGCCAGCTTGACCGGTCGGTCCGGCACCCGGGCGTACGCGTCCCGGATCGTGTCGGCAGCGATCGCCAGCAGGTCAACCGGGCGATGCCGCATCGGGCGTTGCAGGTCGAGCCGGGCCAGCAACAACAGGTCCTCGACGAGTTCGCCCATTCGGGCCGCCTCGCCCTCGATCCGTCCCATCGTCTCGTCCAGTAGCGGGCCGGGTGGCGCACCACCCCGGCGGTAGAGCTCGGCGAACCCCCGGATCGAGGTGAGCGGCGTACGCAACTCGTGCGAGGCATCCGCGACGAACTGTCGTAGCCGCTGCTCGGAGGCGGTACGCGCGACCATCTCGGCACCGATCCGGTCAAGCATCGTGTTCAACGCGATGCCGAGCCGGCCGGGTTCGGTGTGTGGATCGGTCTCCTCGACCCGGCGGGACAGGTCCCCTGCGGTGATCTCTGCGGAGATCGTCTCCATTCGGGTGAGCGGCCGCAATCCGATCCGCACCATCGACGCCGAGGCGAGGCCGAGCGCCAGCACCACCAACAGCAGCACCGCCGCGTCGATCAGCAACAAGCCGTCCGAGGTGGCGTCGACATCGCGCAGGGAATGCGACAACGCGACCAGCCCGCCGCTGTCGGTACGTTCCACGTACACCCGCCAGTTGCTGTCCCCGTCCTCGGCGGCGACCGTGAACGGGTGTCGTTCGTCGGCCCGCTGGCTCAGCTCGGCGAACCCGCCCAGGCTCGGTGGGGAGAGTTCGTCGGGCCAGGTCGTCTGGGACAGCACGGTGCCATCGGGGTGCAGGAGCAGTACCGCCTGTCCCGGACCGCCACCGGGCGGACGGCTGTTCCGGGGAAGCATCGGCCCGAAGTCCGGGGGCGGAATACTGGTATACGGCCGGATCCCCCGCTGCAACTGCTCGTCGACCCGTTCAACGAGGTACGACCGCAGCAACACCAGCCCGGCGACGTTGGCCGCGATCAACGCGACCGAGGCCAGTGCGACGATCACGACCACCAGCCGCGAACGCAGCGTCCAGTGCCCCCAGCGGCGGGGCAACGGGACACGCAGCCAGCGGGTCATTCGTCGGCCGTTCGCGGTAACCGCAACGCGTAGCCGAATCCGCGTACGGTGTGGATCAGCGGCGGATCCCACCGGTCGATCTTCTTGCGCAGGTAGTAGACGTACGACTCGACGATCCGTCCGTCACCACCGAAGTCGTAACTCCACACCCGGTCCAGGATCTGCGCCTTGCTGACCACCCGCCCAGCGTTGACGAGGAGGTAGCGCAGCAGGTTGAACTCGGTGGGCGACAGTTCGATCAGCCGGCCGCCCCGACGTACCTCGTGGGCGTCCTCGTCCAGTTCCAGGTCGGCGTAACTGAGCACCGCGCTGGCCGGCTCGACCCGGCTGCGCCGCAGGATGGCGCGGATCCGCAGCACCACCTCTTCCAGGCTGAACGGCTTGGTGACGTAGTCGTCGGCCCCGACGGTCAGCCCGGAGATCCGGTCCTCCACCGCGTCCCGGGCGGTGAGGAAGAGCACCGGTACGGACTGCCGGGCCGGTTCGGCCCGTAGTCGTCGCGCCACCTCGAACCCGTCGAGGTCGGGCATCATGACGTCGAGCACCACGAGGTCCGGCTCGAACTCGGCGGCGGCGGCCAGGGCGGCGTGCCCGCCGTACGCGATCCGCACGTCGAAGTCGATCAGTCGCAGGGTCGCCGACAGCAGTGCGCAGATGTTGGGCTCGTCATCCACCACCAGTACCCTGGTCGCCCGCCGGGTCGGCTCGACCGCCTGTTGCCACATCCGCCAGTCCCCTCGCCCTTGTCCCCCGCGCACATCCCTATCGGAACCGGCTGGGAGCCAGCTAGGAACCAGATGTGATTCAGCTGAGCATCACCAACTGGCGACGATCTCGTCGCCTTCGCTCAGGCCGAAGGTGACTTCGAGGTACTGGTCGCCACGCTGGCCGACGGTGACCTGCCGCTGCTCGTCACCGCCGGGGGTACGGACCAGCACGGTTCCGGTAGTCGGGTCGGTGCTGCTAGTCGGATCGGTGCCGGTCCGGACCGCCGAGGACGGCACTCGCAGCACACCCGACACAGACTTGATCTTTACCCGTACGTTGGCGCTCTGTCCCACCAGCACGTCCGTCGGGACCTGGTCGAAGTTGACCAGGACACCGTATCGGACCATCTGGCCACTGACCGTACCGACCGGATCGACCTGGGTGACCCGTGCGGTGAACTCCTCTCCCGGGCGGTCGGCCAGCGTCACGGTCGCGGCCAGCCCGGTAACCAGATGACCGGCATCGGCCTCCGGAAAGCTCGCCGAGACCGCCATACCCCCCACATCCCCCAGGGTGATGAACGCGCTGCTGCTACCCACGGTGCTGCCGACCACGCCCGCCACGGTGAGCACCTTGCCCGAGATCGGTGCGGTGATCGTGGTGCCGGCCAGCGTGTCCTCCGCCTCCGCGAGGGTCAGCTTGGCGGCGGTCACCTTCTGCTGCGCCCGCAGTACGGCATCCGTGCCCCCGCTGCCCGACTGACCGTTACGGCTGGCACAGTTCTGGCCGGTGTCCCCGCCCGGCCGGCTCGACTGATCGGGTTGGGTGGTTCGACTGGGTCGCACCGACGGGCTGGTGGTCGGGCTCGGCGTGACATTGCTCGTCGGGGTGGCCGTGCCGGTGGCGGTCGGAATGGTCGCGATGGCACCGGCCGCGCTCGCCAGGCCAGCACCGCCCGCGCCTACCAGACCAGCACCGGCTGCCAAGCCGCCCCCGGTGCCAACCCCGCTGCCGCCACCGGTACCGCCGCAGTCCTCCCCGCCCGACGGGGACTGACCGTTGGCGCTTTTCCCGGCCTTGACCAGGTCCGCCTCCGCCTCACCGAGCGCCTCCCGCGCGGAGTCCACCCGATCCTGGGCGGTGGTGGCGTCGATGCGCGCCAACACCTGGCCCGAACTCACCTCGTCGCCCGGGCGCACCCGGATCTCGCTGACCTTGCCCGCCGCACGGAACCCGAGGCTACGGGTCTGGGCGGGCTGAAGCACCCCGGTCGTCGCCACCGCCAGCGTGACCTCCCCCCGGTCCACCCGGACGACCGGGTTCGACCCGACCGGCACCGGTTCCGTACGGGTCAGGGCGTACGCGGTCGCCGAGGCCAGCAGCACGACCGCCCCGGCCACCCCCGCCACTATCCATCGCGCCCGCCGATTCCCCGTCAGCCAACGTGGCACACCCAGGCCAATACCCATGGGGGGCGAGTGTGATCGTTCCGCCTCGCAATTCACTCAGCCACACCTCGGAATTTCCTGGGAGCCGATATTCCGAGCTTGTTTCGAGCTTCACCTGATCTGGTCTGGAGGTACCTCGGGTGGCATGGGTCGGTCCCGGGTACGGATCCCGGGGCGACCACTCGAAGGAGGTTCAGGTGGCGGTGCATAACCGGCGTACCCGATGGACGCTGGGCCTGACGGCAGTCTCCGCGCTACTGATCTTCACGGCGGGCTGTGGCGGGTCGGACGACAACGACGGTAAGGACACCGCTGGCGGCGCGGACGGCACCAACAGCCTCGCCGCGTATGTGAAGTGCCTCAAGGAGCAGGGCATCGACGTATCCGACCTGCCCACCGGACGCCCTTCCGGCGGACCGCGCCCCGACGGTACGGCGGGTCGTCCCTCTGGTGGCCCACGTCCCGACGGCTCCGGCGCACCATCCGGCTTTCCTTCCGAGCGGCCCTCTGGTGCCCCGTCCCCGGGAGCTTCCGGCCGACCCGGCGGTGGCGGTCCTGGCGGTGACGGGCCTGGCGGTCCCGGCGGTGGCTTCGGCAACCTGCGCCCCGAGGGGGTCGACGACGCGACCTGGCAGAAGGCGCAGGAGGCCTGTCAATCGGTGCTGCCGACCGGCGGCCCGGGTCGCGGCCAAAACGGCGGCAACGGCCAGAACGGTGGCAACGGGCAGAACGGCAACGGCCAGCCGGGAGCCAACGCCGCCTACGCCAACTGCCTGTCGGATCGGGGCGTACGACTCACCGCCGACCTGAACACGGCGGATCCGACGGTCACCGAAGCGCTGAAGGCGTGTCAGGCGCTCAGCCCAGCACCTACTGCTGCGCCCAGCAACTAGCCATCTAGGCTCACGCGGTGCGAGTCGAACTGTTCACCATCGTCGTGGCCGAGTACGACCCGGCAATCGCGTTCTTCGTCGACGTCCTGGGCTTCGAGTTGGTCGAGGACTCCCCGTCGCTGACGAACGACGGTCGCCCGAAACGGTGGGTCGTCGTCCGACCGCCGGGTGCCGAGACCGGCATCCTGCTGGCCCGTGCCGACGGGGAACGGCAGACCGCAGTCGTGGGTGACCAGGTCGCCGGCCGGGTCGGCTTCTTCCTCCACGTCGACGACTTCGATGCGAGCCATGAACGGATGGTGGCGGCCGACGTCACCTTCGTGACCGCGCCACGGACCGAGCCCTACGGTCGGGTCGCCGTCTTCCTCGACATCGCCGGCAATCGGTGGGACCTGGTCGGCCCCGCCTGATCCTTGACGACCGACCGACCGACGACCGGGGAACAGGGTGCCGGTGGGGCTGGCTGCCACGATCGCGATCGACGTGGCAGCCAGCAGGCCCGACTCAGCTACGCCGGAACGCGTACTGACGGTTCCGACCGATGTTCTGGTTCCGTACCGAGCCGGGGAAACCGCCCCGACCCCGCAGGGATGGACCGGCCTTCGGTACGGCTCGCCCGGTAGTGGGTTCGTCTCCCACACTCGGCAGGTTCACCGATACCAACAGGTCGACCGGTGCCGGCAACTCCAGCTCCGGCAATTGCGGCCTGGGCACACTGATGCTCGCCCCGGCACCGCTGTTCCTGGGGGTCGTCCTGGACTTTCGCTTGGCAGCCATCCGGTGTCTCCTTCTCTGCTGAGACCCACCCGAGGGGGTCTGCTGAGACCCGCCTGAGGGCGGATCGCTGGATAGGGATCTCCCGGGCGTTTCGTCGTATCGAAAGAGTCACCACGCTGGCGCAACCACCAGGTCTGGCGAACAAGAAGATGCGGACGCCCGGGTGCACGACCACCCCGCAGGGGGTCGGCACACACAAAAAGAGGGCGTCAGTTACGCATGTGACCAGGATAGGCCGGCCGGTCCGGGCCCGCATCCGATTATTTCCGCACCGGCTCGGGCCATCAGCAGCGACGACCGCCGACCCGGATCAGGCAGCGCGGTCCGGGCCGTAGCGCAGGCGGACCAGCGTCAGCTCTCCGCCTGCGCCGATCCCGATGCCGACACCGATCCCGACGCCGGGGCTGGGGCGACCGGGTTGGGCAGCGCGCCTCCGAACCGACGGTCGCGCTGGGCGTACAGCTCGCAGGCGTACCAGAGGTGGCGACGGTCGAAGTCCGGCCAGAGGGTGTCCAGATAGACCAGTTCCGCGTACGCGCTCTGCCAGAGCAGGAAGTTGGAGATCCGCTGCTCGCCGGAGGGCCGCAGGAAGAGGTCCACCTCGGGCACCTCCGGGTGATAGAGATACCGCGAGATCATCTTCTCGTTGACCTTCTCCGGGTCGACCTTGCCGGCGGCGACGTCTCGGGCGATCGCGGCGGCGGCGTCGGCGATCTCGGCCTGCCCGCCGTAGTTCACACAGAACTGCAACGTCAGGGTCGAATTACCCCGGGACATCTCCTCCGCGGTCTGCAGCTCGGAGATCACGCTCTTCCACAGCCGACCGGCTCGCCCGGACCAGACCACCCGTACGCCCAGGTCGACCAGTTGGTCGCGGCGGCGACGGATGACGTCCCGGTTGAAGCCCATGAGGAAGCGCACCTCCTCCGGCGAGCGCCGCCAGTTCTCCGTGGAGAAGGCGTACGCCGACAGGTAGGGGATGCCCAGTTCGATCGCGCCCTCAACCGTGTCGAAGAGGGAGAACTCCCCTGCCTCGTGTCCCTTGGTCCGGGGCAGGCCGCGCTGCTTGGCCCAGCGTCCATTGCCGTCCATGACCACGGCGACGTGCCGGGGCTTGGCATCGGCGGGCAGCGCCGGTGGCCGGGCACCGGACGGGTGCGGCGTGGGTGGCGTCGGCTGTCGCCGGCTACCGCCGACCAACGATCGGATCATGTCGCTTTCCCCTCGCGTGGACTGACACCGTCACTGCGCCCCTGGTCCGGGAACCGGACGGTGGCCGGCGGACCGATCGGTCGTCGGTATGGGTGGTCCGTCCCGATCGACCAGCGGCAGGGAGCGTAACGCGCGCTCCAGATGCCATTGCAGGTGCGCCGCCACCAGTCCGCTGCACTCCCGCCGGTTGCCCTGCTCGGCCGCGTCGGCGATCCGCCAGTCACCGGTGGTCAGGGCGGACATCAGGTCGATGGTGGCCGGTGCCGGGTGGGCCGCACCGGGTGGCCGGCAGTCCGGGCAGACACACCCCCCGGCCGGTACGGAGAACGCCCGGTGCCGTCCCGGCGTACCGCAGACGGCACAGTCGACCAGGGCCGGGGCCCAGCCGGCCAACGCCATGCCGCGCAGCAGGTACGCGTCGAGCACCAGGGTGCTGGCGTGGCTGCCGTCGGCGAGCGACCGCAGTGCGCCCAGGGTGAGCTGGAAGAGCCGCAGGGACGGTTCCCGTTCGACCGGGGTGAGCCGCTCGGCGGTCTCGGCGATGGCACTGGCCGCCGTGTACCGGGGGTAGTCGCCCAGAAACCGCTTGCCGTAGAGGTCGATGCCCTCGACCTGGCTGACCGTGTGCAGGGAGCTGCCGACGTTGCCCTGCGGATCGCCAGCGAGTTGCAGGTCGACGTGGCCGAACGGCTCCAACCGGGCCCCGAACCGCGAGCTGGTACGGCGTACCCCCCGGGCGACGGCCCGGAGCCGGCCGTGCCGGCGGGTCAGCAGAGTGATGATCCGGTCGGATTCGCCGAGCTTCTGTACACGGAGCACCACCGCGTCGTCGCGGTATAGCTGTCGGCGGTACCCGGGCATCCGCCTATTCTCTCCCGCCGCCCGATCAGCGGCCGCACCCCGGTCCCCGGGTGTCCGCCCCGGTCCCGATGACCGCCCCCGGTTCCTCGGATGTCCGTCCCCGAGGTGTTCTCAGGGTTCCCCCAGGGTTCAGCGCGGGACAGTCCCTGATGCGCCCGGTAGCACAGCACCCGTACCGTTCCGGACATGGCTTTCCGAATCGCGACGACGACCGCCACCGTGGGCGCGTTCGCCCTCATCGCCCTTTCCGGTTGCAACACCCTGGCGGAGAGCCGACTCGACTTCGACAACACCGAGAACGTCAAGGTTACGCAGATCACCCTCCTCGGCGATGGCTCCGGCGATCTCGTGGTGCACACCGGCGCGGTCTCTAATGTGCAGATCAAGCGGGTGGTGCGCTATCGCGGCGGCGAGCCGCGGAACACCGGGGCCTACCGCCTCGACGGCACCGAGTTGACCCTGGACGCGGACTGTGGTCGACAGTGCAGCGTGTCGTACGACATCCTCGCCCCCGAGGGGGTCGCGGTCCGGGGTGAGTCCGGGTCCGGCGAGGTGTCCCTTACCCGGGTAGGCACGGTCGACATCAAGGTCGGCTCCGGTGGGGTCGACATCGACGGGGCCACCGGCCCGGTACGGGCCGAAACCGGCTCGGGCGGCATCGAACTCACCAGCATCAATGGGGCGGTGACCGCTCGTACGGGCTCGGGTAAGATCACCGGACGGAGACTCAGCGGCGGGAAGGTCGACGTCGAGACCGGGTCCGGCGCCATCTCGGTGACAGTGGAAACGGTCACATCGGTACGGGCGTCCACCGCCAGCGGCGACGTCGAGTTGACCGTGCCGGCCGGAAGTTACCAGGTGACCGTCGACACCGGCTCGGGCGGCAAGGACGTCCAGGTGCCGCACGACCCCAGCGCCACCGAGCAACTCGACGTGGAGACCGGTAGCGGGGACGTAACGATCAAGCAGCGCTGACCCGCCGGTCCGCGGCAGCGAAGTTCTGGTCCGCGTCGGCGAAGTTCCGGTCATCGGCGGCACTCCGGTCGGCGGGCATCCGTTGGGTAGAACTCCTCCGCTCAGCCGAGGCGGTCGAGGCAGCCGAAACGGACGGGTGGCCAGCGGTGGTCCGGACCGGCCGGTCAGTTGTCCGGACCGGACCACCGGGCAGCAGCTCCGGGGGTCGACGGGCGGCGATGTCCTCCACCCAGCCGAACAACGCCACTGCCACGGTGACCAGCAGCGCCACGATGATGAGGCGCACGCCGGTCCCGGTGGCGCTGGCCGGATTCCAGCCGGCCCACACCACGAGGGCGGTCAGACCGATGACGATCGGCATGTGCCAGAGATAGATGGTCAGCGCCCGTCGGTTGAGCAGGGTCATCGCCTGACTGAGCCAACCGATGCGGTCCGTCCAGGCGGCGGTGAGTGGGGCGAGACCAAGTAGGAGCAGGATGAACCCGGCCGACCAGAGCGCGTTACCGAGCCGGATGTCGTTGATGTCGTAACCGCGTGGGCCGGGATGGGTGAGGATCCAGGCCGCCCCCAGCGCCGTCAGGGTGCCGGCGAGCGAGAGCAGCATCCGGCGGGAAAGCCGGCGCAGCATCCCGCTGTGGTGGGCGAAGCCGAGGAGCCAGGCCCCGAAGTAGAGCCCGAAGTCGCGCAGCACCAGTGGCGCGGTCGGGAACCCGAACTCCACCACGAGCAGCAACACGTACGGTGCCAGCAGGGTGGGCAGTGGGTAGCGGCGGAACAACCACCAGGCCACCGGCGAGAGCAGGACGAACCAGAGACAGTCGCGCAGATACCAGATGGCACTCAGGGCCAGCGCGCCCCACCCGTTGGTCGGCGGATCGGCCAGCGGCACCACCCACAGCAGCAGTCGCCATGTCAGCGGCAGTCCGGTCAGCAGCATGGCCGGTACGAAGAGCGCGGCGAGCAGCCAGAGCGACGGCAGGAGGCGGCGTAGTCGGCGGCCTAACGCGACCAGCCCGGACCGGTTCAGGGAGGCGGCCATCAACGATCCGGCGATGGCGAACATCACCGACATGGCGGGAAACACCAGGGTGAGAACGGCCCAGCCGGTGGTGTGGTAGACGACTACGCGGACGATCGCCAGCGCGCGGAGCAGATCCAGGTACCGGTTCCGGTTCCGGTTCTGCATCAACCCGCATCCATTGGTCGCAACGACAGAGGTCGACATCCTCCCTACCCTTGCCGGGCGGTATTCCAAACGCCCGGCCGGGGCCTGGCCGGGTTGACAATTCAACAAAAATTGGGGCTTGTCTCGCACAAGCCACCGGGGTATAGGTCGGCTAACTGCCGTACCGACAGGGGTCAGCGGGAGTCGTGCACGAGCAGCGCGATCTGCACCCGGTTGTTGAGATCGAGTTTGGTCAGGATCCGGGACACGTACGCCTTGACGGTGGCCACGCTCATCAGCAACTCCGCGCTGATCTCGCTGTTGGTCCGCCCCTGACCGACCAACCGGGCCACCTCCCGCTCCCGAGTGCTCAGCAGCGTCAGCAGCCGCCGGGCCCGGTCCTGTCGAGGATCGACGCTCGACTGGGCGACGAAGCCCATCATCCGACGCAGCACCTCCGGCGAGAGCATCGGCTCACCCGCGGCGACCAGCCGGATCGCCTGGGCGATCTGCGGCGGCGGCGTGTGTTTGAGCAGGAAACCGCTCGCGCCAGCCCGCATCGCACGCTGGATGTAGCTGTCCGTGTCGAAGGTGGTAAGGATGATCACTTCTGGCGGGTCACGCCGGGACCGTAGATGTTCGGTCGCCGCGAGCCCATCCAGCTGTGACATCCGGATGTCCATCAGCACGACGTCGGGTCGGTGCTGGTTTACCGCCGCCGCGACCTCGGTACCGTCGGCCACCTGCCCGACCACTTCGATCCCGTCGAACCCGCCCAGCATCATGGCGAGGCCGGCGCGGACCAGAGCGTCGTCATCGACGATGAGCACCCGTACGGGTGTCCCGGCGGTCACCGCGGCAACCAGGCCCGCAGCCGGAACTCGCCATCCGGCGTACGGGTGTGCTCCAGCCGTCCACCGACCAGGTCGACCCGTTCGCGCAGGCCGATGAGCCCGGTGCCGGTCCCCGGGATCTCCGTGACCGTGCCCCCAACCGGCAGGCGGTTGCGGACCTCCACGAGCAGACCCTTCGCCCCCGACGCCTCGACCGTCACCCGCACCTGGGCACCGGGAGCATGCTTACGCGCGTTGGTCAGTCCCTCCTGGACGATCCGATAGACATGCCGACCAAGGCCGGTCGGCACATTGGACAGTTCGGCGGCCCGGTTGTCCAGGGTGACCGATGCACCGGCCTGACGGGCCTGCTCCACGAGCGCTGGCAGGTCGCTGAGGGTGGGTTGCGGCCGTTCGACGACGGACGTGTCCCGCTCCGCGCGCAGCATGCCGATCACCTCCCGCAGATCCTCCAGGGCATCGTAGGCGCTCTGCCGGATGACCCCGGCCGCGTGCCGCTCCTCGGCGGAGGCGTCCCGGCGGAACTCCAACGCACCGGCGTGTACGGCCAGCAGGGAGATCCGGTGGGCGAGCACATCGTGCATCTCCCGGGCGAGCCGCTCGCGTTCCAGGTGCCGGGCCTCCTCCACCCGCAGCCGCTGCTGCTCCTCGGCGTCGCGGGCCCGCTCCCGCAGCGAGTGGACGAGCAGCCGCTGCGAACGGACGAACATCCCAGAGGCGATCAATGCGGCGTCCAGCGCCAGGAAGATGGCCACCGACTCCCAGAATGCCTGCGGATCCTCGGTCGCCAACCAGAAAACGACGACGAGGGTGCTCATGTGCACGGCACCCACTGCGGCGGTGACCTGCCAGGAGCGACGCACGGCGATGCTGAACAGGCCCACCATGACCGCACCGATCACGCCGGCGAAGACCATGCTGACGGGGACCAGGACCAGGGTGAACGGGACCAGGCCCCGCCCCCGTCGCCAGCGGGCCAAGCCGACGCTGACCACCACCAGTACCGCTGCTTCCAGGACAAGCGGGGGATAGTCGTCGGCCGGGTCGGACACGCGCGCAATGAGAGCGAAGAACGCGCCGACCCCGACACCGACGACCGCGTACCGCAGGCCGGCGATCAGCTCCCGGGTAGACCACCGATTGACCACCTGGCGAACCTACTGACCAGCCGGAGCCGACGATACGGCCACCGGTCGGCGACCGGTCCAACTTTGGTCGATGATCGCGCCGGCCGGGTCAGAAGCCGAGCTTACGGAGCTGCTTCGGGTCGCGCTGCCAATCCTTGGCCACCCGGACATGCAGGTCGAGGTAGACCCGGGAGCCGAGCAACTCCTCGATCTGCCGTCGGGCCCGGATGCCAACGTCCTTGAGTCGGCTGGCCCGATGCCCGATGACGATCGCCTTCTGGCTGGGCCGTTCCACGTACACGTCGGCGTAGATCTTGATGAGTTTCCCCTCGGGGATCATCTCCTCCACCACGACGGCGATGGAGTGCGGCAGCTCGTCGCGTACCCCCTCCAGGGCCGCTTCCCGAATCAGCTCGGCGACCATGACCTGCTCGGGGTCGTCGGTCAGCATGTCGTCGGGATAGAGCTGTGGCGAGGGCGGCAGATAGCCGGTCATCACCTCCACCAGCGTGTCGACCTGGTGCCCGGAGATCGCGCTGACCGGGACCACCGCAGCGAACTCGCCGAGCTCGCCGACCGCCAACAACTGCTCGGCGAGTTGCTTCTTGTCCACCAGGTCGGTCTTGGTCACCACGGCCAGCACCTTGGCCTTCAGCTCGGCCAGCTCGCCGGTGATGAACCGGTCCCCCCGCCCGATCGGCTCGTTGGCCGGAATGCAGAGGCCGATCACGTCGACCTCGCTCCAGGTCTGCCGGACCAGGTCGTTGAGCCGCTCGCCGAGCAGCGTACGGGGCCGGTGCAGGCCCGGCGTGTCCACCAGTACGAGCTGCGAGTTCGGCCGGTGCAGCACGGCCCGGATGACGTGTCGGGTGGTCTGCGGCTTGTTCGAGGTGATCGCGATCTTCTGGCCGATGATCGCGTTGGTGAGGGTGGACTTGCCGGCGTTGGGACGGCCGACGAAGCAGGCGAAGCCCGCCCGGTACGGCTGCTCGTCCGAAGAGTCGCCCAGGTGCCCCGTCATTCGACCACCGTGCCCCGTCATTCGACCACCGTGCCGAGCAGGGCACCGGACGGGGACGCCACGTGGATCGGCGCATCGGCGGTCAGATCCCGGACGGCGGAGTGTCCGCCACCGTCCAGGGTCGACGCCTCGGTGACCACCGCCGCCGCCTCGATCCGGGTGGCGCCGGCCGCAACCGCGGAGGCGACAGCCAACTGCAACGCGGTGATCGTCAACGACGGCAGCGCCACGTTGGCCGCCGCGTAGGTACGACCGTCCTGGTCCCGTACTGCCGCCCCCTCGACCGCGCCGATCCGGGCACGCGCGCTGCGGGCCAGGACCACCAGCTTGGCGTCCTCGGCGCTCAACTCCACCGGTACGGGTGGCGTGGCCCCCCAAGCGGTGGACGCGGCAGTTGACTCAGGCATCAGCGGGTTGCCTCTCCTCGGACCGGCTCTGGTTACCGCGCGAGTCCGGCCGGTCAGCACGGCCCGTACGGTCGTTCTCGTCGATTGGCTCCACCCGCTGCACCAGCAGCGAGTCGATCCGGTTGCGCCGGCCGGTGGTGCCCTCGGCGATCAGCCGGAGCCCCGCTACCTCGGCCTGGGCGCCGGGAATGGGCACCCGGCCGAGCGACTGGGCGAGCAGGCCGCCGACGGTCTCCACCTCGTCACCGGAGAGTTCCACGTCGAACAGCTCGCCCAGGTCCTCCACGGGCAGTCGAGCGGTGACCCGGACACTGCCGTCGTCGAGGTGCTCCACCGGCGGGCGTTCCACGTCGTACTCGTCGGTGATCTCGCCGACGATCTCTTCCAGGATGTCCTCGATCGTGACCAGGCCACCCGTGCCGCCGTACTCGTCGACCACGATCGCGAGGTGGGTCCGGGCCGCCTGCATCTCGGAGAGCAGGTCGTCGACCGGCTTGGACTCGGGTACGAAGGTCGCCGGACGCATCAACTCGGAGACCGGTGGATCCTCGGCACCGGGCCGGGCGCCCTGGGCCCGACGGATCAGGTCCTTGAGGTAGAGCACACCGAGCACGTCGTCGACGTTCTCACCGATCACCGGGATCCGGGAGAAGCCGGAACGCATGAACAGGGTCAACGCCTGGTGCGGCCGTTTGTGCGCCTCGATCCACACCATCTCGGTGCGCGGCACCATCACCTCGCGGGCGATCGTGTTGCCGAGCGCGAAGACCGACTGGATCATCTGCCGTTCGCCGTGCTCGACGACCCCTCGCTGCTCGGCCAGGTCGACCAGCTCCCGCAACTCGACCTGGGTGGCGAAGGGGCCTTCGCGAAAGCCCCGGCCGGGGGTGACCGCGTTGCCGATCAGGATCAGCAGCGAGGCGAGCGGGTTGAGGGCCCGCCCCAGCCAGCGCACCGAGGGTGCGGTGATCCGGCCGACGGCGTAGGCGTGCTGTCGGCCGATCGTACGCGGACCGACACCGACGACCACGAAACTGATCACGGTCATCGCACCGGCCGTGACCAGCGCCGCTGTCCAGCCGGCGCCGAACGTGTCGACAGCGACCAGGGCGACCAGGGTGGTGGCGGTCAGCTCACAGAGCAGCCGCACCAGCAGGAGCAGGTTGAGGTGGCGGACCACGTCGCCAGCGACGAGCTGGAGGGCCCGGGCACCGCGTACGCCGTCCCGGGCGAACTCGGCGGCGCGGGCCGGTGAGACGACGGCCAGGGCGGCCTCGGTCATGGCGAAGATGCCGGCGAGCACCACCAGCCCCGCCGCAGAGAACAACAGTTGCAGATCCGGCAGGCCGGCGGGGGCGCCGGCGGCCGCTAAGTGGGCGGGCATCACTGTGCTCGCGCTGCCCGCCAGCCGGACAGCAGGCGAGCCTGCAGCTCGAACATCTCCCGCTCCTCCTCCGGCTCGGCGTGGTCGTAACCCAGCAGGTGCAGTACCCCGTGCACGGTCAGCAGGTGCAGCTCGTCGTCGGCCGAATGGCCGGCGGTGGTGGCCTGCTTGGCGGCCACCTCGGGGCAGAGCACGATGTCACCGAGCAACGCCGGTTCGGCCCCGTTGACCTCGCCCGGACCGTGGTCGATGCTGCCCTCGTCCATCGGGAAGGCGAGTACGTCGGTTGGCCCGTCCCCGCCCATCCACCGGTGGTTGAGCTCGGTCATGTACTCGATGTCGACGAGCAGCACCGACAGCTCGGCGAGCGGGTTGACGCCCATCTCGTCGAGGGCGTGCCGGGCCACGGCGAGGATGGCGTCGGTGTCGACCTGGACACCCGACTCGTTAGTGATCTCGATGGACAACTGCTTCCCCTGTTGACTTAGCGACGACGGCCGGCTCGGCCGCTCTGTGCGGTACGACCGGGCACGGCGTGCACGCCCTGTTGCGCCTCCCGCTCGGCGTCCCAACGGGCGTACGCGTCGACGATGTCGCTGACCAGCCGGTGGCGGACCACGTCGGTGCTGGAGAGCGGGGCGAAGTGCACGTCCTCCACACCTTGGAGGATGTCACGCACCATCCGCAGACCGCTGGTCGTCCCGCCAGGCAGGTCAACCTGGGTGACATCCCCGGTGACCACGATCTTGGAACCGAAGCCTAGCCTGGTCAGGAACATCTTCATCTGCTCGGGGGTGGTGTTCTGCGCCTCGTCGAGGATGATGAAGGCGTCGTTGAGCGTACGTCCCCGCATGTAGGCCAGCGGTGCCACCTCGATCGTGCCGGCTGCCATCAGCTTCGGGATGGAATCCGGGTCGAGCATGTCGTGTAGCGCGTCGTAGAGCGGGCGCAGGTAGGGGTCGATCTTTTCGTTGAGCGTGCCGGGCAGGAAGCCCAGCCGCTCCCCCGCCTCGACCGCCGGCCGGGTCAGGATGATCCGGTTGACCTGCTTGGCCTGTAGGGCCTGCACTGCCTTGGCCATTGCCAGGTAGGTCTTACCGGTGCCGGCGGGGCCGATGCCGAAGACGATGGTGTGCGCGTCGATCGCGTCGACGTACCGCTTCTGCCCGAGGGTCTTGGGACGGATGGTCCGGCCCCGACGGGAGAGGATGTTGAGGGTCAGAACCTCGGCGGGCCGCTCGGTGGTGCCCTGTTCGAGCATCCCGACGGTGCGCCGGACGGCGTCGCTGGTCAGTGTTTCGCCCTTTTCGATCAGTTCGAGCAATTCGGTGAAGAGCCGCTCCGCGAGCGCGTTGTCGGCCGGGGCACCGGTGATGGTGATCTCGTTGCCCCGTACGTGCACATCGCTGTTGATCGAGCGCTCGACGAGTCGGAGGATCTCGTCTCCCGCGCCAAGCAGGTTCACCATGATCTTCGAGTCAGGAACCGTGATCCTGGTCTGCACCCGGGCCTGCCCGGGAGGCGGTGTACCGGTCATAGGTCGGGCCCGTGGGCCCTACGCCACCTGCTCTCGATCTAGATGTCCCGCCCTACTGGTGGGACGTGCGAACGTTGCTGCCATCGTATCGGGTCAACGCCGTACGCACCCTGCCCATTTCCGCCCATCCGCCCGCGCGGCAGCCGACGTCGACACCCGGCCCATCAGGCACGAAAGGCATCACCTATGTCGCCGGCAGGGCGAAATGCCCCTTCTGCACCATTCAGCATATGACCAACGGCGCTTGCATTGAAAGATTTCTATTTTTAAGAATGGTCCGTCCCTGTCCACGTCTCCCAGTGGAGTGAGCCATGTCCCCTCGGAAAGTCACCCGACTCCTGGCCGGACTCCTGGCCGGCGCGGTGGCGGCGATCGGTGTCCCCTTCGTCAGCGCGGCCCCGGCCGCCGCCACCTCCCTGGCTGCCACGGTCTGCTACAACACCAGCCAGGCCGGTAGCTTCGTCAGCGTCGCAAACCAGGCCGCCTCAATCTGGAACAACGCGACCTCGAACGTGACGCTCTCCCAGTGCGGGTCGAACCTGCGGATCTACCAGATCACCGGCGGCGGCTCGTACGCGGTCCGCACCAGCCTGGGCAACGGCCGGGTCTACATCGACACGCAGCAGGCACAGCAGTACAGCCCGCTGCGGATCATGACCCACGAGATCGGGCACATCCTCGGCCTGCCCGACAACTACAACGGCAACTGTGCCCTGCTGATGTCCGGCGGCAGCGCCGGCACCAGCTGCACCAACCCGTACCCGAGCAGCGGTGAGGCGTCCCGGGTCGACCAGCTCTTCGGCTTCGCCCCCAGCCGTAGCGACGACGCGACCCACGTGTTCCAGGGCAGCTGGCCGGCACCGACCGTGATGCCCGTCGGCTAGATCCACTCCGACAGCGGCCGGCGCGGTATCCCACCGCGCCGGCCGCTCGGAACGTCCCGTCAGGGCATATCCGAGCGGCGGAAGTCGAAGCTGTCAAAGGTCTCCTGGTTACGAGTGAACCGGTAGGTCGCCCAGTGCATCCGGACCACCATGCCCCGCTCGTCCCGGGTCAGCCGCAGCAACTCGCCAACCTCCCGTCCGGAGACGGTACGCAGCACATCCGGCTGTCCAGGCAACGGCGCGAAGACCGCAGGCGGCCGACCCACCTGATCAGCGGCACCCCGGGCCCGCAGCGCACCGTCCCGCCACGAGAAGACGTACTCGAAGCCCTCACCCCACCAGCGGCCAAGCAGACCACGGTACGGTTCCGGCGCGGGCTCGCCGGGGGCCCAGGCCACAATGTCGGCCGGGTCGTCGGCCACCGCGGCGGCCAGCAGTCGATGGGGCAGCTCCGCAATCTCGGCGGCAGTCCCGGAGGACGCGAGCACCGCGCACCCCATCGCGCCCGGCGTGTCAGCACCACCCCGGCGGCCATAGACGGCCGACAGGAAGCCCGGCATCGCCCCGTCGTGCCCGACGTGCATGACCCGGTCGCCCTGCGGCAGCAAAATCAACCCCAGCCCAAAACCAGTGCTCCAGAGCGTCTCGTCGGTGGTGGTCAACGGCCAACGCATCTCGTCCAAGGTGCTCGACCGCAGTACGGCACCAGCCGGATCGACCGCAGCCGGGTCGGCCAGGAAGGCAGCCCAGCGAGCCATGTCCGACGCGGTGCTCCAGAGCTGCGCCGCCGGGCCCACCGCGCCGAAGTCGGTCGGCGGCTCGGGCCGGGCGTGGTCGGAGTAGGCGTCCACCAGAAATCCGGTCACCGCATCCGGCCCCGGCTCGACACCGGTCGCCAACAGACGGAGCGGGCGCAGCACCCGGTCGGTCAGCACCTCGGCCCAGGTGCCACCCCGCAACCGGCCCACAGCGTGACCGAGCAGGGCCAAGCCCAGGTTGGAGTAGTGGTAGCGGCGGCCCGGCGGCAGCACCCGCTCGGCGCGTACCAGTTCGGCGAGAAGCTGGTCGACATCCGGCGCGTCCAGGGTGTCCCACACGTCACCGTAGGGCTCCCGCTGGATACCGGCGGTGTGCGACAGCAGCCGGCGTACCGTCAACTCACGGTGCGCCGGCACGTCGAGGTGGGCACCGATCGGGTCGTCGAGATCGAGCAGTCCCTCGTCCCGGCACTGCATCACCAGTACGGCGGTGAAGCTCTTGGTCACCGACCCGATCCGGAACCGGCTCGCCTCGGTCAACGGGGTGTCGTTGCCGGTCCCGCCGACGGTACAGCTCCACAGGGGGCGGTCGGCCCGGTGCAGCGCCACGGAAAGCGCCGGTATCCGCGCCTCCGCCTGCACCTGACGGGTCATCCGCTCCAGCCGTCGGCTCACCTCGGTCATCCGTCCTCCCACCCCACCCTGCAAGATCGCCCCGATCCTACCGGTGAAAGGAAGGGCCCCTTCTTATCGTTTTCTGCATAGGAAGGGGCCCTTCCTAACATCTCAGCCGGCCAGCATCGGGCCCAACGGCGCACCGCCGAGCACGTGGGCGTGCGCGTGCGGAACCTCTTGGCCGCCGTACTCGCCGGTGTTGAACATCAGCCGGAACCCGTCCACCAGTAGGCCCTCGTGTTCAGCCACGTTGGCAGCGGTCTCCAGCACCTCGCCGGCGAGCTTCGGATCCGCCTGGGCCAGGGTCGCCACGTCCACGTAGTGCTCCTTCGGAATCACCAGGACGTGTACCGGGGCCTTCGGGTTGATGTCACGAAAGGCGAGGGTCGTGTCGGTCTCCCGGACCACGGTCGCCGGGATCTCGCCGTTGACGATGCGACAGAACAGGCAGTCGGTCTTCATCCGTCGCATGGTATGCCGGTACGCCGCCGGACACCCGGCAGGAACTCACCCCGTCGGCGCGGTAGGTAGCGTCACCATCGGCCGAGGCGGGCGGACAGTACGGCCAGCGCGGCAACCCCGGCGGTGGAGGTACGTAGCACCTGCGCGCCGAGTCGTACCGGCACCCCGCCGGCGGCTTCCAGCGCGGCCAGCTCGGTCGGCGCGATCCCGCCCTCGGGCCCGACGACCAGCACGATGTCACCGGTCGCCGGCAGCGGCACGGTGGACAACGGGGTCGTTGCCTCCTCGTGCAGGACCAGACCGATCCCCGCCGCGCCGATCCGGCGGGCCACGGTGCTCGTCGACTCGTCCGGAGTGCCGGCGACCACCGGTAGCCAGGCGCGGCGGGCCTGTTTGGCCGCCTCTCGGACGGTTGCCACCCACTTGTCCCGGGACCGAGCACCCCGCTCGCCCCGCCACTGGGTCACCGAGCGGGCCGCCGACCAGGGCACGATCTCGTCGACCCCGACCTCGGTCATCGCCTGTACGGCCAGTTCCCCCCGGTCGCCCTTGGCGATCCCCTGTACGACGACGAGCCGAGGGTCGGCGGCGGCCACGTACTCCCGGGTGGTGATGGTCAGGTCGAGGGTGCCCCGGCCGACGGCGGTGACCACGGCGGAGGCGATGCCCCCCTGCCCGTCGGCGAGCAGCAGCTGCTCACCGACTCGGAGCCGCTGCACCGTCGCGGCGTGGTGCCCCTCCGGGCCGGCGAGGGTCGCCGTGTCACCGGCCGGCAACGCCTCGACCAAAAACAGTGGTTCGCTCACCGGGGATCAGTTGTGGCCGTTGAAGGCGTCCCGCATCCGGGAGAAGAAGCCGCCCTGCTTGCTGAGCTCGGCGACCTCCTCGCCCCGGGTCTTGGCGAACTCGCGCAACATCCGCTCCTGATCGGCGTCGAGCTTGGTGGGCGTACGCACGTCGAGGTGTACGAACAGGTCGCCGCGCCCGGTGCCGCGCAGGTGGGGTACGCCCCGAGCGCGCAGCCGCAGGGTGCTGCCGGGCTGGGTGCCGGCCTTGACGTCGACCGTCTCCTCGCTGTCCAGCGTCTTGATGGTCAGCCGGGTGCCGAGCGCCGCCGCGGTCATCGGCACGGTCACCCGGCAGTGCAGGTCGTCGCCCTTGCGAGAGTAGACGTCGTGGGGACGCTCGTGGATCTCGACGTAGAGGTCACCAGCCGTGCCGCCGCCCGGCCCCACCTCCCCCTGCTGGGCCAACCGGATCCGCATGCCGTCCTCGACCCCGGCAGGGATCTTGACGGTCAGCGACCGGCGAGTACGGACGCGGCCGTCACCGGCACAGGTGGGGCAGGGGCTCGGGATGGTCGTGCCGTGGCCCTGGCACACCGTGCACGGCCGGGCCGAGACGACCTGGCCAAGGAAGGTGCGCTGCACCGACTGCACCTCACCCCGACCACCGCAGGCGTCGCAGGTGGCCAGGTGGGTGCCGGCCGCCGTACCCGCGCCGGAGCAGGTGGTGCAGAGGATGGCGGTGTCGACGGTGATGGGCGCCTCGACCCCGAAGGCCGTCTCGTGTAGGTCGAGTTCGAGCCGGATTATGGCGTCGGAACCGGGCCGGGTCCGGGGCCGGGGCCCACGGCTCGCACCGCCGGCCGCCCCGAAGAAGGCGTCCATGATGTCCTGGAACCCGACGAACGGGCCCGCTCCGCCGGGGCCGGCACCTCCGCCGCCCGGAGCCAGGGGGTCGCCCCCCAGGTCGACGATCTGCCGCTTCTGATCGTCGGAGAGAACCTCGTAGGCGGCGTTGATTTCCTTGAACTTCTCGTGCGCCTCCGGGTCCGGATTGACGTCCGGGTGGTATTGGCGCGCGAGCTTACGGTAGGCACGCTTGATCTCGTCGTCGGAGGCGTCCCGGTTGACGCCGAGAATCCCGTAGTAGTCCTTGGCCACTGCGTTCCGTGTCCTCATGTCTGTCTCGCGTTGCCGTCCGCCGGTCGTCCCAGGTCGGTCGGAGTCGGGGTCAATGCGATTCTGTGGTCAATTCTGGGCCAACAGGTCGCCAACGTAGCGTGCCACGGCCCGCACGGTGGCGATCGTGCCGGGGTAGTCCATCCGGGTCGGGCCGAGTACGCCCAGGCCACCCACGATGGTGCTGCCCGGACCGTACCCGGTGCTGACCACCGAGGTCGAGCGTAGATTGTCGATCTCGTTCTCGTCACCGATCCGCACCCGTAGCGTGCTGCTGGGCTCGGCCTCTCCGATCAGTTTGAGCAGCACGACCTCCTCCTCGAGGGCTTCGAGGATCGGGCGTAGGGAGCCCTGGAAGTCGAGCAGGCCACCTCGGGTGAGGTTGGCCGTACCGGCCAGCGCGATCCGCTCCTCGTGCCGCTCGACGAGCGTCTCCAACAGCACGGTGGAGAGAATGGTCATGCCGCCACGCAGGTGCGGCGCCACCTCCTCGACCAGGGCCTGGACCAGCGGTGGGGTGTCGGCCAACCGACTACCCACCAGTTTCTCGTTGACCAGTCGACGCAGGTCGGTGACGTCGTCAACCGGCATCGGGGCGGGCAACTCGACCAGACGCTGCTCGACCCGTCCGGTGTCGGCGATCATGACGACCATGAGCCGGGTCGTGGAGATCGGCACCAGTTCCAGGTGCCGGACCGACGAGCGCGCCAGGCTCGGGTACTGCACGACGGCGACCTGACGGGTCAGCTGGGCGAGCAGCCGAACCGTACGGTGCACCACGTCGTCCAGATCGACCGCGCCTACCAGGAATCGTTCGATCGCCCGACGTTCGGCCGGGGTGAGCGGTTTGACCCGGGACAGCCGGTCGACGAACAGCCGGTAGCCCCGGTCGGTAGGCACCCGGCCGGCACTGGTGTGCGGCTGCCGGATGTAGCCCTCCTCCTCCAACACCGCCATGTCGTTACGTACGGTGGCTGGGGAGACCCCGAGCTGATGCCGCTCGACGAGTGCCTTGCTGCCGACCGGCTCCTGGGTCACGACGTAGTCCTCGACGATCGCCCGAAGTACGTCGAGCTTGCGGTCATCGAGACCCATCTGCACCTCCTGCCGGCTACGCCTCGTCGGCCGCCGATCCGGCGGCTTGGCACTCGACTCTAGCGAGTGCCAGTCTACGACCAAGTCCCACCGCCTCGCGATGATCACTTAGTGCTTTCTGGCCAGTTGTTCGAAAAACAGTCTGGTACCGGTCTAGTGGCCCTTGTAGCCGCCCCTTAGCGTGAGTTTCATGACAGAACCACCTCGCCCGTCCGACGGGAGCAACTCCGGAGCCCTGCCTCCGGACCCGACCGCGTCCCCCACTTCCCCCGCGTCCTACTCGATGCCGGGCGAGGCTCCCTCCCCCGGATCCACGCCACCGTCATTCGAGCCGCCGTCATCCGCACCGCCGTCGTTCGGAGCACCGTCATCCGCACCGCCGTCATCCGCGCCACCGTCGTCCGGAGCACCCGGGTACGGAGCCCCAACTGAACCGTCGCCGTACGCGTCGCCGTACCAGTCACCTGGCGACATCCCGCCGTCGGCGGACTACCCCGCTGGCGGATATCCCCCGCCCCAGGGCGGATACCCACCCCCTGCTGGCGGCTACCCGCCCCCCGGAGGCGGCTATCCGCCCGCGGGCGGTTACCCACCGCACGGCAGCCCGTACGGTGCGGCGGCTCCGGCTGGCTACGCCAACAGTGACGAGAAGACCTGGGCGCTGATCGCGCACTTCGGCGGCATCCTCGTGGGCTTCATCGCCCCGCTCGTGGCGATGCTGGCCAAGGGGAACGAGTCGCCGACCGTGCGGGCACACGCGGTCGAGGCGCTGAACTTCCAGATCACCTGGGGCATCGCCAACGTCGTCGCGGTCATCATCGCGGCCTGCAGCTTTGGCATCCTGTTCTTCCTGCCACTGATCACCTGGCTCATCTTGATCATTTTTTCGATCCTCGGCGGTGTCAAGGCCAACGAGGGCGTGCTGTACCACTACCCGATGAGCATCCGGATGGTGAAGTAGCTCCGAGACCGGCCGCGCCGGGCAGTCGACGAATCCCGTGTCGGCGGCCCGGGCACGGCCTGCCCCCGGGCGCAGGCCGGACCGGTCAGGGCAGCAGGTCGCGAACGACCGCGTCGGCGAGGAGCCGCCCGCGCAGGGTGAGCACCGCACGGCCGGCGGCGTACGCCGGTTCCTGGAGCAGCCCGTCGGCCATCGCCCGGCTCGCGGCGGCCCGGCCAGCGTCGTCGAGGGTGTCCAACGGCAGCCCGGTGGCCAGGCGCAGCCGCAGCATCACGTCCTCCATCCGCTGATCCGCCAGGGTCAGCGTCTCCCGCCCGTGTCCCGGGGACCTCCCCTCGGCGAGCCGAGCGGCGTACGTCGTCGGATGTTTGACATTCCACCAGCGCACCCCGCCGACGTGGCTGTGCGCCCCAGGGCCGAGCCCCCACCAGTCAGCGCCGGTCCAGTAGAGCAGGTTGTGTCGGCACTGGGCAGCCGGCGTACGGGCCCAGTTGGACACCTCGTACCAGGAGAAGCCGGCGGCGGTCAGCGCGGCCTCGGCGGCCAGGTAGCGGTCCGCGGCCACGTCGTCGCTCGGGTACGGCAACTCGCCCCGACGCATCCGGGCGGCCAGCCGGGTGCCGTCCTCCACGATCAGGGCGTACGCGCTGACGTGGTCGACCCCGGCGGCGGTCGCCTCGGCCAACGAGGCGGCGAAGTCCTCGGCGCTCTCCCCCGGCGTGCCGTAGATCAGGTCCAGGTTGACGTGGTCGAACCCGGCCTCGCGGGCCTCCGCGACGGCGGCCGTGGCCCGGCCGGCGGTGTGCCGGCGGTCGAGTACCGCGAGCACCCCGGCGGCGGCCGACTGCATGCCCAGCGAGATCCGGGTGTAGCCGGCCGCCCGCAGCGCCTTGAGTGACTCCGGAGTCACCGATTCGGGGTTGGCCTCGGTGGTCACCTCGACGTCGCCGGCCAGGCCCCAGGTGCGGTCGATGCCGTCCAGGATGCGGGCGAGGTCGTCGGCGGGCAGCAGGGTGGGGGTGCCACCCCCGACGAAGACGGTGTCCACCCGGGGCGGCGGCTGATCGGCCAGCACTCGACGGGCCAGGGCCAACTCGGCCAGGACCGTGTCGGCGTACCCGTCTCGACTGGCCCCGCCGCCCAACTCACTGGCGGTGTAGGTGTTGAAGTCGCAGTAGCCACACCGGCTGGCGCAGAACGGGACATGGACATAGACCCCGAAACCACGCGCGCCGACCTGGGCGAGCGCGGTGGACGGCAGCATCCCGTCGCCGGGTACGGGTTCACCTTCTGGGAGCACAGCGGGCATGCCACTAGTGTGCGCCGCATGACCGCAGAGCTGACCACTGAGCCCGACCCACTGGTCCGGGTATCGACCGCGCATGGCGTGACCACGCTCACGCTGGACAGCCCGCGCAACCGCAACGCGCTCTCCACCACGCTGATGACCCAACTGCTCGCCGCGCTGGCCACGGCCGTCGCGGACGACACCGTCCGTACGGTGGTGCTCTCCCACACCGGGCCGGTGTTCTGCTCCGGCGCCGATCTGAAGGAGACCGCGGCGGCGTTCGACAGCGGCACCGTTCCGGCCGCCATGCTCGGCGACGTACTGACCGCCATCTGGGAGTGCCCGAAGCCGGTGGTGGCCCGGGTGGCCGGCCCGGCCCGGGCCGGCGGCCTGGGGCTGATCGCGGCGGCCGACATCGCGGTCTGTGCCACCGAGGCGACCTTCGCCTTCACCGAGGTGCGCATCGGGGTGATCCCGGCGGTCATCTCGGCCACCGTGCTGCCCCGGCTGCACCCACGCGCCGCTGCCGAGCTGTACCTGACCGGTGAGGTCTTCGACGGCCGGCGGGCCGAACGGATCGGGCTGGTGACGGTCGCGACGCCGGCCGAAGAGTTGGACGCGACCGTGGCCGCCTACTGCGCCGCGCTGGTCCGGGGAGCACCGGGGGCGCTGGCCGGCGCGAAGGAGCTGCTGCGTCGCCCCACCCCCACCGACTTCCAGACCGACGTGGCCGACCTGACCGACCGGTCCACCCGATTCTTCCGCTCGGCGGAGGGACGGGAAGGAATTCTCGCCCTCCGTGAGAAACGGCCCGCCCGCTGGGTACCAAAGACCTAAGTGGACACAGCAGCGGGCCGGTTTGCCCACCGACAGTTCCGCGCCGACCAGCCGATCGGTGCGGACGGTACGACCAGGTGCTCGGCAACCCGGTCGGTGGCGGCTGGACGCACGTACGATTGCACGCAGTCGAGCAGGGGGTGCCGGTGCGAATTCGGGCAGTGGTGATTGGGGCCGTAGTGCTCGTGCTGATCGTCGGGATTGGCGCATATGTCAGCCTCGGCCCACTCCGGCACCAACTTCCACTACCGTCCCTGATCCAGCGTTGCACGGTGCAGGCTGATGGTCGGGTCCACCTCAACCCGGAACAGATGGCCAACGCGGCCACGATCGCGGCGATCGGGATTCGCCGCAAGATGCCGGAGCAGGCGGTCGTGGTGGCACTCGCCACCGCGTTCCAGGAGTCCGGGTTGGAAAACCTGGCCGGCGGCGACCGGGATTCGATCGGGCTCTTCCAACAGCGTCCGAGCCAGGGCTGGGGTACACCCGAGCAGATCGGTGACCCCCGCTACGCGGCGACCCGCTTCTACACCGCGCTGAAGAAGGTGAAGGGCTGGGAGCGGATGCGGGTCACCGACGCCGCCCAGGCGGTACAGCGCTCGGCCTTCCCCGAGGCGTACGAGAAGTGGGCCGACGAGTCGGCAGTGCTCGCCCGGGCCCTGGTGGGCAACGCGACCGGCGCGGTGAACTGCGTCGTCGGACGGGAGCCGGCGATGCGGGGCAGCGCGGCAGCGGCCGCGCTGGTCGACGGCCTACGGCTGGACTGGGGCCAACTGAAGACGACCACCCCGACCGACCTCATCGGTCTGACGGTGGCAGCCGCCGATGCCCAGGCCGGGTGGCGTTACGCGCACTGGCTGGTCGCCCACGCGGGTGACCACGGCGTGAAGCGGGTGCGCTTCGGTGATCTGCAATGGACGGCGGAGAAGGGGGTCTGGTCCCAGGTAGACGACGGCACCCCCAGCGCCAAGCTGGTTGTCGTCGAGGTGTTCGCCGACCTGTAGCACCCCCTGTTACGAGGCTTTGTCGCTGTTACGACGGGCCGGTCGCACCCTACGGATTCTCACTTTCCGCTACGACACTGTCCCCCTTCGTACCCGGCTGCCCGACTCGATGTCGACTGACCGGAACGCCTGTCTTCGTAGTCGACTGCAAGGAGTTAACATCGGCAGGTTGTGTGGGCCTAGCAACGGGCTCCACCTATGGGGAGGTTGGACACGGTGTTCGATTACGGTGGCCGGACCGGGTACGAACCGATCAGTGATACTGACCGCAAGGAGTTTCACGAGCAGGGCTTCCTGCTTCTGCGCAACGTCCTGACCGAGGACCACCGCGCGGCCCTGGAGGCGGCGGTCGACCGCGTCTACGCGGAGGAGCTGGCGGCTGGTCGTACCACCAAGGACGGCACCCTGCACCTGCTGGGCTTCCTGGAGCGCGACGAACTCTTCGGCGAGCTGCTCACCCATCCGATCGCGTTCCCCTACATGTGGGGGCTGGCCGGATGGAACATCTACACGCACCACAACCACCTGGACGTGACCCCGCCGGCGGCCGAGCCGGAGAAGCCGTACTGGGGTTGGCACCAGGATGGGTACCGGCAGAACTCCGACCCGGAGACGATGGACCCCAACCTGCCGCGTCCGATGTTCTCGCTGAAGGTGGCCTACGTCCTCTCCGACCTCTCGGAGACCGGGCGGGGTGCCACGAAGGTGATTCCGGGCAGCCACCTGTGGAACTCGCTGGACCGGCCGGACGACCTCACCGTGCACAACCCGGACCCGGAGGGCACGGTCGAGATCACGGCCAACCCGGGTGACGCGTTCATCTTCGACCGTCGGCAGTGGCACTCCCGGTCGACGAACCTGTCGACCGTCACCCGCAAGATGCTCTTCGTCGGCTACACCTACCGGTGGATCCGCCCGCTCGATGAACTGCACATCGACAAGGACGGCGAGTGGTGGGCCAACCGCAACCCGGTGCAGCGCCAGCTCTGCGGTGAGGGTACGCACACCGCGAACTACTGGGGCATCAACTGGGACGGCTACATCGACAACGAGATCCCGCTCCGCAAGGAACTCAAGGAACGCGATCTGCTCGATCGCAACATTCCCTGGCTCCGCTGACATTCGCCTTCCGCGGACACGCGTATGCGGGATCTTTTCGCCCATCGGTTCCGGGTTGACGAAAAGATCCCGCAACAACGGCGGGACGCCGGATCAATCGATCCGGCGTCCCGATCAGCGTCACTGTCGAATCAGTAACGACTCACGCTGCGCCGTCCACCGACACCCGCCACCAGGGCCACGGCCAGGGCGGCCAGGACTACCTGGACGAGCAGTTCGGTCCAGTCGATGCCAGCGGTCTGGGTGGCGATACCCATGGCCCGCGCCAGCACCGTACCGAGTAGTGCCGCGCCGACACCGATGAGCATATGCAGCCACATCGGCATGTTCTGCCGGCCCGGAACGATCAGGCGACCAATCGCGCCAACGATCAGCCCGACGATGAGTGCGGTAATGATACCGAGAACGGTGAGTTCCACGACGGTCCTCCTCCGGGGGTGTGCCTCGCTGTTGGTGACGATTAAGTTCCCGACCCCCGTAAATCTCAAACCGGGTCAATAACAGCGAGATACCGGATCGTGATCAGTCGCCGAATCGACGGGCGGTGTCCCGGACCGCCTGATCCATCGTGGAGAAGGCCAGCGGGGGCGGCTCCGCGAGCTGGAACCACTTCATGTCGGACGACTCGCTGGGGTTCAACCTGATCTCCCCGGTGGCGATCCTCGCCAGGAAGAACACATCGAGTACGGGCAGCGTCTCGCCCTGGAAGTCGTAGCCGCCAAGGTACATGCCGACGAGGTCACCCAGCTCGACCTCGACACCCAACTCCTCCCGGGCCTCCCGGACCGCCGCGTCGGATGGGTGCTCCCAGCCGTCGCAGAAGCCGCCGGGAAGTTCCCAGCGCCCCGCCTGCGGCTGCGCTGTCCGCTTCAATGCCAGGAACCGCAGGTCACCCGGATGGCCGTCGAGCACGATCACGCCCCCGGTGGGGCGGGCGTTGAGGAACAACTGGTAGCCGCAGGCGGCACAGCTGGTCGGCGGGGTGGCCGACAGCTGTGCCGCACAGCGGGGGCAGAACGATGCGGTGGGCCCGTACGCCCGCGGGGCCACTGCCGCAGGCCCGTACGCCCCCGGGATCACTTCTTTCCGCCGCCCTTGCCGCCGGCGTCGCCGGAGTCGGAGGTGGAGAGCGCGGCGATGAAGGCCTCCTGGGGGACCTCGACCCGGCCCACCATCTTCATCCGCTTCTTGCCTTCCTTCTGCTTCTCCAACAGCTTGCGCTTCCGGGTGATGTCACCGCCGTAGCACTTGGCCAGCACGTCCTTGCGGATCGCCCGGATGGTCTCCCGGGCGATCACCCGGTTGCCGATCGCCGCCTGGATCGGCACCTCGAACTGCTGGCGCGGGATCAACGTACGAAGCTTGGCGGCGATCGTGACGCCGTAGTTGTATGCCTTGTCCTTGTGCACGATGGCGCTGAACGCGTCCACCGGCTCGCCGTGCAGCAGGATGTCCACCTTGACCAGGTCGGACGACTGCTCGTCGGTGGGCTCGTAGTCCAGCGACGCATAGCCCTTGGTGCGGCTCTTGAGCTGGTCGAAGAAGTCGAAGATGATTTCGGCCAGGGGCAGCGTGTAGCGCAGCTCGACCCGGTCGGCGGAGAGGTAGTCCATTCCCTGCAACGAGCCCCGACGGCCCTGGCACAGCTCCATCACCGCGCCGACGTAGTCGTTGGGGGTCAGCACCGTGGCCCGGACGACCGGCTCGTAGACCTCGGCCACCTTGCCGGTCGGGTACTCGCTGGGGTTGGTGACGACGATCTCGTTGCCGTCCTCCAGGATGGCCCGGTAGACCACGTTCGGCGCGGTGGAGATGAGGTCCAGCCCGAACTCGCGCTCCAGCCGTTCCCGGATGATCTCCAGGTGGAGCAGACCGAGGAAGCCGCACCGGAAGCCGAAGCCGAGCGCGCCTGAGGTCTCCGGCTCGTAGCTGAGCGCGGCGTCGTTGAGCTTGAGCTTGTCGAGCGCCTCCCGCAGGTCCGGGTAGTCGGAGCCGTCGATCGGGTAGAGCCCGGAGTAGACCATCGGCTTCGGGTCCTTGTAGCCGCCCAGCGCCTCACTGGCCGGCCGGGCGTTGATGGTGACCGTGTCACCGACCCGGGACTGCCGGACGTCCTTCACACCGGTGATGAGGTAGCCGACCTCGCCGACACCGAGCGCCCCGGCCTTCTCCATCTCCGGGGAGATGACGCCGATCTCCAGCAGTTCGTGCACCGCGCCGGTGGACATCATCTTGATCTTGTCGCGCGCCTCGATCCGCCCGTCGATGACCCGGACGTAGGTGACCACGCCCCGGTAGACGTCATACACGGAGTCGAAGATCATCGCGCGGGCCGGGGCCGAAGCATCCCCGACCGGCGGCTTGAACTGCCGCACGATCTCGTCGAGCAGGTACGGCACGCCGTCGCCGGTCTTGCCGGAGACCCGAATGCAGTCACTCGGCTCGCAGCCGATCAGGTGCGCCAACTCCTCGGCGTACTTGTCCGGCTGCGCCGCCGGCAGGTCGATCTTGTTGAGCACCGGAATGACGTGCAGGTCGTTCTCCAGCGCCAGGTAGAGGTTGGCCAGCGTCTGGGCCTCGATCCCCTGCGCCGCGTCGACCAGCA
This sequence comes from Micromonospora sp. NPDC003197, assembly GCF_053590565.1. NCBI lineage: Bacteria > Bacillati > Actinomycetota > Actinomycetes > Micromonosporales > Micromonosporaceae > Micromonospora > Micromonospora sp. NPDC003197. The sequence goes on along the minus strand of NZ_JBSFTE010000014.1, from coordinate 46,429 downwards.
GCACCGCCCCCTCGCAGGCGGCCAGTGAACGGGACACCTCGTAGGTGAAGTCCACGTGCCCCGGGGTGTCGATCATGTTCAGGACGGCATGTTCGCCCTGCTGGGCGCCCTCCCGTACGGTCCACGGCATGCGGACCGCCTGACTCTTGATCGTGATACCGCGCTCGCGCTCGATGTCCATCCGGTCGAGATACTGCGCACGCATCTGCCGGGGATCGACCACACCGGTGAGCTGCAACATCCGGTCGGCCAGGGTCGACTTACCGTGGTCGATGTGGGCGATGATGCAGAAGTTCCGGATGCGGCCAGGGTCGGTGGCACCAGGAGCGTTCGCGCCGGGGTCGAGCGTCGGGGGCACAGCGGTCCGTTCTGATCGACTGAGGAGGACGGGTAACGGCCGGCAGGGCACCGGCTGCCTCTATGCTCCCACGCCGGCGGGAGCAAGGTCGGATCACTCCTGGGGCGGTTCCAGGAACAGTGCCGCCAACCGGGGTAACCGCCGTTGCATCTCGTCCTCGTCATCGAAGTCCCAGAACTCGCCAATCTCCGGGTACGCCGCCTGATCCGGGTCCGCCGGCAGGTCGGTGGCGGTCGCGGTGCGGTAGGCCCGCTGGGCGACGCCGAGCATCTCCTCGGCCTCGAACTCCTCACCGGTCATCGCCGCCTGGCGGATCGGCGGCAACTCGGCCAGCGAGTCGGGCTCGGCCACCGCCTTGGCGAAGGTTGCCCGGCCCTGCGTCATCAGCCAGCCGCGAAAGTACTCGAACCCGTCGTCGGAGCAGCCGCCGTTGATCAGGTACGCCGCAGCCCACAGGTCCGCTCGGTAGGAGGCCGCCAGCACCTTACGCACATGGCGGGCGAACCCCACGATGTCGGCGACATCCCGGGCAGCCAGCAGTTCCGTCGCCCGCGCCGCGATCGCCCCGACGTTCCCGTCGGCGCCGGTCCGGGCCTGGTCGATCAAGCTCCAGAAGTCGTCCGTCCGCATAACGGGGCAGTCTGACAGACGACCAGCGGTGGAGACGCGCCGCGCTCTGCGGATGCCGCCGGTGTCCCCGGCGGGCAGGATGGGGAGATGTCCGCGCTCCCGCTACCGGCCGTGCCGTACGACCAGACCGCGATCCGCCCCGACTGGACCGACCTGCCACCGGATCTGCGCGCGCGCATCGAGGGCCGGTTGGGCACCCCGGTCACCGGTGCCCGTACCGCCGGGGGTGGCTTCACCCGGGGCTTCGCCGCCGTACTCGACACCGCCGCCGGGGAGCCGGTCTTCGTCAAGGCCGCAACCCTGGCTGGCCAGCCAGACCTCTGCCACTGGTACGCCCGGGAGGCCGCCGTCACCGCCACCCTGCCGTCCGGGCTTCGGGTGCCCCGCCCTCGCTGGACGCTCACCACGGCCGATCACTTCGTCATCTGCCTCGACGCCGTCGACGGCGGTCGAATGCCCACGCTGCCCTGGGTGCCCGCCGAGTTGGAGGCCACCCTCACGGCGTACGCGGCGGTGGCAGACGCGCTCCGGGAGCCCCCCGCCGAGTTGGTCGCGCTCGGCCTGTCCGGGCTGGCCGGGGTCGCCTACACCGACCTGTCCTGGTGGCGGGAGATCGCCGCCGGCCGGGAACCGGTGCCCGCCGTACCGGCCGGCACCCTGGACCGACTGCCGGAGCTGGTACGCCTGGAGGCGCTGCTGCCCGGATACGCCGCGACCGACACGGTCATCCACAACGATCTGCGGCTGGACAACGTACTCCTCGATCGGGCCGGGGAAGCCTGGTTCTGCGACTGGAACTGGGTGTGTTTCGGGCCCGCCTGGTTCGACCTGGCGGGTCTGCTCGTCACCGTGTACGCGAGTGGCCTGGACGCCGACCGGATCTTCGCCACGCATCCCGCCACCGCCGACGCGCCATCCGACGCCCTGGATGCCACGCTCGCAGCAATGTCCGGATACTGGTTGTGCCGGGCAGCGTCCGGGCCGACCGGGGCGTCCCCACACGTACGCACACACGAACAGTGGAGCGGGGAGATGGCGCTGGCCTGGTTGGCACATCGCCTCGGCTGGCGCTGAACCCGCCGAGCAAGCCGGCATGCCGTTGACCGTGCTTTTGGCCTGGCCTCGGTGACCTGGTAACCTGACTCTTCGCGTAGTGGTGACGCCTTGTTGTCGCCTGCGCGTCAACTAGACCAACCCGAGCTACCAAGACGAGGCTGTCGCGTGGCGAACATCAAGTCCCAGATCAAGCGCAACCGGCAGAACGAAAAGCGCCGGCTGCGTAACAAGTCGGTCAAGTCGTCGCTGAAGACTGCCGTCCGCAAGTTCAACGAGGCCGCCGAGGCTGGCGAGGCCGAGAAGGCCGTTGAACTGATGCGCGATGCCTCGCGCAAGCTGGACCAGGCCGTCAGCAAGGGCGTGATCCACAGCAACCAGGCAGCGAACCGCAAGTCAGCGATCGCCAAGCGCCTGCAGTCGCTCTCCGCCTGAGGGTTCGACTCAAGACTTCGACGGGCACCCACCGAGTTGTACGACTGACTCGGGAGGTGCCCGTCATGCTGTCCTGACCGCTGCCAAGTGGTGCCGTTCACCGCTGTGCGGCCGGCCTATTCGTAGCGGTGTTCGGCCGATTGGTGGGCCAGCCGGTGCCGAAAATCGGGCTGCTCCCACCGCCCGGCCCACTGTCGGATCGGCCGCAGTTTCTCCCGTACCCGGGGCAGCCGGTCGGCCGTGTTCCAGATCAGCGCAGCCCGATGCCAGCTCAGCCCGCCCCGTACCAAATCACTTCGGTCCCCTGCTGCCCCTCGGGCCCCCTTCCGCAACCGGTCGGACACCACGGGTGACACGGCGACGTCGGTGAGGTCGACGGTCCGGCTGCCGACCGGGCCCGATCCGGCGGGACGAAGGTCGGGCGACGGCTGGAAAACAGTCCGACCGGGCACGGCAGCCCGACCGACCACCGGCGTGATCTCCCGGCGGAACCGGTCCTGCTCGGTTTCCGGCACCCGGGCTGCCGCCCGGGCTATCGCCGCCACCGCCGCATCATTGACCTTCACCATCAGGGCGACCACGGCGGGCAGGGCCAGCACGCCCCACCAGCTCACCAACTCGGCCAGACCGAGCAGCACACCAAGGAAGATGGCCCCCTCGAAGTAGGCGAACCGCAGCAGCCCACCCGGGCGGACGTGCCGCAGGCCGAGCACCCGGCAGTACAGCGGACGATACCGGGCGGGATCGGTGGCCTTGCCTACTGTTCGCCGTCCGGGAATCGACACCACCCGCTGCGGCGTCTGCTGCCTCCGCCGCATCGCCTGCAGCCTGTTCGGCGCCGTCCGCTGCACCGGTCGCCGGTCGAGCGAGATCTCGGCCCACCCGGTCGACCTGCCCGAGGTCATCAGCTGCTGCCTCCCTGCCGGGCCGCGGCGAGGGCGAAGACCGCCCGCTCGAGCGCGTACCCCCGATCGTCAGCGCCCCCCTTGACCGCAGCGTTGCACTCGGCGGCAGCCTGCATCGCGTCGACCAGCCCCTCGGGGGTCCAGCCCCGCCCCTGCCGCTGAGCGCGCTCGATCTTCCACGCCGGCATGCCGAGGCTGCTCGCCAACTGATAGGCGCTGCCCCGCCCAGCTGACGCCACCCGAGCGACGGTACGTACCCCGTCGGCGATGGCATCGGCGATTGGCACCGGGTCGACCCCCACGTGCAGCGCCCACCGCAACGCCTCCAGGGCACCGGGTACATCCCCAACCATGGCCGCGTCGGCGACCGTGAAGCCGCTCACCTCGGCCCGGCCCCGGTAGTAACGGGCGACCGTGTCCGCTCCGATCCGACCGTCGGTGTCGGCCATCAGCTGCGCACAGGCGGACGCCAGCTCACGCAGGTCGTTACCGACGGCACCGAGCAGCGCCTCGGCGGCGTCCTCGGTGCACTTACCCCCGGCTCGCCGGATCTCCTCGCGGACGAAACCGACCCGGTCCCGGTGTCCCTTGAGCTTGCCAGCGGGGACCACCATCGCCCCCGCCTGCCGAAGCCCATCGGCGAAGGCCTTGCCCTTGGCCCCACCGGCATGTGTCACCAGCAGGTGGACATCCGGGTCGGGATTCTTCACGTACGCCAGCAGGGCCGCCGCCAGGTCCTTGCGCGCGTCCTGGCCGGCCCGCACGATCAGCACCCGCCGACCGCCGAAAAGGGAAGGGCTGAGCATCTCGGCGATCTCGCCTGGAGTCAACGAACCCGCTTCGTACTCTCGTACGTCCGCCCCCGGGTCGGCCTCCCGCGCCTGGGCAATCGTCGTGGAGATCGCACGGGTGACGAGCAACTCCTCATCACCGAGGACGAGTAGGACAGGTGCCAGGCTGGTGGGGGTCACGCCGTCATACTCGCACGCTGGGCGGCAGGCACCAGACCTGCTCACCCAGCTCCCCGCAGCTGACCCCGCACTTAGCGCAAATCCAGACATTTACCTTAAGTTAGAGCACATTGTCCGACGGCTGCCACCTGCTTCGTTCTCCCGCCTTCAGCCCCTGGTGCCGCTTGGTCGTCTGGTCATGTCCAAGGTGGCGGTGTCGCTCAGACGTTCGCCGGGGTGGCCGGTGCCGTCGGCACGCTCGCTGACGCCGACTGCCGGTCCTGACGGGTCTTGGTCGCCACCAGCGAGGTCAGCAGAATCAGTTCGAAGAGGTTGGTCATGGCGCCGGTGGGCAACGGGAGCGGCACCGCGCTGGCGACGATCATGAGCGCTGCGCCGACCATGAACCACGGCCAGCGCTGCTTGCGGAAGACAATCACCGAGGCGATCAGCTGCACGAGGGCAATCGTCAGCACCATGATCGGGGGACCGTCGGACTCTGCTGGCGTGTACCGCAGGGTGCCGTACTCGAGGGTCGGTTCCAGGGTCAGCTTCGCAAGCTCGGTGACCAGCTCGATAGCTACCAGGGCGAGGGTGAGCAGGATGGCACCGGCCGCCGCGATCCGGGTGCCCGCCCAGCGCACGCCCGCGCGCCGGACCGCGTCCCACGCGAAGATCGTCAACAGCGGGGTAAGCAGTGCGTGCGACCAGAAACGGACCAGGTTGAGGTTCTCCAGCAGGGGCCCCTCCCCGACGACCGCGCCCAGCGCGATCAGGCCGTTGTCGTAGAGCAGTCCGGCGACCACCGGTAGCACCACGACCGAGGGCGTAGCAAAACCGTGGCGCGTGCCGAGCCGGATCAGCCAGGCGAGCAGAACGACGTAGGCGAGCGCGTAGAACGCGAAGAGGAAGACGTCCACCTGAGCGCTACTCCAATCATCGCGTGTCGATGCGCTCAGGGTGCCATCGGCGCACTGCGATTGGTAGGGCAGGTTTCCGCGAAGGTCAACTCCGCATGGAGTCCGGTCCCCGTTCCGAGGTCGAGAGCGGCTGCCGGGGCTGTCACCTGCTGCCCTCTCCCGGCTCCAGCCCCCGTACGGCCACCGCCAATCCTCCGTCGGGCCGGACGACCACGGCCAGGTCACCGTCGGTGTCCGTACGCAGCACCCGAGCCCCGCCCCGGGCCAGTCGAGCGAGAATCGAAGCGTTCGGGTGGCCGTACCCGTTGTCAACTCCCACCGGGACCAGGGCCACCGTCGGTGCCACCGCGTCGAGGAAACCCGCGTCCTGGTAGGCCGAACCGTGGTGGGCGACCTTCAGCACGTCCGCTCGCAAACCACCTGGGGGTGGCTGGTCAAGCAACGCCCGTTGCTGCTCGCTCTCGGCATCCCCGGCCAACAGGATGCGCACGCCCCGCACTCGGGCCGACAGAACGACCGAGTTGTTGTTCGGGTCGGATCGCGTGCCACGCAGTTGCTGTGGCGGCCCGACCGACGTCAGCGCCACCTGTCCGGCCAGGTATGACCAGCCGGCACCAACCGCCGTCACCGGCGTTCCGCCCCGGACGGCAGCCGCCTCGACCGCTTCCCGGCCGGCCGCTGGCTCGGGCCACTGTGGCGTCACCACCGCCGCTACCCGGCGTCCCCGGAAGACGCCGTCCACCCCACCGGCGTGATCCGCGTGGAAATGGCTGACGACCAGCAGGGACACCGTTCGTATCCCGAGCCGACGCAGACACCGGTCGACCGCCACCGGATCTGGGCCAGTGTCGACGAGAACCGCCTGCCCCGACCCCACCGGCAGCACCACAGCGTCCCCCTGGCCGACCGCGCAGACCACCACCACCCAACCCTCCGGCGGCCAACCGTTGGCCACCATCCGGACCGGAAGCGCGCCGACCACCACCGCAGCCGTGACCACTGCCACCAGTCGGCGCACCAGGGGATGCCGAGCGGCCACCAACAGGGCCACGGTGAGCGCGGCCAGCGTCAGGCCGCCGGCCACCCCGTCCAGCCAGGGCAGGGTGCCAGCGGGGAGCCGGGCACCGTACCGGGCCACGGTCACCAGCCACCAGGCCGGCCAACTGCCCAGCCAGGCGGCGAACTCGGCACCCGCCGGCCAGACCGGGGACACCACGGCCGCCACCACCCCGAGCACCGTGGCGGGCGCGATCGCCGGCACCGCCAACAGGTTGGCTGGGACGGCCACCAGACTGATCGTCCCGGACAGTCCTGCCACCACCGGTGCACAAGCCACCTGGGCGGCGGCCGGGACCGCCAACGCCTCCGCCGCCCCGGCTGGTACGCCCCGACGCCGCAACGCGTCCCGCCAGCCGGGCGCGATCAGCAGCAGCCCGCCGGTGGCGAGGACCGACAGCGCGAACCCGGCGTCCCCGGCCAGTTCCGGATCGGCCACGACCAGCACGACAACGGCCGCCCCCAGGGCCGGTAACGCCGCACGGGGCCGACCGAGGGCAAGCCCGAGCAGCCCGACCGCCCCCATGACAGCCGCCCGTACGACGCTCGGCGACGGCCGGGCCAGGATCACGAACCCGACCAGGGCAATCCCGCAGATGGCCGCAGCCAGCCAGGGCCCGGCGCGACCCCAACGGGCGAGCAGCAGCACGAGACCGATCAGAATTGCGACGTTGGAACCGGAGACGGCATTGAGATGTGTCATTCCGGTGGCCAGAAAGTCGTCCTCGACCGCAGGGTCGAGTCGACTGGTGTCCCCCACCACCAGCCCCGGCAGCAGTCCCCCCGGCTCGTCCGGCAGCGGCGCGCAGGCCCGCTGCAAACCCGCCCGCAGTACACCGGCGGCCCGCTGTGCCCAGGAAGGCTCACCGAGTAGTACCGGTGGGGTGCCGACCGACAGCACCGCGGCAGTCAGGTCCCCACCCTGGGGTGTGGCCAGTCGTCCCTCAGTGGTCAGCCGTTGACCGGGCAACAGCTCTCGCCAGCCGGGATCGCTGGCCAGCACCAGGACCCGGGCACCGACGCTGATCCGCCGGCCGCCCACGTCCCGCACCCAGAACGACTCTGCCGCGACCAGGTAGACCGACGGTCGACCAGCGGCACCCCGGACCGCTCGTGGGTCGTCGCGGACCACCAGCTCGGCGGCGACGCTGGCCCGCTCCTGCGCCAGCTCGGCAAGCGGGGTGGCGTCGCGTACCACGAGCCGGGCGGCGGTCGCCGTACTGCCACACACCACACCGAGCAGCACTGTCACGGCGATCCAGCCATACTGGCTGGTCCCGCTCTGGCGGGGCGGACCCGGTCGACGCCGAAGCAGCTGCCCGGCCAGGGCAAGGGCAAGCGCACCGATCGTGGCCAGTACCGCGACCGCCACCAGGACCGGTACGGAGAGATACAGCCCGGCCAGGGCGGTAAGCCAGGTCGCGACCGCCAACCCGGCCAGCCGCAGGTCGGGCGGCTCCTTCCGGGCCGGGGCTGACACGACCGGGACGGACATGGCCGGGGTCGGCGTGACTAACCCGGCCGAGCCGGACGCGGCCGGAACTGAGCCGGGTGCTGCTGGTGCCGTCATACCGTCACCAGGTCCTTGAGGTCCTCGTACTTGGCATCGCCGATGCCGGTGACCTGGCGAAGGTCGGTGACGGCGCGAAACCCGCCGTGCTGCTCGCGATGGTCGAGGATGCGTTGGGCGAGCACCGGGCCGACGCCGGGCAGCGCATCCAACTGGGCCAGGGTGGCCGTGTTGAGGTTGACCTTTCCGCCGCCACCCGCAACCGTGCCCGGATCGGGGGCCGCCCCGGGGCCACCCGGTTGCCCGGCGGCTCCGGGCGGTGCGGTCACCCCGACCAGGATCAGCTCACCGTCGCTGACCTTGCGGGCCAGGTTGAGGAGTGCGATGTCCACACCGGGCAGCACCCCGCCAGCAGCAGCCAGCGCATCGGCGACGCGGGCCCCAGCCGGTAGCCGGACTAGACCGGGACGGCGTACCTTGCCGGCGACCGCGACCACCACCTCCCCCGCTGCCCCGCTCGGACCTGACGGGGCCTGGTACGACGCCGACGGGGCCACTGAGGCTGCCGGCACCGGCTCAGCATGTGGGCGGGACCGCCAAGCCCAGACGGCAGCCCCGAGCACCACCAGTACGGCCACCACGGCCAGCGCCTTGACTCCCCGCCGACCCGGATCGAAGGCACCGGTTCCGAGCAGCCGGGGTACGCCGGCCGGTACGGCCGACGCTGCCTCGGCAGGCGCTGGTACGACCGACGCCATCGCAGCAGGCACTGGTACGACCGACGCTGCCTCGGCGGAAGTTGGCGCTTTGGATGACCGTCCCGGCGGGGCAGCCTGCCGAAGCGGCGGCTCGGTCCGGCCGAGCAGGCGCATGAGCCGCTGCCGAACAATCGTCTCGTCGTCATCGGCCACGTTCGGCAGTCAAGCGCACCGCTGGCCTTCACATCAGCCGCTGACCAGCCGCTGTGGACAACCGACCCGGCTGTGGAAAACGCCCTGATCATGACCTGTTGTGCTAGGGCCCGGTGGAAAACGGTGGGCGTGCAGGAGATGGAGCCGGAATGGTTCAGGCGCGGCGGTGCACCACGACACCGGCCAACCCGGGGCCGGTGTGTGCGGCGATCACCGCGCCCGCCTCGGTGACGTACCGGTCGCGGAGTTGCCGGCCCAGCCGGTCGGTCAGCGTCGCGACGAGTTCCGCCGCCCGTTGTGGCGTACCGAGGTGATGGACGGCGATGTCGACCTCGGCGTCCCCGGCGGCCTGCACCGCGAGGTCGACCAGCCGGGCCAGGGCACGGCTGGCGGTACGTACCCGGTCACAGAGGACGATGGCACCGTCGACGACGTGCAGGATCGGCTTGACCGACAGGGCGGTGCCGAACAGCGCCGTAGCGGCGTTGATCCGGCCCCCTCGACGGAGGAATTCAAGCGTGTCGACGTAGAAGTAGGTGTGGGTCCGGCCGATCGTGTCGACCGCAGCCTCCCGTACCGCCGTCAGGTCCGCCCCGCGCGCGGCGCTCGTAGCGGCCGCAAGCACCGGAAAACCCAGTCCCATCCCGGTCGACTGGGTGTCGACCACCGTGACCCGATCCGTGCCGACCTCGGTCGCGGCCAGTCGCGCCGCGTCGACGGTGCCGGAGAGTTCCGCCGACAGGTGTATCGACACCACGCCGGTCGCTCCCTGGTCCAGCAGGTGACGGTAGGTCTGTGCGAACAGTTCGGGGGCGGGCCGGGAGGTGCTCACCGCGACCCGACGCGCGTCCAGCGCCTGGACGATGTCGGCGGCGGAGATCTCGTCCCCCTCCAACCCGGCTCGCCCGTTCAGCACCACGGTCAGTGGCACCTGGGTAAGGCCGTACGTGCCGCTCAGCTCAGCCGGCAGGTACGCGGTGGAGTCGGTGACGACCGCGACGGGCATGTCGGCACGGTAGCGGATCGCCAACACCGCTGCCCCAGCGGTGACCCTGCGAACGATCGTTGACCGACTCAGACCGCTTGCGCGGGCCGATCACCTGAGCCGCTCAGACCGCCTCTGGTACGACCCGCTGGCTGATCAACCCGACGTTGTGGGCCCGCAGCTGCCAGCCTCGTACGTCGTCATGCCGCAACTCGGTCCAGTGACAGTTCTGCAGCGGCCCCACCGTACGCAGCACCGCCGAGCCCCAGCCGAGCAGGTGACCGCAGCCCTGACGGGCCCCGCCGCCGTGGGTGGCGACCACGATGGTGCCCCCCGGTACGGCGTCCGCCGCGTCCTGTAGCGCGCCGCCGACCCGCTTGCCCATGTCGTCGAGGCTTTCCACCTGGCAGCCCGGGTCCGGCTCACCGGCCCGCCAGCGCGCGTGCTCGGCCGGAAACTGTTCGGCGACCTCGGTCATGGTCAGACCCTGCCACAGCCCGTAGTAGCGCTCGCGTAGCCGGGCGTCGGTGCGTACCGGCAGTCCGGTCAGGGCGGCCAGGGCCGATGCGGTGTCCTGGGCGCGCTGGAGGTCGCTGGCGACGATGGTGTCGGGACGCAATGCGGCCAGCAACGGCGCGGCCAGGGCGGCCTGCTCGCGGCCTAGGTCGTTGAGGGCGACGTCGGTCTGGCCCTGGACCCGGTTGGCGGCGTTCCAGTCGGTATTGCCGTGCCGCCAAACGATCAGTCGGGTCATTCGGCCGCGCCCGCGTCGGCTTCGACGAGGTCACGGTCGACGAACGGGATCGTGGGGCAGTCCTTCCAGAGCCGGTCGAGGGCGTAGAACTCGCGTTCCTCGGTGTGCTGTACGTGGATGACCACGTCGACGTAGTCGAGTAGCACCCAGCGTCCGGCCCGCTCGCCCTCGCGTCGGACCGGCTTCGCCTTCTCCGGTAGGTCGAGCAGCCGTTCCTCGATGGCGTCGACGATGGCCAGCACCTGACGCTCGTTGGGCGCGGAGGCGATCAGGAACGCGTCGGTGATCACCAGCTGGTCCGCTACGTCGATGATGGCGATGTCCTGCGCCTTTTTGTCCGCAGCCGCCTGGGCCGCCGCAGTCACCAGCTCAAGGGCGCGTTCGGAAGCTGTCACCGTTCTCCTTCGATCAACCGTACGTTCCGCCAAGCCTCTCACATGTCGACGGTTCGCGACTTGCCAGTTTCAGCAACGACAGGGACGAAAACCCCCCAAATCACGCCCGATACAGGCCGCGTTTGGCGATGTACTGCACCACACCGTCCGGCACCAGGTACCAGACCGGCTCGCCTGCCGCGACCCGTCGCCGGCAGTCGGTGGACGAGATGGCCATTGCCGGCACCTGCACCAGGCTGACCGTGTCGGCCGGCAGATGCGCGTCGGTGAGTTCGAACCCGGGTCGGGTCACCCCGATGAAGTGCGCCAGCTCGAACATCTGGTCCAGGTCTTTCCAGGACAGGATCTTCTCCAACGCGTCCGCACCGGTGATGAAGAAGAGTTCGACCTTCGGGCCGTACTCGGCGCGCAGGTCGCGCAACGTGTCGACGGTGTAGGTCGGCCCGCCCCGGTCGATATCGACCCGGCTGACCTGGAAGCGCGGATTCGACGCGGTCGCGATGACTGTCATCAGATAGCGGTCCTCGGCCGGACTGACCGGTTCGTCGGCCTTCTGCCAGGGCTGGCCGGTTGGTACGAACACCACCTCGTCCAGCTCGAACCGGTCCGCCACCTCGCTCGCCGCGACGAGGTGCCCCTGATGGATCGGGTCGAAGGTGCCCCCCATGATCCCGACCCGTCGGATGTCCTGTTCCACCTTTTGATCGTATGCCGATCATGCTTGATCACCGGCCGGGCATGTGACAGAAGGCACTGCTCGCCGCCCAACAGCCGGTCCGGCTCACGCACCCGCCGCCCAACAGCCAAGTCAGGCTCAAGACACCTCCGGCTGGGACGTAAACCTGGCCCGCGCCACCAATGCCCGGCGCAGGTCGTCGTCCGCGTCGGTCACCACCCGACGTAGTCCCGGCACCAGGTCGTCGCGGGTCAACAGCGCCCCGGCCAGCTCCCGGGTGCTCTCCGCCATCGCGTAGCGGGGGAAGGCCAGCGCCGCGACCCCCTCGGCCACCCACGGGGTACGCCGATGCATCATCGCCGGCATCTCCGCGAAGTACCGCTCCACATAGGAATCGGTCAGCCCCGTCTGATCGGGTTGCCAGAAACCGGCGGCGTTGGCCTCCACGAGTCGGTTGGAGAGGGTCGTGTCCGAGGTGATCACCTGCCAGGCCCGCTCCTTCGCCGCCGGATCGGGCAACGCGGCTCGACACCGCGCCGCCTGGGCCGCACCGGTCGCGCTCTGGTCTGCGGCCAGTTCCCGGGTAATCTCCGCCTCCCCCACCGTGCCGAGCACAGCGAGCCGGCCGAGCAGCGCCCACCGCAGGTCGGTATCGATAGCCAGTCCGGCCGGCACCGCCTCCGCAGCCAGCCAACCGGCCAGCCGATCCGGACCGGTACTTGTCCAGATCAGCCCTCGGACGGCCGCGAGCTGCATCGATCCGCCGGGCGATGCAGTGTCGAGCACCTGCTGGCAGGCCTGCGCGACGTGCCCCAGTGCCACCTGCCGGGCCGCCGGATCGAGGTAACGGTCGATCAGCGAACGGCTCAGGGTCAGTACGTCCTCCACCACGACGACCTCGGTCTCGGTGGGCAGCGCGGCGCAAATCAACTCGACCAGGTCGGCCACTGGCCGCTCTCCGTCGGTCACCGCGTCGAGCGTCGCGCCCCAGAGCACCGCCCGCGCCAGCGGGTCCGCCAGCGCCGGCAGAAGCTGCGGTACGGCCGCCGCCGACGTGGGATCGAGGCGCACCTTGGCGAAGGTCAGGTCCCCGTCGTTGGGCAGCAGCACGCTGGCCGCCGGTCGACCGGCCAACTCGGGCAGGACGGTCCGTCCCCCGTCAACCTCCGGAACGAGGTCCACCTCGAACCGTTCCCGGAGCCGGGCGTCCCCGGCCGAATCGAAGTCGTAGAGCCCGACACCGATCCGGTGCGGCCGCAACACGGGATGTTCCGGTGCCGCGGTCTGGGTCACCGCCACCTCGGTATAGCGCCCCTGGGCGTCCACGGTCGCCTCGACAGTCAGGGTGTTGACCTGCGCCCGGCGCAGCCACACCTCCGCCCAGTCGGCAAGGTCCAGGTTCGACTGCCGATCGACGCTCGCCACACTCGTACTGGAGTGGGCGAGCGCGGCCAGCAGGTCGGCCAGGGTCGCGTTGCCGAACCGGTGCGCCGCGAAGTGTGCCCGCAGCCCGGCCAGGAACGCCGCGTCGCCGACCTGGGCGACAAGCTGGCGCAGCACGGCTGCGCCCTTGGCGTACGAGATGCCGTCGAAGTTGAGCAGCGCCTGCGCCGCGTCGACGACCTCGACCGGCGCGACCGGATGGGTGGAGGGTCGCTGGTCGGCGGCGTACCCCCAGGCCTTGCGCCGCATCGCGAAGGTGGTCCAGGCGCGGTCGAAACGGGTCGCCTCGGCGGTCACCCGCGTCCCCAGGTATTCGGCGAACGACTCGTTCAGCCACAGGTCGTCCCACCAGCGCATGGTGACCAGGTCACCGAACCACATGTGCGCCATCTCGTGGGCGATGAGGGTGGCGCGCAGCTCACGCTGTCCCTCGGTGACCGCCGAGCGGAAGACCAGGTCGTCCTGGATCGCGACCAGTCCGGGGTTCTCCATCGCCCCGGCGTTGAACTCGGGTACGAACGCCTGGTCGTACTTGCCGAACGGGTAGCGCACCTCGAACAGCTCGTGCAGCCGGTCCAGGCACTGCCGAGTGATGGTGAGGATCTCCTCGGCGTCCTGGTCGAGGTGTTCGGCGAGTGACCGCCGGCAGTAGAGGGCCAGCGGGATGCCGTCGTGCTCGTCGCGTACCACGTGGTAGGGCCCGGCGATCAGCGAAATGAAGTAGCTGGCCAGCGGCTCGGTCTGGGCAAACGCCCAGCGCCCGGCTACCGGAGTGGCCGTCACTGCACCAGTGGCCGCCACTGCGCCGTTTGCGGCGACCAGCCAGTGCGGCGGCGCGGTCACCGACAGGGTGACCGGTGCCTTCAGGTCCGGTTGGTCGAACGCGGCGAAGATGCGTTGTGCGTTGTCCAGGAAGGACAGCGCGTAGAGGTAGGTCTCCCCGTCGGCCGGGTCGACGAAGCGGTGCATCCCCTCGCCACTGTTCGAGTACGCCATCTCGGCCTCGATGGTCAGCGTGTTCTCGGCGAGCAGCCCGGTCAACGGGACCCGGTTGTCGTCGAGGGTCGCCGGATCCAGTTCCGCCCCGTTGAGCCGTACGCCGAGCAGCCGGGTCGGGCGGATCTCGACAAAGGTGGTCGCGCCGACGGCCGCCGCCCGGAACCGGATGGTGGCAATCGAGCGGAAGCTCTCGCCGTCCCCGGTCAGGTCGAGATCGATGTCGTACGACTCGATGGTGAGCAGTGCGGCACGCTCGGCCGCGTCGACACGGGTAAGGCTCGGCATTCGCCTATCCTGCACGATGGGCTGATGGATAGCCTTCAGCTATGACCGATGGCGCAGTGGAGGAACCGACGATGGCGCAACACCCCAAGGGCGACTTCGACCTGTCCCGCGCGGTGTGGCAGCGCGCCGAGGGCGACTCGTCCGAGGGTGCCGTCGAGATCGCGTTCGTGGACGACCTGATCGGGATGCGTAACTCCGCCGAGCCGGACGGCCCGGTGCTGGTCTTCACCCAGGCTGAGTGGGACGCCTTCGTGGCCGGCGCCCAGGATGGCGAGTTCGACCTGGACTGACCAGCCCAGGTAGCACCATGGGCCGGGCGAGGCAGCACCATCGGCGGCCAGGTCAGGTAGCACTACGGACCGGGCGAGGTAGCGCCGTCGGCGGCCAGGTCAGGTAGCACCATCGGCGTCGCCGTCGCCGTCGCCCCAGGCGAGGCCGTCCAGCCCCTCGGCCCGGTGAAAACCGGGGTGCTCCCACACGTCCACGCACACTTCACCGTCGGGACCGATCGCGCCGCAGAACAGCTGCTCGATGTGCTGCCAGGCATCCACGTACGACAGTTGGGTCGTCTCGATCACGATCTCCGGGCAGAGGATGCTCAACGCCTCGGCGTACCGGACCGCCTGTTCCCGCGCATCGGCGAGGGTGGTTGCGCCGAAATCCAGGTGCACGGTGAATCCGTTGGCTGCGGCGGTCTCCCGCACCAGGCTCGCCCGCGATGGGCTGGGCGGCCATCCGTTGTCGTACATCGCCAACCTTTCTGGGGAGTGCGGGCCTCCGTACACGAAGGACAGACGCGGCTTGCGTAATCGAAGCCGTACGCAGTGTTGCAGCGTTCCTGTGTAGACGCAATATCCCTCTACGATTTTGCGCGACGGATTGGTGACGCAGAGATATGAAATGATCGCGGTATGGCCTCGATCATCAAGCGCCGTCGCCTCGCTTCGGCGCTACGTCAGCTTCGGGAGCAGGCTGGTCTGACACTCGAAGACGTCGCCTTCCGGATGGGCATGGCCCAATCGACGTTGTCGCGAATCGAGACCGCCCGGGCCAGCGCCCGCCCGGCCAACGTGCGTGGCCTGCTTCCCATCTACGGCGTACACGGCACCGAGGCCGACGTCATCGTCCAGCTCGCCAAGGACGCTGTCCAGCGCGACTGGTGGTACGTCTACCGGGACCTCATGCCGGACTGGTTCCAGACCTTCGTCGGCCTCGAAGGCGAGGCTTCCGCTATCCAGGTGTTCCAGCCGCAGGTCGTACCGAGCCTGCTGCAGACCGAGGCGTACGCCCGGGCACTTCTCGGAGCAGCCTGGACCAACCGGAAATCCGCCGAGGTGGAGCGCCGGGTCCAACTTCGGCTACATCGACAGCAGGTACTCCGCCGCCAGCCCGGACCGCAGTGCCAACTGGTGCTCGGCGAGGCGGCGCTGCGCTGCCGGGTCGGCACCCCGGAGACCTTCACCGCCCAACTCGACCGGCTCATCCAGCTGATCGACGAAGGGCAGTTCACCATCCGGGTCCTGCCCTTCACCGCCGGGGCGACCGGCAGCGAGCTGGGCCAGATCGTCCTGCTCGATTTTCCCTTTCCCGAGGACCCGCCGGTCGGCTGCCTCGAACACCTCGCCGGCGGGCAGATCGTCGATGAGTCAGCCCAGGTCAACCAGCTCCGGGCCGTATTCGCACACCAACGCGACGCTGCCCTCTCCCCCGAGGAGTCCCGGAAGCTGATCGCCGAGGTAGCGGCCACACCGAGCTGACCTGCTAGGGCACCCAGCTGACCTGCTACGGTTGCACCGTGCGGATGACAACCATGGCCTGCTGGCGGGCGCCCTGACGGGCGGCCCACGCATCCGCGCACCCGAAACCAAAATCGGCCGCCCCCTCCCGGGCGGCCGTTTCGCGTATCTGGTGTCCGTCCCGGGTCGGGCGGTCGGCGTACTCCCCAAGGAGCCACCGATGACCGCCACCATCCCGACCACGGCGACGACCGCCACCCGACGCTTGACCGGCTTCAAACCCACCGGCAACCTGCACCTGGGCAACTTGCTCGGCGCGATCCGGCCGATCATCGCCGGGCAGTACCGGGGCGAGACGATCGCCTTCCTCGCCGACCTACACGCCCTCACCGTCGCGCACGACCCGGCCCGGGTACGCGAACTCACCCTGGAACAGGCGACCATGCTGCTCGCCGCCGGTCTCGATCCGGACCGCTCGCTGCTCTACGTCCAGTCCCAGGTCTCCGAGCACGCCGAACTGCACTACCTGCTGGAGTGTGCGACCGGTTACGGCGAGGCGCACCGCATGATCCAGTTCAAGGAGAAGTCCGCGGGCCAGCAGCAGGTACGCCTCAGCCTGCTCACCTACCCGGTGCTGATGGCCGCGGACATCCTGTTGCACGACGCCCGGGAGGTGCCGGTCGGCGACGACCAGAGTCAGCACCTCGAACTCGCCCGGGACGTGGCCACCCGGTTCAACACCCGGTACGGCCAGACCTTCACCGTGCCTCGGGCGGTGCACCCCGAGGTGGCGACCCGGGTGATGAACCTCGCCGACCCGACCGCCAAGATGGGCAAGACCAGCTCTCTCGACGCGGGGACGATCTTCGTGCTCGACCCGCCCGAGGTGATCCGCCGCAAGGTGCTCCGAGCGGTCACCGACTCCGGCAGCATCGTCGAGTACGACCCGGAGCACCGGCCCGGGGTGGCCAACCTGCTGGAGATCCTCGCCGCCTGCGTGGACGGCAGGCCGGCCGAACTGGCCACCGAATACACCTCGTACGGGCAGCTCAAGCGGGCCGTGGCCGAGGCGGTGACGGCGCTACTGCACCCCATCCAGGTGCGGCACACGGAGTTGACCCGCGACCCCGGCTACGTACGGCGGGTACTGGTCGACGGTGCCGAGCGGGCTCGGCACAGCGCCGCTGACACGGTCCACCGCGCCAAGCGGGCCATCGGCCTGCTCACCTGAAGAGCTGTCCGCTGCCGGTCACCTGCTGGGCAAGACCGCTTCCGGCCGTCCGGCAGGTACAGCTTTCACACCCCGTCAACGGATCCCAAGGTCGACAAAACGGTCGGCGCGACGGTCGGCGACGACGAGGAGACCGCCGTCGCCGCCGTCCTGCTCGACAGGGCACCCGGGTCCGCCTCGGGGACGACATCGGGTCGCCCACGATGCAGGGCGGCGGCCAGCAGCACCGTGCCAAGCGCGATCACACCAAGCACGACGCCGATCCAGGCCACAGCCGGGTAGCCGGCCCCCGCACCGATTGCGAGGCCGCCGAGCCACGGACCCACGGTAATGCCGACGTTGAAGGCCGAGAAGTTCGTCGCGGTCGCCAACGTCGGAGCGTCGTTCGCCAGTGTGAAGACCCGGGTGTTCAGCGCGGGGTTGATGGCGAACCCGAATCCGCCGAGCAGAAAGACCAGCGGAACGGCCAGCATGGGCATCTCGGCGAACAAGCCCAACGCCGCCGAGATAACAACGACTCCAGCCACCCCGACATACAACGTGCGGAACGAGTGCGCATCGGCCGTCCGGCCGCCGATCGTGATGCCGATCAACGACCCCACGCCGTAGAGGGCCAGCACCGCCGGCACCCAGCCCGACGACAGACCGGTGACGTCGGTCAGCAGCGGCGCCAGGTAGCTGAAGATGACCAGCTGAGCGCCCGTGGTCAGCGCGGTCGTGCCGTAGGAGAGCCACAGTCGGAGGTTGGCCATGGCGCGTAGTTCGGTGCTCAGCCGGGTCCGGTTCTCCGGATCAGGCCGACCGCCGGGGATGGTGCCGAGAACAGCGATCATCGCAAGCACGGACAGCGCGGCCACCGCCCAGAAGGCTGCCCGCCACCCGAGATGCTGCCCGATTACCGTACCGGCGGGGAGACCGACGAGAGTGGCCACGGTGAGGCCACCGGCGACGATCCCCATCGCCTTGCCTCGGGCGTTCGGCGGCACAAGACCGACCGCGGTGATGGCGGCCACTGCCCAGAAGCCCGCGTACACGAAGGCACCCACGATCCGGGTTCCGAAGAGCATTCCGTAGCTCGGGGTCAGTGCGCCCACGACGTGGGTCACGGAGAAGAGCCCGAGGAAGGTCAGCAGGGTCGTACGGCGAGGCCAGCGCAGGGTGACCACGGCCAGGACCGGAGCCCCCACCAGCATGCCCAGGGCGAAGGCGGAGATCAGCAGTCCCGCTTGGGGGATGGACACCTCCAGGTCAGCGGCCACCTCTGGGAGCAGACCCGCGAGCATGAGTTCCGAGGTGCCCTGGGCGAATATCGCCAGGCCCAGGACGTAGATGGCAATCGGCATGGCAGAACTCCCAGTTTTGGATGGATCAGTTCACAATTTGGCCAAAAAAAATCGAGGCTGAGATCGTCACGCCGAGACGGCCAGCCCCGAAGGACAGCGAGCGGCCCGAAGGGCAGCGAGCACTACCCAGGAGTCATGGCACGCAAGCGGTCAGAATGCGCAGAGTGCGGTGGTCGCGACCATTTCGAGCGTGGCCCGGTCCGCCCCGGCCCGAGCCGCGACCCGCATCCCACCGATGGTGGCGATGACAAAGTGGGCGAGAGCCTCAGGATCCTTGTCTGTGGCAATCTCTCCCACCCGCCGACCCGCGTCGATCGCCGTATGGAGCGCTGCCAGCCGTCGCTCATGGTCGCGCTGGAGTCGCGCGGCTATCTCCGGGTCACGCGGCGCCAACTCGACCACCGTGTTCACCACCAGACAGCCAGCCGGATCGCCTACCTCGATGTCGATGGCCTGCCGGAACAGAACCTGAATCTTCTCGACGATCGGCAGATCACCTTCCAGCACCTCGAGGATCGCGGCGGCCTTGGTCTCCATATAGCGGTCCAACGCCTTTTCGAACAGGTCACGCTTGCTCGTGAAGGTGTTGTAGATACTGCTCCGCCCCAGCCCGGTCGCCGCACAAAGATCCTGCGTCGAGGTCGCCTCGTAACCCGCGTGCCAGAACGCGCGCATCGCCGCGTCTATCGCCTCGTCCTCGTCGAACATCCTCGGTCGTGCCACGCCGACACCGTAGCACGTTATGAAACGGGCTATCCAAAACTAGCCACGCCGGTCGTACGACGCCGAATGCTCGGCTCACTCAAGCGGGTACGGGCAAGCACTTCTCGAAGCACACGCTGTACGGGTTGTCGACGTACTCGCCGTAGGCCGGGATTTCGGCGTAACCCGAGGAGACGTAGAGCCGGATCGCCGTCGGCAGGTAGCTGCCGGTCTCCAGGCGCAGCACGGTGTGCCCGGAGCACAGGGCCACCTCCTCCAGGGCGGCCAGGATCTGCCGGGACAGACCACGCCCCCGGTACGCCGGGCGGACGTACATCCGTTTGATCTCGGCGGTGTCACCACCCAACGGCTGGATCGCCCCGCAGGCCACCACCCGACCGTCGATCACCCCGACCAGATAGCGGGCGTCGCCGTGCACGACGGTGACCTGCCCATCGAGCCCACCGTCGATCTCGCGTAGCTCCCGCTGCTGGGTGGTAACCAGAGCGGCCAGTTCGGGGTCGGTAGTCGGACGGGATTCGATCAGCACACGGGCAGCTTAACCAGCGAGGATTTCCGCCAAGTTTCCGATGAATGACCTGGTCAACGGGTCGAACGCCGCAGCCGACACCCTCCGGATAGCTACGGCGCGCGGCGGCTACTCGGCGCCGTCCAGAGCGTTGTTCCGGTCGGTCTCGCCGACCGTCTGCACCGCCCCGGACGCGTCCCCGGAGTCCGCCTCGACCTCGTCCGCCGGACGACGGCGGCGGGCCTTACGGGCGGCCAACCGCTCGGCTGCGGTAGCCCGGGTCGACTTCTCCTCCAGCCGGGTGTCCGTACCCCGGGAGCCGGGCACGTAGTCGGCCCCGGCATAGAGCGTGGGCTGCCAGTCGAACTCCCGCTCACCGATCCGGACCAGGCTGCCCGGCTCGGCACCCGCCTTGGCGAGCTGCTCCTCCACACCCAACCGGGCCAGCCGGTCGGCCAGGTAGCCAACCGCCTCGTCGTTGTCGAAGTTGGTCTGCCGTACCCACCGCTCGGGACGAGTACCGCGTACGACGAAGCCACCGTTGCCGTCCGACTCGACGGTGAAGCCGGCGTCGTCCACGGCGGTCGGCCGGATGACGATCCGGGTCGGCTCGGGTGTCGGCGCGGCGGCCCGGGCCTGCTCAACCAGCTCCGCCAGCGCGTACGTCAGCTCGCGCAGCCCCTCCCGGGTCGCGGCGGACACCTCGAACACCCGGTAGCCCCGAGCCAGAAGATCGGGGCGGACGATGTCGGCCAGGTCCCGACCATCCGGCACGTCGATCTTGTTGAGTACGACCAGCCGCGGGCGCTCGGCCAACCCTCCGTACGCCGCCAGTTCGGCCTCGATCGCGTCGATGTCGGCCAGCGGATCCCGCCCCGGTTCGAGGGTCGCCGAGTCCACCACGTGCACCAGCACCGCGCAGCGCTCGATGTGCCGCAGGAACTCCAGGCCGAGCCCCTTGCCGCTGGCTGCACCGGGGATCAGGCCCGGAACGTCGGCGACGGTGAAGGTGTGCTCGTCGACCCCGACCACGCCGAGGTTGGGCACCAGCGTGGTGAACGGGTAGTCGGCGATCTTGGGCTTGGCTGCCGAGATGACCGAGATCAGCGAGGACTTGCCGGCTGAGGGGAACCCGACCAGTCCGACGTCGGCGACGCTCTTGAGCTCCAGCACGACGTCGAGCCGGTCACCCGGCTCCCCCAGTTCGGCGAAGCCCGGTGCCTTGCGCTTGGCGTTGGCCAGCGATGCGTTGCCCCGACCGCCCCGACCGCCCCGGGCCACCTCCAGGGTGGTACCCGCCCCAACGAGGTCGGCGAGCACCTCCCCGTCGAGCGTGCTCACCACCGTGCCGTCCGGCACCTTGACCACCAGGTTGCCGCCATTGGCGCCATCCCGGTTGGAGCCGGCCCCGCCCTTGCCGTTCTCGGCCTTGACCCGGGGGTGGAAGTGGAAGTCGAGCAGGGTGTGCACCTGCGGGTCGACGACGAGCGAGACGCTTCCGCCGTGTCCGCCGTTGCCGCCGTCCGGACCGCCGAACGGCTTGAACTTCTCCCGGTGGATCGAGACACAGCCGTGCCCGCCATCGCCGGCCTGCAGATGCAGGACGACCCGGTCAACGAACGTTGTCACGCCACCAATCCTCTCAGCGGAGCTTGCCCCGCCGTCAGTCCTTCCAGCGGGCCTGGCCCGCCAGCGGTCCTTGCGGCGGGGCCAATCCCCGCCACCAGGACGACGAAACGGGCCGGGACACCAGGTCCACGGCCCGCTTCGGTGAAAGCGCTACTGCTGCGCCGGCACGATGCTGACGGTCTTACGACCGCGCTTGGTGCCGAACTGGACCGCACCGGCGGCCAGCGCGAAGAGCGTGTCGTCGCCACCCCGACCAACCAGGTCACCCGGGTGGAACTTGGTGCCGCGCTGCCGGATCAGGATCTCGCCGGCGCTGACCACCTGGCCACCGTACCGCTTCACGCCGAGCCGCTGCGCCGCGGAATCACGGCCGTTACGCGAGCTGGACGCACCCTTTTTGTGAGCCATCTGGAGACGACCTACTTCCCGCTGGAGATGCCGGTCACCTTTACCTGGGTCAGCGGCTGGCGGTGACCCTGGCGCTTGTGGTAGCCGGTCTTGTTCTTGAACTTGTGGATCCGGATCTTCGGTCCCTTGGTGTGGGCGGCGATCTCGCCGGACACCGCAACCTTGGCGAGCTGCGCCGCGTCGGTCACCAGGTCGGAACCATCGACGAGGAGCACCGCGGAGAGCGTGACGGCGTCACCGGGCTCGCCGGCGAGCTTCTCGACCTCGATCACGTCGCCCTCGGCGACCTTGTACTGCTTGCCGCCGGTCTTGACGATCGCGTACATCGGACGCGGACTCCCTGTCGTTGAGGCTGCTTTCGGGTAACGTGCTGTTCGCGCGGCGGCTCGCCACGAATGCGGCGGCGGGCACGCGAGAACTTGGCGCACAAAAGTGCACCATAGGCCAGCGTACGGCATGCCCCGCCCGCAGCCCAAACCACCCCTCCCCCTCCCCGCCTGGAGGTTAGGAAGGGCCCCTTCTTATGCAAAAAGCGATAAGAAGGGGCCCTTCCTAACCACAGTCGGAATTAGGGGCGGGTACGGCGACGGGCACCACTCCGCCGCGCGCGACGCCGACCGCCACCCGGCTCGGTGTCATCCGGGTCACCGTTCTCGTCCAGCGCGTCGGGATCATCCGCCCCGGCCAGCCGAGCCGCCGGAGCGGGTGCCGCTGAGGCATTCCCGGACTCCACCGCCGAAGAGGCGTCGTCCGTTCCCGTCGACGAGGCGGCTCCGGGCCCCGCCGGTGCGGCGTCGTCAGACTCCGCCGCCGGGGTCTCGTACCGCGACAGGTCGTAGCCCATGGTGTCCTCGTAGTCCGACACCTCGGCAACCGTCCGCTGCGGCTGCACCGTGGTCCGCTCCGACTCCACGACGGTCCGTTCAGGTTCGGCGATGGTCCGTTCCGTCGTGGCACTCTTGCGCCCACGGCGCCGGGAACTGCCGGTGGTCGTCTCCGCCACGGCCGGAGTCGCAGCCGCCGACGACGAGGCCGAGGCGACCGCCTTGACCTTCTCTCCGGCCCCGGCCGCCCGGGCCTTCTCCGGCACCGGCTCGGTGTGGATGATCAGACCACGGCCCTTGCAGCACTCGCAGGTCTCGCTGAACGCCTCCAGCAGGCCCGCGCCGATCCGCTTCCGGGTCATCTGGACCAACCCCAGCGAGGTGATCTCGGTGACCTGGTGCTTGGTACGGTCCCGCCCGAGGCACTCGGTGAGTCGACGCAGCACCAGCTCCCGGTTCGACTCCAACACCATGTCGATGAAGTCGATCACCACGATGCCGCCGAGGTCCCGCAGCCGGAGCTGCCGAACGATCTCCTCGGCCGCCTCCAGGTTGTTGCGGGTGACGGTCTCCTCGAGGTTGCCACCGGCCCCGGTGTACTTACCGGTGTTGACGTCGACGACGGTCATCGCCTCGGTGCGGTCGATGACCAGGTGCCCACCGGAGGGCAGGAAGACCTTACGGTCCAGCCCCTTGAGGATCTGCTCGTCAATGCGCCGCTCAGCGAAGACGTCGGCGGTGCCGACGTGCCGGTGCAGCCGGGCCACCAGATCGGGCGAGACGTGCGTCAGGTACGACTCGACCATGTCGTACGCCCCGTCGCCCTGCACCACGAGTTCGCGGAAGTCTTCGTTGAACAGGTCCCGGACCACCCGGATGAGCAGGTCCGGCTCTTCGTAGAGCAGCACCGGCGCGCCGCCCTCGGTGGCCTTGGCCTGGATGTCCTCCCACTGGGCCTGCAACCGCTTGACGTCGCGGGCCAGTTCGTCCTCGCTGGCCCCCTCGGCGGCGGTCCGGACGATCACGCCCGCCCCCTCCGGCACCAGCTTCTTGAGGATGTCCCGTAGACGCTTGCGCTCGGTGTCCGGCAGCTTCCGGCTGATGCCGGAGGCGTTGCCGTGCGGCACGTAGACCAGGTGCCGACCGGAGAGCGCGATGTGGCTGGTCAGCCGAGCGCCCTTGTGCCCGATCGGGTCCTTCGTCACCTGTACGAGCACCGAGTCACCGGAGCGCAGGGCGTGCTCGATCGAGCGGGCTCGCCCTTCCAGTCCGGTGGTGTCCCAGTTGACCTCACCCGCGTAGAGGACGGCGTTCCGTCCGCGTCCCACGTCGACGAAGGCCGCCTCCATGCTGGGCAGGACGTTCTGCACCTTGCCCAGGTAGACGTTGCCGGCCATGGCCCCGGCCGACGCCCGGCTCACGTAGTGCTCGACGAGCACTCCGTCCTCCAGGACGGCGATCTGGGTACGGTCGTTGCGCTGGCGGACGACCATGACCCGGTCGACCGCCTCCCGGCGGGCAAGGAACTCTGACTCGCTCAGGATCGGCGGGCGGGTACGACGCTGCTCGCGTCCGTCCCGGCGACGCTGCCGCTTGGCCTCCAACCGGGTCGAGCCGGAGACTCCCTGTACCTCGTCGGTACGGCGCGGTTCCCGGATCTTGACCACGGTGGGTACGCCGTCGTCGGCGGCGCTCTCGACGTCACCGGCACCCTTACGACGGCGGCGGCGACGACGCCGGGTCAGCCCTTCGCCGCCCTCGTCCTCCTCGCCCTCTCCCTCGTCTTCCTCGGCCTCACCTTCGGCCTCACCCTCAGCCTCGGCGTGTGCCGGCTCCTCGACACCTTCGTCCTCGGTCTCGTCCGCCGGCCCCTTGCCCCGGCCTCGACCTCGGCGGCCCCGCCGCCGACGCCGCCGGCCGGCAGCCTCGTCCTCGTCCTCCTCGTCGAGGTCGACGGGCTCCTCCTGGACCTCGATGTCTTCCTCTTCGGGCTCGACCGGTACCTCCGGCTCGGTACGGCGGCCCCGCCGCCGACGCCGAGCCGTCTCGGTCGGTTCCGCCACCTCCGGCTCGCCTGCCTCGGCGGGTGCCACTACGGGCTCGACCACCGGGACGGCAGCACGCTGCGGACGGGCCGGCGGCACCTCCGGCTCAGGTGCCATGAACAGCACGGTCGGTGCGGAGAGCGCAGCCCGACGACGACGGGTACGGGTAACCTCCTCGGCCGGTTGGTCGGCCTCCGGAGCCGGTTCACCGCCGGCGGGCACCACCCGGGCCGGGGCGGTCTCCGCCGGCGTGGTCACCGACGGCTGCCCCGAGATCTCGACCGCGCCACCCGGTGCGGCCGGTTCCGCCGTGGCGGGGATGTCCGCCCCGCCCGGCGTCTCGACCGGCGGCGGAACCGCCTTCACTGCCTTCTTACGACGGGTACGGGTCGCTTTGGTCGGCGCTACCCCCGTCTCCGCGGATCCAGCAGCTGCCTCCGCAGCTCCAGTTGCCTCGGCGGACGGGCCGGCCGAGGCCCCAGACGAGCCAGTCGGTGCCTCAGGTGAACCAGCTGCCGCCTCCGACGAGCCAGCCGGCGTGTCGGACGGACCAGCTTCCGTCGCTCCGGTAGTGGCGGCGGACTCGGTTTCGGTCGGCGAGGCAGCTTCCGCGCTGGTCGCCCCGGTTTGGGACGAAGCCCCTCCCTCTTCCTTCCGGTCGGCAGTGGTGGCCTTGCGACGGCGGCGGGTGGTTTTCGGAGCCGCCGTGGTGTCACCGGCCACCGGTGCGATCACCTCGGCTTCCGGCGCCTCGCCGCTGGTAGTCCGGGCGACGGTCGGCGCCTCTACCGGGGCCCCGGTCGGCGCTGGTTCGGAAGCCGTGGGCGAGGTACGGCGGCGGGTGGCGCGGGTCCGCCGGGCGGGTGTGGCATCGGCATTCTCGGCAGTGTCGGCGGCCGGCTGCGAACCGGTCCGCTCACCGCCCTCTGGCTCGTTTTCGAGCATTGGACGATCTCCAGTTCTGGCTTCCCCGGGCGCGGGTGAGCGCTGCCACGCAGGGTTACCGCAAGGTGTTTCCGGCAGCGTGCAGGGTGCACGAACCGCCGAAGTCTGACTAGCTGAGCGCTGGCCGAAACTGGCTAGCGTTCACCGATGGTC
Organism: Micromonospora sp. NPDC003197; assembly: GCF_053590565.1. NCBI lineage: Bacteria > Bacillati > Actinomycetota > Actinomycetes > Micromonosporales > Micromonosporaceae > Micromonospora > Micromonospora sp. NPDC003197. The sequence continues at coordinate 20,619 of NZ_JBSFTE010000014.1, read as the reverse complement.
GCCCCATCGCGATCCGCCTCCAACGGATCAACGATTTCCCCCTGCGCGGTCAACGTGCCCTGTGCCAGGCGGGTCGCCCTTGGCGGTGCCGGCGGCGCCAGGTCAGCCACCACGCGGAGGCCGGAAAGGACGTCATCGGGTCGAACGGACGGGGTGACCTGCCGCACGACTAGGTCGAGTATCGCACACGGTATGCCTGTGACCCCGGAAGGTGCCTCGGACGGATCAACCACAGCTATCCGGTCGACCGCACCGCGCGCGTCGAACGTCCGTCGGCCCTGTTTGGTCATCCGTTCGACCAGCACCTCAGATGCGGCCTGGAACGCCGTCACGGCCTGCCGGAGGACATCGGGGTCGACACCGAGCAACTCGATCCGCCAGTGGGACGCCTCGATCCGGTCGGCCAGGCTGCCGCCTCGCGCTTCGACCGCATCCAGCACGTCCAGGCCGGGCGAGAGCGCGGCGTCGAGCGCGGTCCGCAGCGCCGCCGGATCCACCGGCTCACGCAGGCCGATTTCGAGATACTCCGCCTCGCTGGCCACCCCGGTGGGGGCCGCGCTGGCGTACGAAATTTTGGGATGGGGGGTGAACCCCTGGGAAAACGCTATGGGTACGCCGGCACGGCGCAGCGCGCGCTCGAAGGCCCGGGCGAAGTCCCGGTGCGAGGTGAAGCGAAGCGGGCCGCGCTTGGCGTACCTGATCCGGATTCGCTGCACGACCGGCGCCTGGCCGCCCTCCGGCTGTGGTTTCCTACTGATCGTCGTGCTCCTCGGAAGTCGGTTGACCGGATCATCCTCCCGCAACCGGTCAGCTTCCCGTCAACCGGCCGGCCGATTATGCATCGGCCGGTCGGACGAATAGGCACCAACCGGATGTCGGACAGCCGGTCTGGTACGCCCCAACCGGTGGTCGAGGCGTACCGGCTAGGTCAGTTACCGGTGCCGGCCGGCAGCCGCAGGCCCTGGTTGACCGGGGTCAACGGCAGCAGCTTCTGCCCGGTGGGCCCGATCTGGATCTCGGTGTCCATCGCGGGGCAGACTCCGCAGTCGAAGCACGGCGTCCAGCGGCAGTCGTCCTGCTCGTATTCCGACAGTGCGTCCTGCCAGTCCTGCCACAACCAGTCCTTGTCCAGCCCGGAGTCGAGGTGGTCCCAGGGCAGGACCTCCAGCTCGTCGCGCCGGCGGGTGGTGTACCAGTCCAGGTCGACCCCGAAGGTGGGCAGTACCTCGGCGGCAGCGTCCACCCAACGCTGGTAGGAGAAGTGCTCGCTCCACCCGTCGAACCGGCCGCCGTTCTCCCAGACCTTGCGGATCACCGCGCCGACGCGCCGGTCGCCCCGGGAGAGCAGCCCTTCGATCAGCGACGGCTCACCGTCGTGGTAGCGGTAGCCGATCGCCCGCCCCAGGGACCGGTCGGCGTTGATCGCCTGCTTGAGCAGTTTCAGCCGGCCGTCGATGACCTCCGGCCGCTCCATCGGTGCCCACTGGAACGGGGTGTGCGGCTTCGGCACGAAGCCACCGATCGACACCGTGCACCGGATGTCCTTGGAGCCGGTGGCCGCGCGGCCGGCCTTGATGACCTCGTGCGCCATGTCGGCGATCTCGAGGACATCCTCGTCGGTCTCGGTGGGCAGGCCGCACATGAAGTAGAGCTTCACCTGCCGCCAGCCGTTGGTGTAGGCGGTCACGACGGTGCGGATCAGGTCTTCCTTCGACACCATCTTGTTGATGACCTTGCGGATCCGCTCCGAACCGCCCTCGGGGGCGAAGGTCAGACCGGTCCGTCGACCGTTGCGGGACAACTCCTGGGCCAGGTCGATGTTGAACGCGTCGACCCGGGTCGACGGCAGCGACAGCGAGACGTTGGTGCCCTCGTACTGCTGGGCCAGCCCGGAGCACATGTCGCCGATCTCCGAGTGGTCCGCCGACGACAGCGACAGCAGCCCCACCTCGTGGAAGCCGGAGAACTCCAGCCCCTGCTGCACCATCTGCCCCACGGTGGTGATCGACCGCTCCCGTACCGGACGGGTGATCATGCCAGCCTGACAGAATCGGCAGCCCCGGGTGCAGCCCCGGAAGATCTCCACGGCGTACCGCTCGTGCACCGTCTCGGCGAGCGGGACCAGGGGCTTCTTCGGGTACGGCCAGGCGTCCAGATCCATCGTGGTGCGCTTGTGTACCCGAAACGGCACATCCGCCCGGTTCGGCACGACCCGCTGGATCCGCCCGTCGGGCAGGTAGTCCACGTCGTAGAACCGCGGTACGTAGACGCTCTCCGTACGGGCCAGTCGCAGCAGCAACTCGTCCCGACCACCGGGCGAGCCCTCGAGCTTCCACTCCCGGACGATCCCGGTGATCTCAAGTACGGCTTCCTCGCCGTCACCGAGCACCGCTGCGTCGACGAAGTCGGCGATCGGCTCGGGGTTGAACGCGGCGTGTCCACCGGCCACGATCACCGGGTCGATGTCGGTCCGGTCGGCGGCCAGCAGTGGAATGCCGGCCAGGTCGATCGCGGTGAGCAGGTTGGTGTAGCCAAGTTCGGTGGAGAACGAGATGCCGAAGACGTCGAAGGCGCGGACCGGTCGGTGCGCGTCAACGGTGAACTGTGGCACGCCGTGGGTGCGCATCAGCTTCTCCAGGTCCGGCCAGACCGCGTAGGTCCGCTCGGCGAGCACGTCGGGCTGCTCGTTGAGCACCTCGTAGAGGATTTGCACACCCTGGTTGGGTAGGCCCACCTCGTACGCGTCGGGATACATCAGCGCCCAACGCACGGTCGCCGCATCCCAGTCCTTCGTCACCGCACCCAGCTCGCCGCCCACGTACTGGATGGGCTTGCTCACCTGCGGCAGCAGCGACTCAAGCTGAGGCCAGACGGAGTTCGTCACCGGCTTGCCCGGCGTGGTCGACGCGACGTTCATGATGCCCAAGGGTACGCGGACCGACGCCGGTTGCCGGCAGGCACCGTACGCTTGCCGTTCGGTACCGAGAGATGCTCGCGTGGCGGTACTAACCTCGTACGGGCGCGAGAGGAGATTGCCGCGATGCCGGAGCCGCAGCCGGAGAACGACCAACCGGCCGCCCAGACCCCGGGGCATTCCACGCCACGGCCCAACACTTCGGATGAATCGGTCATGCCGACCGTTTCCCGAATCGACCCGACCGTCGTTGACGGTCTGAGCCCATCCGACGGGCCAACCACGCCTGCCGGGCCAAGCGCGTCCGACCGGCCGACCGCCTCTGATGGGCCGACCGCCTCTGATGGGCCGACCGCCTCTGATGGGCCGACCGAGTCTGATGGGCCGGCCGAGTCTGATCGGCCGACCACCATTGACGGTCCGCGTGAGCCCGACGAGCCGGCGATCGCTTCCGACCCGCCGGCCACCACGGCTGAGGTCGTGGTGTCCCGCTGGACCGGCTCGGCGCAGGTCCCACCACCTCAGGCCGGCAAGCGTCGGGGGCGGTCCGCCTTCGGCTCGGACAACGTGGTCCCGCCGCCACCTAATCCGACGTTGGCGCTGCCGCTCGATGAGCACGCGACCGAAACCGCCGTACCGGTGGATCCCTGGGCGGACTCCGCCGCCGACCTGTGGGCCGGCCATCCTGAGGTGTACCCGCCGGCCGAGCCGCTACCACCAACCCGGCCGTTACCTGCCGGGCCTCCGCCTGTCTCACGACCACACGCGGCACCGCCTGCGCCACCACCACACGCGGCACCACCTACCTCACGACCGCCTGTACCACCACCACCACCACACGCGGCACCACCTACCTCACGACCGCACGTGGCACTGCCACCGACCCGATCATTTCCGGCGGTACCCCCATCACCCCCGCCAACCGCGCCAGCGCCGCCCCGACAATCGAACCGCGGCCGCCGCGGCGGTTACAGCGCCCCGCCACCCGCCAGTCCTCCGGCGGCCCCACCGAGTTGGCCCACGCCACCCAAACCCCGGCGACGCCGCCGCCGCTGGCCCTGGGTGATGCTGCTGATGATTGCCTGCTGTTGTGGCTGCCCCGCCTATTTCGGCAAACCCATGTGGGACCAATATCCAGCATCGGCCACGCTACCGACGGAGCTGACCGGGCTGAAGCTGCGGGACGATGCCACCAGTAAGCAGACCGTGCAGCAGCTCAAGACGGACATGCGAACGACGAACTGGCTCGCCGAGGGCACCTTTGCCGGCGTCTACACGGACTCTCGGGGCAAGACAGTGACGGTCTTCGGGGTCACCGGATTCCGGTTCAGTCCCGACAAGGATCTCGACACCGAGTTCACCCGGCTGACCAGCCAGTACGGGCTCACCAACATCCGCACGTACGACACCGGCATCCGGGGCGAGCACCAGCGCTGCGGCACCGGTCGGGCGGACGGGACAGCCGTTGTGGCCTGCACCTGGGCCGACCACGGCAGTATCGGTACGGCGCTGTTCACCAAACTGTCCCTGGACGACAGCGCAGAACGGCTGCCCGACCTACGCGACAGCATCATCTCCCGAAGCTGGAATTGAACCGTTCCAAAAATGTGACCGCAAACACACGCTCTGTGGTCAGAAGGGACGCAACGGCCGTCACTGCACGGGGCACAATCTGCTGATGCTGCGGCGTTGGATCTTCGCTGACCAACTCGGCCCGCACTTCCTCGATGCCCCGCACCAACCGGTGCTGTTGGTGGAGTCGAAGGCGGTCTTCCGCCGTCGCCCCTTCCATCGACAACGCGCCCACCTGCTCCTCTCCGCCCTGCGTCATCGTGCGGCCGAACTGCCCGACCAAGCGATACACCTACGGGCCGAGACCTTTCGAGAGGCGCTCCGCCAGTTCGACGATCCGGTCGACGTCTGCCACCCGACCTCGCGGCGAGCCCGGGACCTGGTCCGAAACCTGGACAGCGTCACCATGCTGGCACCGCGTGGCTTCGTCACCAGCCCTGCCGACTTCGCCGGCTGGGCGGACGAGCGGCGTGGAACGCTACGGATCGAGGACTTCTACCAACACGCCCGCCAGCAACATGGCGTGCTGACCGACGACACCGAACCGGTGGGCGGCCGGAGATGGAACCTCGACGTCCGCAATCGACAACAGCCGCCGAGAAACCCGGCACGGCTCGACATACCGTCGCCACCGATCCCGCAGGAGGACGAGATCGACGCCGAGGTCCGCCGCGACCTCGACACGTGGGCGGCGGAAGGCATCCAGTTCGTCGGGCATGACGGCCCCCGGCTGTTCCCGGCCACCCGCGCCGAGGCGCTCGTCCGGCTACGCCACTTCATCCGGTACCGACTACCGATGTTCGGGCCGTACGAGGACGCCATGCTCTCGACCGACCCGTTCATGGCGCACAGCGCCCTCTCCTCCTCGTTCAATTTGGGGCTACTCGACCCGATGGAGGCGATCCGCGAGGCCGAGCAGGCCTATCGCGACGGCTTCGCCCCGCTCTCCAGTGTGGAGGGGTTCATCCGTCAACTGCTCGGCTGGCGAGACTTCGTCTGGAATCTCTACTGGTACTTCAACGCCGGTCACCGCGCCGGCAACCATCCGCTCGGCCGCTCCGTACCCGAGTGGTTCACCGACCTCGACGCCGATGCGGTGCGGGCCCGCTGCCTCATCTTGCCGGCACCAGCCAGTACGCCGATCCCGGCAAGATGGCCACCAAGCCGTACGCGGCCGACGGGGAGTACATCAAGCGGATGAGTGACTACTGCGCGAGCTGCCGCTACGACCCGAAACTCGGGCTCGGCGGCGACGCGTGCCCCTACACCGCCGGGTACTGGATGTTCGTGGATCGAGACCAGGCGCGACTGCACGGAAACGTCCGGATGCTCCGTTCGGTACGGCAGCTCGAACGGCGTGCCGACGTGTCGGCGATGGCCGCCCAGGAGAAGGAGCGTGGCTCCCGCGCCCCCTGACCGGTCAGCCGACCTCGGGGCCCGGTTCGGTCGGCGTCGCACCAGGGGCTGACTCGCCCTTGCGCGGGGCGTACCGGGGAACATATTCCTGCCCGGTCAACCGCTGGATCTCCGCCATGATCTCGTCGGTGATCTGACGCAGGGAGGTGCGGTCGTCGGGACGGTCGGTGAAGTCGAGCGGCTTACCGAAACGCACCGTGACCGGCCCGGTAAAGGGCCGGGGCAGCACTTGTCCGATCGGCTGGACCTTCTCGGTGCCGAGCACCCCCACCGGGATCACCGGAACGCCGGCGGCCAGTGCCAACCGGGCAACGCCGGTACGCCCCCGGTAGAGCCGCCCGTCCGGGGATCGGGTGCCCTCGGGGTAGAGGGCGACGAGATCGCCCGCCTTCAGCACCGGGATCGCCCCATCGAACGCCGCCAGGGCGGCCCGTCCGCCACGCCGCTCCACCGGGATCGCGCCCAGCCCGGTGAGGACCGACTTGCTCACCCAGCCCTTCAGCCCTTTACCGACGAAGTATTCCGCCTTGGCCCAGAACGCGAGGTGACGCGGGACGGCGGCACCCAGAAAGAGTTCGTCGGCGACGGAGAGGTGGTTACCGGCGAAGATGGCGCCGCCGGTCTGGGGCACATTCTCCAGCCCTTCCACTTTCGGACGCCAACCCAGCCGCATCGCGTTACCGACAGTGAGCTTGCCGATGGTGTAGAGCAGCGGCACGCGGCCTCCCCTGGTAAGCGCCGGCCCGCCGGTCGCGACGGCCCTCGCCGTCGCAACGATGTTAGGACAGCATCCTGTAGACCCGGGCATCGCCAGTGGCGTCTCCCGGTTTCGCAGTTAGGAAGGGCCCCTTGTTATCGCATTTTGCCTTGCAAGGGGCCCTTCCTAACCGGCTAGACGCGGCGCACCGCGACGGTACCCACCTAGACGCGGCGCACCGCGACGGTACCCACCTAGACGCGGCGCACCGCGACCGTCACGGACTGGCCCTCGCCAGCCTCGCCGGTGAACCCGTCGACCGCGTCAGCGAAGGTCACCGAGTCGGCGAGCACCTCCCGGGCCAGGAAGTCCCGGTACGTCTGCACGGCTGCCAGCACCTCCGGCGAGGCGGCGAGCGTCACCTCGATCCGGTCCGACACGTCCAGGTCGGCGTCCCGGCGGGCCTGCTGCACCACCCGTACGACGTCCCGGGCCAGCCCCTCGGCCGCCAGCTCGGCGGTGACCGTGGTGTCCAGCACCACCACCCCCTCGCCACCCGGCAATGGAGCCGACTGCTCCGCGTCGGCGGCGACCAGGCGCAGCTCGTACTCGCCTTCGGCCAGCCGTACGCCGGCCGCGACCGGCGCGCCGTCGACGAGTGACCAGTCCCCCGCCTTCACAGCCTTGATCACCGACTGCACCTGTTTGCCGACCCGGGGGCCGAGCGCCCGGGGCACCACGGTGAGCACCTGCTGGCAGTGGCTGCCCAGGTCGGTGGTGAAGTCCACCGCCTTGACGTTGACCTCGTCGGCGATCAGGTCGCCGAAGGGGGCCAGGGTGTCCGCTGCCGGGCTGGCCACGGTCAGCGTGGACAGCGGCAGCCGTACCCGCAGCCCCTTCGCCTTGCGTAGCGACAGCGCGGCCGAGCACACGTCTCGGGTGGCGTCCATCGCGGCCACCAGGTCGCGGTCGGCCGGGAACTCGTCGGCCGACGGCCAGTCGGTCAGGTGTACCGACCGCTCCCCGGTCAGCCCGCGCCAGATCTCCTCCACGGTCAGCGGCGCCAGCGGGGCCACCACCCGGCAGACGGTCTCCAGCACGGTGTAAAGCGTGTCGAAGGCGTCCCGGTCGCCGGTCCAGAACCGATCCCGGGACCGGCGCACGTACCAGTTGGTCAACGCGTCGAGGAACGCTCGCACGGTGGTGCAGGCGCCCGAGATGTCGTACGCGTCGAGCTGGGCCTGCACCGTGGTGACCAGTTCACCGGTCTTGGCCAGGACGTACCGGTCGAGCAGGTGGCTGGAGTCGGTACGCCGGGACGCGGAGTAGCCTTCCGCGTTGGCGTAGAGCGAGAAGAAGTACCAGACGTTCCACAGCGGCAGCAGCACCTGGCGTACCGAGTCGCGGATCACCGTCTCGCTGACCACCACGTCACCGCCGCGCAGCACCGGTGAACTCATCAGCGTCCAGCGCATCGCGTCCGAGCCGTACTTGTCGAACATCTCGTAGACGTCCGGATAGTTGCGCAGGCTCTTGGACATCTTGCGCCCGTCCGAGCCGAGCACGATGCCGTGCGCCATCGCGTTGCGGAACGCCGGCCGGTCGAACAGCGCGGTGGCCAGCACGTGCATCGTGTAGAACCAGCCCCGCACCTGCGGCAGGTACTCGACGATGAAGTCCCCCGGGTAGTGGTGCTCGAACCACTCCCGATTTTCGAACGGGTAGTGCACCTGGGCGAACGGCATCGAACCGGACTCGAACCAGCAGTCCAGCACCTCCGGCACCCGGCGCATGGTCGAGCGCCCGGTCGGGTCGTCCGGGTTGGGCCGGGTCAGCTCGTCGATCACCGGCCGGTGCAGGTCGGTCACCCGTACGCCGAAGTCGCGCTCCAGCTCCGCCAGCGAGCCGTACACGTCGACCCGGGGATAGTTGGGGTCGTCGGACTTCCACACCGGGATCGGCGAGCCCCAGAACCGGTTCCGGCTGATCGACCAGTCCCGGGCGTTGGCCAGCCACTTGCCGAACGAACCGTCCCGGATGTGCGCCGGGGTCCAGTTGATCTGCTGGTTCAGCTCGACCATCCGGTCGCGGAAGTTCGTCACTGCCACGAACCAGGAGGAGACCGCCTTGTAGACCAGCGGGGTGTCGCACCGCCAGCAGTGCGGGTACGAGTGGGTGTAGGTGTCCTGCCGCAGCACCACCCCCCGGTCCTTCAGCTCCCGGATGATCGGCTTGTTGACGTCGAAGACCTGCTCGCCGACGTACGGCGGGACGAGCGCGGTGAACCGGGTGTGGTCGTCGACGGTGACGATGGTGGGGATGCCGGCGGCGTTGCAGACGTTCTGGTCGTCCTCACCGAAGGCCGGGGCGAGGTGCACGACCCCGGTGCCGTCCTCGGTGGTGACGAAGTCCGCCCCGAGCACCTGGTAGGCGCATTCCCCGGCCTGCTCGACCAGGAAGTCGTAGAGCGGCGTGTAGCGGCGGCCCACCAGGTCCCGGCCGGAGACCGTGCCGACCTGCTGGTAGCCCTCCAGCTCCTTGGCGTACGCCCCGAGCCGCGCCGCGCCGACGACGTACCTTTCGCCGCTCGGCTCGCTGTCGGACGAGCTGTCGGACGAGGCCGTGCGCTCCAGCACCGCGTACTCGATGTCCGGGCCGACGGCGAGCGCGAGGTTGGACGGCAGGGTCCACGGCGTGGTGGTCCAGACGCCGACCTTGAGCGGCCCGCGCAGCAGCTCCGGGGCGTTCTCGTCGGCGGCCAGCTCGAACCAGACGGTCAGCGTCGGGTCGTGCCGGTCCCGGTAGACGTCGTCCATCCGGGTCTCGGTGTTGGACAGCGGCGTCTCACACCGCCAGCAGTACGCCAGCACCCGGAAGCCCTCGTAGACCAGGTCCTTGGCGTGCAGCGTCTTGAACGCCCACATGACGCTTTCCATGTAGTCCAGGTCGAGCGTCTTGTAGTCGTTGCTGAAGTCGACCCAGCGGGCCTGCCGGGTGACGTACCGCTCCCAGTCCTGGGTGTAGGTCAGCACCGAGGTGCGACACGCGTCGTTGAACCGGTCGACGCCGAGGTCGAGGATCTCGGCCTTGGTGGTGATGCCGAGCTGCTTCTCGGCCTCCACCTCGGCGGGCAGACCGTGGCAGTCCCAGCCGAACCGCCGCTCGACCCGCCGGCCCCGCATCGTCTGGTAGCGCGGAATCACGTCCTTGGCGTAGCCGGTGAGCAGGTGCCCGTAGTGCGGCAGCCCGTTGGCGAACGGCGGACCGTCGTAGAAGACGAATTCGTTGTTGCCGTCCGGGCCGGCGTCCCGACTTTCGACACTCGCCTCGAAGGTCTTGTCCGCAGTCCAGTGGTCGAGCACTCGATTTTCGACCCCGGGCAGGTCAGGACTGGCCGGCACGCCCGTGCCGTCGGGGACGTTCTTGGGGTACGCCATCGCTGGTCGCTCTCCTCGTGCAGCTCACTGTCCGTGGTCTGCGAGGACGAGCCACACGGTACGCCGACCGGCGTGCCGCGAGCCCGCGGTACCACCCCGCTTGACGGTCGAGATCGACCGCCCGCTCGTTGGCCGGCTGTGACGGGCCGGACCCGTCCGGTTCTACTCGGGCCGGCTGACCACCGCGCGCGGTGGATCCGTCCTTTTCTTCCGGAGGCTCACCGGTGATGGCCGGGTCATCGCCTTTTCGATGTTCCAGCGTACTCGACGCCCCGGCGACCCCGCCGCCGAGTAATCACCCAACCGTTGACGGGCTCGCTCCGAGCCGGACATGACCGGGATCACAGTGGCCTCCGGTCACGAATCCGGCCGACATCCCGTCCTCCCGAGGTAGTCAACGGGCAGAGGAGAGGCTCATGGAGCAGCGAATCGACATGGCAGCGGTGGCGCCGGCGGGGTTCCAGGCGGTACTCGGGTTGGAGAAGTACGTCCGCGCGAACGTTGAGCACACCGTCCTGGAGCTGGTGAAGCTCCGGGCGTCGATGATCAATGGGTGTGCCTACTGCGTCGACATGCACAGCCGGGACGCCCTGGGGGCGGGCGAGTCGAGTCGACGGCTGTTCGCGGTCGCCGCCTGGCGGGAGGCCCCCTTCTTCGACGAGCGGGAACGCGCCGCGCTGGCGCTCACCGATGCGGTGACCCGGCTGGGTGAGCACGGCGTGCCCGACGAGGTGTGGGAGCAGGCCACCAAGGTGTGGTCGGAGAAGGAGGTAGCCGACCTCGTTCTCGCCATCGCCACCATCAACGTGTGGAACCGAGTCGCCGTGACCTCGCGAACCCAGCCGCCGGTCACGGTCTGACCACTGCCGGGTCTCTCGGCAGCGGTACGGGGGTGAGCTGGCCGGCTGGTCGTCATGGACCGGCCGGCCAGTTCGTCAGATCGACGCAGCTCAACTCAGCTCGACTCGGCTCGACTCGGCTCGGCTCGGCTCGTCAGCTGAGCCCAGTTCGGGGAAGGTCAGCCCAGCTCGGGAAACCAGAGGGCGATCTCGCGCTTGGCGCTGTCGACCGAGTCCGAGGCGTGCACCAGGTTCTCGCGGTTGGACATGGAGAGATCCCCCCGGATCGTGCCGGCGGCGGCCCGACGCCCGTCGGTGGCACCGATCAGGCCGCGTACCACCTCGATCACCTGGTCACCGGAGAGCACCAGCGCAACCAGCGGGCCGCCGGTCATGAAGGTCTTCAGCGGCGGGTAGAAGTCCTTGTCGACGTGCTCGGCGTAGTGCTGGTCGGCCAGCTCGGCGTCCATGCCCCGCAGCACCATGGCCTCGACGTTCAGGCCTTTACGCTCGAACCGGCCGAGAATCTCGCCGACCAGGCCACGCCGGACCGCGTCTGGCTTGATCAATACGAGCGTACGCTCGTCCGAGCTGCTGGTGGACACGCTGATTCCTCCTGGTGGGGTGGGGGGTACGGCTTGGACGATGTCAGCCTATCGACCCGAACTGACCTCGGGTGCGGCGGTCGCGATCATCCCCGATCACCCTGGCTGAGATCCTCGCGATCACCGCCCGGTTACGACGGCGCGCCCACTATTCGTACCGTTCTTACTTCCCATCGGCTGCGGGCCGGGCCTAGCCTTGGCAGTAACCAGGGAGGTCCACTGTGGCGAATGGCAGAAGCCGACCGATCGCACCCGTACGCAAGCTCATCGCTGCGGTACTGGGCACCGTCGCCACCTTCGTGACCCTCTTCGGCCTCGGCATGACCAGCTGGTCCATCGTCGCCCTCGGGGTCGCCCTGCTGGTCCTGGCTGTCGCCCTGGTCGTGGTACGCACCGGCGGCCGGGCCTGGGTCACCGGCATCGCCCATGTGCACAGCGCCTCCGAGCCACCCACGGCATACTCCTTCGGCCGATGCGAGCTGCAGATCGTCATCGACGCCCCGGGACTGCCACCCCGATCCAAAAAGATCATCGAGCCCCGGGTGCCGATCGCCAAGTGGCCCGTCGCGGGGCAGACGCTACCCATCAAGATCGCCATCGACGACCATCGGCACCTTCGTATCCTCTGGGACGACGTGCCCACCCACACCGAAGCCGCTGCTGCCAACGAGTTGCCACCCGAGTTCGACGACCTGGAACCACTGGCCGACGACGTTCTGCTCGAAGAGGACGCGCCGCCATGGGCACGCCCCCGGCCGGACGACGGCTACCCGAGCAGCCCGCCGCCCAGGGGCCCAATGCCCGTCGACCTCACCGACGACCTGGGGGGTGGGCTACGGGAGCGGGAAGACCCGGTGGTCGTACGTCAGACCGCCGGCGGCACGATCGTGCTGGAGGGCACCCTGGTCGAGACCCCCACCCCGCCTCCCCTGCCGCGTCGCCCACGGACGAGTCCCGACCTCGACGAGCCGGGCCCGACACCGGCCTCCCGGCAGGAAGTCGACGAGGTCCGGCTCGACGAAGTCCAGCCCGACACCCGACGCGATGAAGTCGAGCCCGACGATGTCCAGGCCGATGACGTCCAGCCCGACAGCACCCGGCGCGACGCAGTCGAGCCCGACGATGTCCAGGCCGATGATGTCCAGGACGACAGCACCCGACGGCATGACGTCCAGGCCGAACCGGGTTCGGCGACCGATTCTGGTAGCTCCCGGGACTCCGAACTCCACGACGACGACCTGGCCGACCTTGTCGACCTCGTCTCGGCCTACGACACCGATCCCACACCGGAATCCGACCGGCCCGACCCGGCCGACGACGAGGATGTGATCCTCGCCGACCTGATCGGTCCCACCTCGGGAGCGGCGGCGGGCGCAGCCGGCCCGTTCCAGGGGGTCGGCATCACCCTGCTGGTCACCGACCTCGACCGATCAGTCCGGTTCTACCGCGACATGCTCGGCTTCTTCGAAATCGACGGGGGCGAGGGCAACGCCGTACTGGCCTCCAACTCCACCCGCCTGGTGCTCCGAGCCATCCCGGAAGCCGCCCCGATCAACCGCCGACTCGTCCACCTCAACCTGGAGGTGGACGACCTCGAGGCGGTCTACGAGAACCTCAAGGACAAGGGCGTCCGGTTCACCTACGCGCCTCGGGCGGTGAACCGGGGAGCCAAGCTGGAGTTGTGGGCCGCCGCGTTCCGTGACCCAGACGGGCACGGCATCGCCCTGACCCAATGGCGGGACCGTCCGGTCGGCCAACCGGGACCAGCACAGGTCTAACCACTGCTCAGGTGGTCTGGTCGGCCATCCACTGGGTGCCCACCACACCGAGCAACGCCAGGGCCTCCGCCGAGGGGCTACCCGGCACAGCGCTGTAGATAATCAGCCGCTGCCCGTGTCCGGCGATGTCCAACACCTCGCACTCCAGGGTCAACTCACCCACCATCGGGTGACGGACCTGCTTCGTGGTCGAGCCCCGCCGTACGCACACCCGCAACTGTTCCCAGCGGCGCACGAACTCCGGGCTCGCCGAGCGCAGCCGGGCGATCAGCTGATGGATGCCCGGGTCCTCCGGGTACAGCGCCGCAGCCGCCCGCAGTTCGGCCACGCACTCGTCGGCGAACGCGGAGGACTGTGGTTCGCTCAGGGCCAAATCGGAGTGCTCGCCGGTGAACAAGTTCCACACGATGTTGCGCCGGTCGGTCGGCCACGCGGACGGGTCTCCCAGCAGGGCGGCGGCCATCCGGTTCCAGGCCAGGATCTCGTACTTCATGTCGATGACATAGGCGGGCGTGTCGTCGAGCCGGTCGAGCAGGTGTAGCACGCCAGCGGGCACGTCGGGGCTCGGGCCGCTCGGCGGGGCGGGAACCTCACCGACCAGGTGGTACAGGTGGGCACGTTCCGCGTCGTACAGCCGCAACGCCCGGGCCAACGCGGACAGCACCTGACGGGACGGCCGCGGACCGCGCGCCTGCTCCAGCCGGGCGTAGTAGTCCACCGAGATGCCGGCGAGCCGGGCCACCTCCTCACGACGCAGGCCGGGGGTACGACGCCGGGTTCCGGCGGCCAGTCCCACATCGCCGGGCTGCACGCTGGCCCGCCGACTGCGCAGGAACTCGGCTAGTTGGGGGCGGTTCATGCCGTCCATTCTCGGTGGTTCGCCGATGCTCAACCAGGGACCGCCAATCCGTGGTTGAGCCGGTCTCTCCTCACTGGGTCGAACGCGCCGCAGGCTGGGCGCATGAACGAACCGAAGATCGCCCTCGTGACGGGGGCCAACAAGGGAATCGGCCACGAGATTGCGCGTGGGCTGGGCGCGACCGGTGTCACCGTGTTGGTTGGCGCACGCGACGTGGAACGCGGCACAGTTGCCGCTGAGAAGCTGGCCGCCGAGGGAATCACCGCCGTGCCGCTGCAACTGGACGTGACCGATCCGGTGTCGGTCTCGGCCGCCGCCGCCCGCATCGAACGGGAATACGGCCGGCTGGACATCCTGGTCAACAACGCCGGCATCCTGCTCGAAGGCGGTCAGAAGCCCAGCCAGGTGCCGGTGGAGCTGCTGGAACGGACCTACGCCACCAATGTCTTCGCCGTGGTGGCGGTGACCAACGCGCTCCTGCCGCTGATCCGCCGATCGGCGGCCGGGCGCATCGTCAACCTCTCCAGCGGCCTGGGTTCCCTCGCCATCACCAGCGACCCGCAGGGCCCGTACGCGCTGTTCCCACTGCTTGCGTACAACTCGTCCAAGAGCGCGGTCAACGCGGTCACCGTCTCGTACGCCAACGAACTGCGGGACACGCCGATCAAGGTGAACGCGGCCGACCCCGGATACTGCGCGACCGATCTGAACGGGCACGCCGGACCGCGTACCCCGGCTCAGGGGGCGATCGCCGCGATCCGGCTCGCCACCCTGCCTGACGACGGCCCGACGGCTGGTTTCTTCAGTGAGGAGGGCGCCGAACCCTGGTGACCCTCACCTGTACAGGCAGTCTGTGACTTTCACCTGTCCAGACAGTAAGGCCGCCGGACGAATCCTCCCGTCCGGCGGCCTTCGCCCGTGGGGCCCGTGACCTTCGCCTTAGGGCCGGCGACTCCCACCTGGTCCCGCCTTGGGGCGGCGACTCTCGCCTGGTGCCGCCTTGAGCCCGCGGCTCTCGCCTAGGCCAGGATGACCCGCCGGACATGCAGCGCGTAGACCCAGGCCAGGCCGAACATGAACCCCAGCACACCCAACGACCAGTGCAGGAACCCGGAAAGCATCAGCAGGCCCTGCAGTACGGTCGCGACGTGCCAGGCCCAGGGCCGACGCATCATCCCGGCAAGCACCACCGCCGCCACCGCCAGGGCGACGATCACAGCAACCGCCATGCCGCTCAGGTCCCCGCCGACCAGCCGGATCGGCTGGATGGCCAGCAGTAGGACGAGCGCCTCCAAACCCAGGGTGGCGGCACCCAGGCTCCGCGCCGCCCCGACCGGATTCTTCAGCCCCGACCGGCGGCCGCCAACCCCGGAGGAATCGCCCGACGAATCCTCCGACGCGTTCTCCAGTACGGCCTGCGGGTCGTCCGACGCGTTCCCCGGCACGGCCTGTGGGTCGTCTGGTGCGGACTGCGATCCGGTCACTTCGGTGCTCACTTCTTCAACAACCGTCGGGCGTCGGCGACGGTCACCACCGAACCGGTGACCAGCACCCCCACCCCGCTCAATTCGCCCTGGACGTCGGTTTCCGCGAGCCCGACGGCGACTTCGATCGCGTCGGGCAGTTCCGGTGCCACCTCGACCCGGTCCGGCCCGAACACCTCCCCGGCCAGCCTGGCCAGCTCTTCGGCCGGCATCGCCCGTGGCGAGGTGTTACGGGTGACCACGATCGCGTCGACCACCGGTTCCAACAGTTCCAGCAGGCTCTCGGCGTCCTTGTCGGCCAGCACACCGACCACGGCGACGAGGCGGCTGAAGGCGAACTCCTCCTGCAATGCGGTGACGGTGGCGGCCATCCCGTGCGGGTTGTGCGCGCCATCGAGCAGGATCGTCGGCGCGCTGCGGACCCGCTCCAACCGCCCGGGGGAACTCGCCGCCGCGAAGCCCTCCCGGACCGTGTCGACAACGATCTGCCGGTTGGCCCCGGCACCGAGGAACGCCTCCACGGCGGCCAGTGCCACCGCCGCGTTCTGCGCCTGGTGCGCCCCGTGCAGCGGGATGAAGACGTCCTCGTACACCCCGCCCAGGCCCTGCAGGGTGAGCACCTGACCGCCGACGGCGACCGCCCGGCGCAGTACGCCGAACTCGCTGCCCTCCCGGGCCACGGTGGCCCCCACCTCCACGCAGCGTTCCAGGATCGGCCGGGCGGCCTCCTCCTCCTGCGCGGCCAGTACGACGGTGGCACCGGGGTGGATGATGCCGGCCTTGGCCAGCGCGATGTCCTCGACGGTGTCGCCGAGCCACTCGGTGTGGTCGAGCCCGATCGGGGTGAGTACGCATACCCCGGCGCTGAGCACGTTGGTGGCGTCCTCCGCCCCGCCCAGCCCCACCTCGACGACGGAGACGTCGACCGGGGCATCGGCGAAGGTCGCGAACGCCAACGCCGTGGTCATCTCGAAGTACGTCAACGGCTCGCCGGACTTCTGGTCGACCAGTGCGGCCAGCGGGGCGACCTCGCGATACGTCGCGACGAACCGCTCCTCGCTGACCGGCTCACCGTCGAGGCTGATCCGCTCCCGTACCGTCTCCAGATGCGGGCTGGTGTAGCGGCCGGTGTGCAGCCCGAACGCCCGCAACAGTGAGTCGATCATGCGAGCGGTCGAGGTCTTGCCGTTGGTGCCGGTCAGGTGGATCGATGGGTAGGCCCGTTGTGGGCTGCCGAGCAGGTCGAGCAGTTGCTCGATCCGGCCCAGGTCAAAGACCATCCGGGTGAAACCCCGCTCGGACAGCTCCGCGTCGATCCTGGCGAATTCCGCGCGATCGGTCACGACGACAGTGCCTCCAATGCGGTGGTGATCCGGGCGATGTCCGCTTCAGCAGCGGCCAGCCGGTCCTTGATCTTGTTGACCACCGGTTCGGGGGCTTTGCCCACGAATGCCGGGTTGTCAAGCTTCGCCCGGGCCTGGGTCACCTCCTTCTCGGCAGCCGTCAGGTCCTTGGTCAGTCGGGCCCGCTCGGCCGCGATGTCGATGGACCCCCGGGTGTCCAGGGCCACGGTCACCCCACCGGGCACCGCCAGCGTGGCGCTGGCCTGGAACTCCGTCCCAGCCTCGTCGAGCCGAACCAGGGACCGGATCAACGACTCGTGCGCGGCGATGCCGGCAACGGTCAACCCATCCAGTCGGGCCGCCACCCGCTGGGCGGGCCGCAGCCCCTGGTCGGACCGGAACCGGCGGATCTCGGTAACCACCCGCTGAAGCGCGACCACCTCCGCCTCGGCTGGGTCGTCGACCAGCGCCGGCTCGGTCACCGGCCACGCCGCGACCATCACCGTCGAGTCGTTGTCCGTGGCCGAACCCGAGGTCAGGGCGGTCCACAGCTCGTCGGTGACGAACGGGACGATCGGGTGCAGCAGGCGGAGCAACTGGTCCAGCACATGCCCCAGCACCCGCTGGGTGACTGCCGCCGGCTCACCCCCACCAGCGAGTACGGGCTTGGACAACTCCACGTACCAGTCACACACGTCGTCCCAGGCGAAGTGGAAGAGCACGTCGCAGACCTTGGCGAACTCGTACGCCTCGAACTGCTCGTCCACCTCGGCGATCACGTGCTGTAGCCGGGACAGGATCCACCGGTCCACGGTCGACAGCTGGCTCGGCTCGGGCAGCGGGCCCTCGACGTGGGCACCGTTCATCAACGCGAACCGGGTGGCGTTCCACAGCTTGTTGCAGAAGTTCCGGGAGCCCTGGACCCAGTCCTCGCTCACCGGCACGTCGGCACCGGGGTTGGCACCCCGGGCCAGGGTGAATCGGGTCGCGTCAGCACCGAACCGGTCGATCCAGTCCAGCGGGTCCACCACGTTGCCCCGTGACTTGGACATCTTCTTGCCGAACTGGTCCCGGACCAGGCCGTGCAGCACGATCGTGTCGAACGGTGCCTGGCCGTCCATCGCGTACAGCCCGAACATCATCATCCGGGCGACCCAGAAGAAGAGGATGTCGTAGCCGGTCACCAGCACGTTGGTCGGATAGAACTTGGCCAGGTCGGGAGTCCGCTCCGGCCAGCCCAGCGTGGAGAACGGCCACAGCCCACTGGAGAACCAGGTGTCCAGCACGTCCGGGTCCTGGTGCCAGCCCGGTCCGGTGGGCGGCTGCTCGTCCGGCCCGACGCAGACCGTCTCGCCGTCCGGGCCGTACCAAACCGGGATCCGGTGACCCCACCAGAGCTGGCGCGAGATGCACCAGTCGTGCATGTTGTCGACCCAGGCGAAGTAGCGCTTGGTCATGTCCTCCGGCTCGACGCGCACCCGGCCGTCCCGGACCGCGTCGCCGGCTGCCTTGGCCAGCGGGCCGGTGTTGACGAACCACTGCAACGACAGCCGGGGCTCCACCGTCGTACGGCACCGGGAGCAGTGCCCCACCGCGTGCACGTACGGCCGCTTCTCCGCCACGATCCGACCCTGCTCGCGCAGCGCGGCGACGATCGCCGGCCGGGCCTCGTAGCGGTCCAGGCCCTCGAACGGTCCGGGCGCGGTGATGACGCCCCGCTCGTCCATGATCGTCAGGGACGGGAGGCTGTGCCGCTGCCCGATCTCGAAGTCGTTGGGGTCGTGCGCCGGGGTCACCTTCACCATGCCGGTGCCGAACGACGGGTCGACATGCTGGTCACCGACGATCGGAATCCGTCGGCCAGTCAGCGGCAGCTCGACCTCGGTGCCGATCAGGTGCCGGTAACGCTCATCGTCCGGGTGCACCGCCACCGCGGTGTCGCCGAGCATCGTCTCGGCCCGGGTGGTGGCCACCACCACGTCGTCGCTGTAGCGGATCGAGATCAGCTCACCGTCGTCGTCGGTGTGCTCGACCTCGATGTCCGACAGCGCGGTCAGGCAGCGCGGGCACCAGTTGATGATGCGCTCCGCACGGTAGATCAGGCCGTCGTCATACAACTTCTTGAAGATCGTCTGTACGGCGTGGGACAGGCCCTCGTCCATGGTGAAGCGCTCGCGGTCCCAGTCCACCGAGTCACCGAGCCGGCGCATCTGGCCCAGGATCCTGCCGCCGGACTCCGCCTTCCACTGCCAGACCCGCTCGACGAACTTCTCCCGTCCGAGGTCGTGGCGGGAGAGCCCCTGTGCCGCGAGCTGACGCTCCACGACGTTCTGGGTGGCGATGCCGGCGTGGTCCATGCCCGGCTGCCACAGCGCCTCAAAGCCCTGCATCCGCTTACGCCGGATCAACGCGTCCTGGACGGTGTGGTCGAGCGCGTGCCCCATGTGCAGGGAGCCGGTCACGTTTGGCGGGGGAATGACAATGGTGTACGGCGGCTTGTTGCTGTCGGCCGACGCTCGGAAGTGACCGGCGGCTACCCACTGCTCGTACCGTCGCAGCTCTACCTCGCCCGGCTGGTACTGGGCGGACAGGGTCGGGGGCACGTTGTGGTGGTTATCCAGTCTCTCGGTCACCCGTAAAGTCTACGGAGCGCATTCCAGGAGCCGGCGCGCACCACCACTGCTTGCCGTACGGTGACGGCTATGTCCGACGCGTACACCCCTGGGGGCCGTCCGGCCACCGATCCGCTACCGGTGGATGTCTCCCACGAGCCGGCCGACCCGGCCACCGAGCCCGACGAGTTGGTGGCCTGGCGGGAGCCCGACGACGATGACCGCCCACCGGTCCGTGGCGCTTCGCGCCGCCGTCGGATCCTGCTCGGGTCGGCGTTGCTGGTGAGCCTGGTCGCGGCTGGCGGGCTGGGCGCTGTCGGTTGGCGCGTGGCTGACCAGAAGGACGCTCAACTGGAAGCACCGGCACAGGTCGCCGGACTGGTCCGGGACGACAGTGAGCGGGCTCGAACCACTGCCGACTACCTCCGTAGCGGCTTCGTTGCCGACATCGAGGTGGACCGGAGCATCGGGGCGGTCTATTCCGATCCCGCCGATGCACAACGTACGGTGCTGCTCTTCGGCGGTACGACCTTGTTGCTGCGTCCGGAGCACGACCTGGACACGCTCTTCGAGTTGTTGTCAGACGAGGGTGGTGCCGTTACCGGGATCCGTGAGGTGCCTGCCGGGAAGCTGGGCGGCACCATGAAATGCGGTACGACCAGCGCCGAGGACGGTGATCTGACCGTCTGCGGGTGGGCTGACCACGGCAGTGTGGCTCTGGCGATGTTCTCGGGTCGGGACGTCACCGAGTCCGCCGGCCTGTTGCGAAAGATCCGGGAAACCATTCAGACCCGCGACTAGCCCTTATCCACGCGCGCTCGTTCTCGCGTTGATCAAGAGGTTTAGGTCAAGTTTCCTTGGCAAGGTTGACCCGAATCTCTTGATCAACGCCGAATCATTGCGAAGGTGACAGTTGTGGTCGGGGGAAACAGTTGTAGGCCACCCGAAATCGGGTGGCCTACAACTAGAAGAAGTCCGGCGGTGTCCTACTCTCCCACACCCTCCCGAGTGCAGTACCATCGGCGCTGGAGGGCTTAGCTTCCGGGTTCGGAATGTAACCGGG
>NZ_JBSFTE010000013.1:0-198941 GCF_053590565.1 Micromonospora sp. NPDC003197 | reverse complement strand
GTCCGGTTCAGCAGGTCGGCCTGCTCCCGGGTCGGGTGGAAGCGGAACTTGAAGGCCCGCTTCACGACACGCGTGGACATGTCTCACATGTTAGCCCACTTGTTTGTGACAGATTTTGCGGACAGGGTGTGGGTAGACGCCGACTTCGCCTCGACGGCGAATCGGCTACCCCTGACCTGCTCCGCAGGAGTCCGCTTCCTCTCCGGCCTGAAGGCCGCAGTATCCACGGAGGAATCTGATGACGCTGCCTCGGACGACCATCTCCAACAGCGGAGTGTCCGGAATGAGAAGGCTCCTCCAGTCAATCACCAGGGGCAGCTACCCCTACCAGGGTCAGACATGCCACTAACGGCCACAACCTGATGGTGTCGACGGCATGGCGACCCGGTCCCGGGCGGTCGCTTCGTAACTCACCGACCCCTGCAAAAGCCGCAGACATGCGTACGACCACCAGAACCGGACAGATCCTCGACCTGGCCGGGTTGCTCCTGTCCTTTCGTACCCATGCTTTGTGCGCAGCTGATGTCGCCGGAACAGCAATCGATGCGCACAAACCAGCGGCGCAGCGCCGGGCGGCGGCCGCGGTAGCGGTAGCGTCGCCGGGCATGACAACCGAAGACTGGCTCGCGGACACTCGGCGCTCCTACGACACCGTCGCCGAGAGCTACGCCAACCTGGTTCGCCACCTCCTGGACGAAACCCCGTACGAGCGGGCAGCTCTCGCGTTGTTCGCCGACCAGGTACGAGCAGCCGGCAGCGGACCAGTCGCGGATGTCGGGTGCGGTCCGGGGCGGATCACCGCCCACCTGCGCCAGTACGACATCGACGCCTTCGGGATCGACCTGTCACCCGCGATGATCGAAATAGCTCGCCAGGATCACCCTGAGCTGCGGTTCGCGGTGGGCTCGATGACTGATCTTGACCTCGGTGACGCCTCGCTGGCTGGCCTGGTCGCCTGGTACTCGCTGATCCACATCCCCGACGACGAAATCGACACAGTCCTGTCCCACTTCCATCGGGTTCTACGGCCTGGGGCTCCGCTCCTGCTCGCCTTCCATGTCGGCAACGAGTCGCAGTTGAAGACGGAAGGCTACGGCGGCCACCCGATGAACATCCATGTCCACCGGCGACAGCCTGCGAAACTGGCGGCCTGGCTGGAGGAGGCCGGCTTCACCATCGAGGCCCAGACGACTCTCAGCTCTCCAGAGAGCACACTCGGCGGGATCCTCTTCGCGCGCCGTCGCCCCTGAACATCTCGGGCTCAAGCGGGACCAGCCTCCGATGGCACGTACGCCGTAGCATCGATGCATGACAGCAGTAGTGACATCGCTCGTGGCGCTTTTCGTATTGCTGATCGCGGTGCTCGTCTTCGTGGGCGTACGAGACCGGAGGCGGTTCTCATCGTCTGAGGACTCAAGAGCGGCGCACGCCGCCAGATCCGAGCAGGAGCAGCACGCGGCAGAGCGTCATGGCGTGCAGGGTGAGACATGGCACCAGGACCGGGCCTCCGGCATGTGAATCTTCCCGTACCAGCCAAAATCCTGCCCGTCCGTCGGCCTACATCGGACAGCCCTCTGGGCTCCCCGACCGTGACGACACTCAACGCCAATCCGGACAGACCGACCCGGTGAAGCAACGTCCTACTGCTTCCGGCGGATCGCCCACACTCCTCCGACCACTGCAGCCAAGAACGGCAAAAAGCAACAGATGGCGGCCACCAGCAGCTGCCACGGTTTGATTGCACCCATGTCGAACGACTGTATCGATGCGCCGCAATCCCTGCATCTGCAAGGCACGGCCACGTCGTAGCGTTACCAAGCGATCAGTCGTCGGCGAGTTGTGTGAGCAGCAAGTCCGACCTGCCCCAAGGTCTACCATCCTTCACGAACATCCATCCTCGCTCGCATCCGTTGGTCATGCAGGTGGGTGGGTCGCGCCTCGTCACCAACCTGCATCGACTTCGTCTGGCGGCAGCTCGGCCGGCCACCAGACCCGCATCGACACGGGCGCGGATCTCGTCGCGGATGGGTCGAACAGCTTCGATTCCCTCACCGGCAGGGTCGGCCAGTTTCCAGTCTTCATAGCGTTTGCCGGGAAAGATGGGGCAGGCGTCGCCGCAGCCCATGGTGATGATGCAGTCGGAGGTTTCGGCGGCTTCCCATCCGAGTTTCATCGGGGTCTGATTGGTGATGTCAATGCCGATCTCCCGCATCGCTTCGACCGCGGCCGGGTTGACGGTCTCGGCAGGTGCGGAGCCGGCGGAGCGGACTTCGACGGCGTCGCCGGCAAGATGGCGTAGCCAGCCGGCGGCCATCTGGGATCGGCCGGCGTTGTGTACACAGACGAACAGGACGCTGGGCTTTTCGGGCATGGTTGGTTCCTGTCGGTCGGTGGTGAGTTCGGCGAGCAGGGCATGAACGCGGCCGCTCGATGCCGCACAGAAGGCCGGGGCCGGTCACGCGTTCGCAGCAGCACCGACGTCGAGCAGGCTCGCAAGCTGCCGCATGATTCCGGGCCGTGCCCGGTAGTAGACCCAGGTGCCACGCCGTTCGGCATCGACGAGGCCGGCCTCACGGAGAGTCTTCAGGTGGTGCGAGATCGTCGGTCCGGACAGTTCGAACGCTGGTGTGAGGTCGCAGACGCAGATCTCGCCGCCGGACGCCGAGGCGATCATCGACATCAGCCGTAGCCGTACCGGGTCGCCGAGCGCCTTGAGGACCGGGGCGAGTACGGCGGCGGCCTCGGTGGAGATCCGCTGCGCACTGATGGGCGCACAGCAGGGCACCGCGCCGTTGAGATCAACCAGCCCAGGTGCCGACGCTTGATTCAACATTCGTCTAGGTTGACAGATCTCGAAACAGGGTGCAATCCTCTGGTTCGAAGAACATCAAGACAGCACGTCTGAGGAGTGCCGAAATGACCACGAACGAAAGCCTGGGAGGCTTCGCCGGGGATCCGGCCGCCGCGCTGACCATCGCCGGTTCCGCCGGCTGCTGCGGAAACCCGGCCCAAACCACCAACATCGCCCTGCCCAACCCAGGTGACACGACCGGTGGCACCTGCTGCGGGACTCCGGCGGTGGCCGTCGCTGCTTCGGACGCCTGCTGTGCGCCGGCAGCCGAGACAGACCCGGCCGCCGAGGCAAATCCTGTGGTCAAGGCGGACCCGGTGGCCACTGGCACGGGTTGCTGCGGATGACTGCTTCCCGCCCCCTGGTCGGGCCCGCCCTCGAAGCGGCGCTGGAGATGGTGTCGGTCGACCGGCTGACCGCGACCGTCACCGCGCTCGCCGGCGACGCCTTCACCGGACGTCGGGTCGGCACGCCGGGCAACATCGCGGCCCGAACGTGGCTGGCCACGCAGTTGACCGACCTCGGTGCGGCCGTGACAACCGACCCATTTCCGGTACGGGCGGTGCCCGACATCTACGCCGCGCCGAACGTACGGTGGGGCACCGGGACCACCACGGCGAGCCTGTCGTTCGGCCGTGACGTCTCGCTACATCTCGCCTCCGCCAACCTCGCCGCGCCCCGGCATGCCCCGCTGGGAATCGCGGGTACGGGTGACCCGACCGGGCTCTGGTTGATCGTGCCGGCCGGAATGAGCCTGTTCGACGCGTACGGCCACGCTGATGGGGCGGCGGGGCTCCTTTTGCCGAGCGGGGTCGATGCGGACGGCTGGCAGTTCACGATGCTCGCCGGTTCGGAGCCCGGCCCGCTGCCGATACTCACCCTGTCCACGGCGGTCCACGACTGGCTCACCCAGATGGCTCTGGCTGGCCAGGGCTGGCTCGCGGCCGACGCCCCGATCCGCCGCGTCGACGTCACCGCCGCAAACCTGTACGGCCAACTGCGAGATGCGACAGCGGGGCACCCTGAACTGCTGCTGACCGCACATTTCGACGGCGTCGGCGACCATCCTGGTCTGCGACAGCCAGCTGCGGCCGACAACGCCAGCGGCGTCGCGGTGGTCCTCGAAGCTGTACGGGTCCTCAGCGCCGCCCTGCCCGAAGGACCGGACGGCGGTGACCTGTCCGCGGGAGGCGGCGGCCTGTCCGTGGCGCTGCTTGACGGTGAGGAGGTTGGCGCGCTCGGCTCCGCCCACCATGCCACCCGCCTGACCGAGGCCCGCGCACAACCGCTGGTGATCAACGTCGACGGGGCGGGACACCTGTGGCAGGCAGCCGCCGTGGAGGCTGGCGGACCCGCGCATGGTCTGCTTGCTGTGCTCGATCAGGCCGGTCGGCACACCGGTGTCCCGCTCGTCCCCGGACCGGTCGCCTCGGACAACCGCCGTTACTCCGGCGCGGGTTTCGCCGCGATCGGTGTCGGTGCCGGCATGGCCGGCTACCACAGCCCGGCCGACACAGCCGACCGGGTGGAGCCCGACACCCTCGTGGCGATCACCCGGCTCGTCGTCGCCACAGCGTGGCTTGCCTTGGCCACCTCGACCAGGTTTCCATCGCCCGTCGACGATGAGTGATCGCACTGCCTCGAAATACTGCCAAGACCGGAAGGAAGATCCTCATGAACGATCATCTACAGCAGTTGCCCACGGTAGTAATCGGTGCCGGTCCGGTGGGCCTGGCTGCCGCCGTACACCTGCGCGAACGTGGCCTGCCGTTCACCGTCCTGGAAGCCGGAGCATCGGCTGGTGCCACGGTCGCCGAATGGAGTCACGTCCGGCTGTTCTCCCCGTGGCGGTACAACATCGACCACGCTGCCCGGCGACTGCTTGACACCGCCGGTTGGGCCTGCCCAGACCTGGACGTGATGCCGAACGGCGGCGAGCTGGTCGAGCAGTATCTCCAGCCGCTGGCAAAACTGCCGCAGTTGGCCCCGCACATCCGTTACGACGCTCGGGTCGTGGCCCTCGGCCGGATAGGCGTCGACCGGGTCAAGACCGCAGGCCGGCAGAACACCCCCTTCGTCGTACGACTCGACACCGGCGAGGACGTTCTCGCCGCAGCGGTGATCGACGCGTCCGGCACCTGGAACACACCGAACGTGCTCGGCGCGAACGGCCTGCCCGCCTACGGCGAGAAGCAGTCGGCTGCACTGATCGGCCCGGCGATGCCCGACGTGCTCGGCGCTGATCGTTCCAGCTACGCCGGTAAGCACACGGTCGTCGTCGGCGCCGGGCATTCCGCCGCCAACACCCTGCTCGCCCTGGCCGAACTCGCCGAGCAGGAGCCCGGCACCCGGATCACCTGGGCCACCCGGGGCGGCTCGATCGAACGGGCCCTCGGCGGTGGAGACGCCGACGCCCTGCCCGGCCGGGGTGCCCTCGGCACCGGCATCAAGCTGCTGGTCGACTCCGGCCGCGTCGACCTGGTCGTCGGGTTCGCCGTCGACAAGGTCCAGGCCAGCGACGACGGCGCTGAGCTCACCGCAGTCGACGGACGTACGTTGACCGCCGATCGGATCGTGGCGGCCACCGGCTTCCGGCCCGACCACCGCATCGCCGACGAGCTGCGCCTCGACCTCGACCCGGCGTTGGGCTGCACCCGGGCCCTGGCCCCACTGATCGACCCCAACGAGCACTCGTGCGGCACCGTTCGTCCGCACGGTGTGGACGAACTCACCCAGCCCGAGCCGAACTACTTCGTCGTCGGCATGAAGTCCTACGGTCGGGCCCCAACGTTCCTGATGGCCACCGGCTACGAGCAGGTCCGCTCCATCGCCGCCGCCCTCGCCGGGGACTGGGTCGCTGCCCGCGACGTACAGCTCGACCTGCCCGAGACCGGCGTCTGCTCGTCCACCCTGGGCTACCAGGCGATGCTCGACGACGCCGTCGTCCGCTACGGCCTCGCCCCCGACGTCCCAGCCCGGCTGATCTCCGCAGCGCTACGGCACCTGCCCACCGCCGGTACCGTCGCCGCCGCCACCCGGGCCGCCGCCGCCGAACTCGGCATCGACCCCGACGTCGCCCTGCAACTCGCCGTCCTGGCCGGCGACCAGTTCGACCCCACCGGCAGCGGTGCCGTCGACACCTCATCGTTGCCGCGCACTGACCTGGGCCTGGTCGCCGTCGCCACCTCCGACGGTGGTAGCTGCTGCGGGTGAACACACCATCCCGCTGACCAGCGGCACACCGACCGCCGTCTCAGCGCTCGATCCCGTCCAGCCGGCTGAACAAGGCCGCTACGCAATGATCGTCACAGTCGAACCGGGCACCTGCCGAAAAGTAGGTGCCCGCTCGCACGACGGGCCAGCCGTCCAGCGCGTCCGGTCTGACCAGGGAGATTGTCGGATCAGCCTGGGGGCCGTGATCGTGGGGTGAACCGGGCTCGTCCCGCAGCCTGGCAGAGAATCGAGTCGTGCGGTATTTCGAGAGTCACCGGCCGGTCGCGGAGCGACTGGGACCCGACCACCAGCAGGTCCTCGTCGACGTCGCGAACCGTCTGGTACCGCGAATGGATGCGATCACGCAGGACCTTGGCGCAGCGCGGTCTGGCGTGGAGTCACCTCGCTCGCGCGTACCACGTCGGGAACAACCTGCTGCGCGAGTACCTCTTCGAGGACCTTCTCGCGTCGGGGGCATCGCCGGACGGACAGCTACAGGTGCTGCAGTACGCCACCGATGCGGCGTTCTCGTATGTCGATGCGATGACCCACCAGCTGCACGCCATCTACCAGCGGGAGGTGCGCCGGCGGAGCGACTCGTCAGTGTCGCGAGCCAGGGCCCTGGTACACGCCGTACTGTCCGGCAGCGACGAGGCCTCGGAACTGTCGGTGCAGACGGGATATCCGGTTGCGGCAATCCACGTCGGGCTGGTCGTGTGGAACCCGGAACCGCGGGGCAGCGCGATGCGGACGCTGGTCGAGCCCGATGACGTGTGCCACTCACTTGCTGCCACGCTCGGTGCCGAACACGTCCTCACGGTGGCCACGGACGAGGGCACCACGACCGCGTGGATCACGCTGCCCCGTGCTGCGGCACCGACGGGTGACCAACTCAGGGCGGCCCTTGGTAGCTCAAGCCCGCTCCGGGTAGTGGCTGGACTGCCACTGGCCGGCGATGAGGGCTTCCGGGCATCCCACCGTCAGGCACTGGCGGCGTACCGGCTGGCCGGGGTCGCCGACCCGGCTCTGGCCGCCCCATCTCGACTGGACCAGCAACCAGCGAGCACGACTTGACGAGCGGGTGACGGTCGGTGGGCCCCCCTCCTTCCGCCGGTGCCAGGCTCTGACCTCACCTTGCCTGTCGTCCCGGTTGGCACGGAAGGTCTTCATCTGGTGCCCAACGGACACCGCCCCCATGCGACTTGGCGCACCTACCGCCCTGCCTTGATCATCCATATGTGGGGATCGACTTGGAGCTGGCCGATTGCGCCGCTGCCGGATATCAGCTGGCGGCTTGCCGGAGGTTGGGGCTGGTGTGCGCACACAACCCGGACTGCAAGGAAAATTACGACCGTCTCCGCGCCCAGGCCTCCGCCGATCGCCCAAACGAGGATCACCCCTGGGAGTTCCACTACCGACGGTTTCAGGACATCAACCAGAACATGCAGTTGACCGGGATGGGCTACCCAGCTGAGCCTGCGTCCTGGGCAGCCTTCACCGCGAATCCTGACTGCGCACAGGCGCTGCCGGAGCAAGAGGACGCCTGGCTGCGGTGGCGCTCCCAGACCTCTCCCGGAAGGATCGGAATTCCGGCGTTCAAGCTCGAGTCGAATGATCGGTGGCTGGTGACCGTCCGGGAGATCGATGAGGCGCTGGCGGCGTACGCGAATACGCCTGCTGAGCTACGAGATCTCCTGGAGGCCGATCCGAAGTGGGTCAGCTGGTTGGAATGGCTCGCCGTGGCTCGAAAACACGGCGGCTTCGAAGCAGAGTAATGCCCCTCAGGCCATCGCCCCGGCCGCTGCCCGACACGGCTCCACCCGCCCGAACCGGCCAGCAAAACACCCCAGCACCCCGGCCAACACACGTTCCCACCGATCTTGGGCGCGCGCGGCGTTGGGCTACCTGCCATCCCGTCACCGTCGTCCCAAACCTGGTGGAGCGGGCCAGGACCAGGGCGACAAGGTAGAGCGCCCTACCGGACGTACGACCGTGTCACCCTGGGCAGGTCTGCTCGGCGTCCGTACGGCAGGCCGCGCGTACCAGGCAAGGTCACTGGTGTCGATGCCGCTGCCGAAGCTGGGCGAGAAGCTCAGGCTGCTGCTGACGCATCCGATGTCGTGCTCACCGAGTAAGCCGGGCACAGATTCCGCCGGTTGCGGGGACGGGGCCGATGACCTCGCGGCTGGTCAGCGGCCGGCCGTGACAGTTCATAGGTGATGTGGGAGAACGCTCCTGGTCAAAGTCGCACCGCCCGACTATGCGATTCGCGCTGCCCCGCGCGCGCCTCTGGCGCGCGCGGGGCTTGGCGTCAGTTGTGTACGAAGGTGAAGGAGGGCGAGGAACTCGAGCCGTAGGTCCGGAACACGTTGTGCTCGCCCGAATTGATCGTCTTCCAGCCCATGAAGAACTCCACGCCGCCGCTGGTGTAGCCATACACGTAGACGTTCT
Organism: Micromonospora sp. NPDC003197; assembly: GCF_053590565.1. NCBI lineage: Bacteria > Bacillati > Actinomycetota > Actinomycetes > Micromonosporales > Micromonosporaceae > Micromonospora > Micromonospora sp. NPDC003197. The sequence goes on along the minus strand of NZ_JBSFTE010000013.1, from coordinate 190,426 downwards.
CAGTGCTGCCGCTGGGGAGCTCGATGCTCCAACAACCGTTCGGCGGTACCAGAGTGCTAGAGAGCCCACCACGCGCGGGGAACTGCAGGGTCGCCGAGTAGGTCGCCTTGTTGCAGAGTCCTGTCCGGTTGGTGCTCGCCGCACTTGCCGGTGTCGCGGCTGTGGTCAACCCTGCCAGGACCATAGCGCCGACCAAGACCGGTCGCCACGCCTTACGCATGCGCGTCAAAGATGCCATCTGGGCTCCTACGAGCTTGTAGTGGGATGTTGCCGTGGATCAGTTACACCTGACACGCGCGTAACGCGTCCGGCATAAGTGGCACGGATGCATCCGGCGGGATGGTTCACGGAATTTCTATATCGTCGGTCTCCGCGCTGGCCTTCCGCCTGAGCGAGCTAGTCATCGCTGATATCAACGGTCGAGACAAAGGGCTCTGGCACAGTCTCCACAATCTCGGCTCATCGATGGCAGATCGAAATTTACGTCCATAGTGGATCCTCGACGCAGTACAGCTCGGCCCCGGTCAGGATGGATCTGACGTACCAGCGCCTCGGTCTCGGCCCGGCCTCATGATCAGCGTTGATTTGACATGTGGCGGACTTGACGAAGGCGGCGGGCTCACCGGAGGAGGGCACGCTTCCCTCCCTGCGGCACCACTTCGCCACTCGCATGATCACCTCGAGGGCCGACCCCACCGCCGTACAGAACGCCCTACGTCACTCCAGCCTGCGGATCACGCTGGAACGTACGGGCGCAGTCCCGTCGGTGTCGGCCGCTGCCACTGACCTGCTGGACTTGTCTGGTCGCCGCCGCTCGTCACTCCTGTCTGCCGGCCGTCATGGCTGTACAAGTGGCTGTACAGCCACTCCTGAGCCGTAGCCTCGGCCGGACTGTCCGCGCCGTCGCTCGGCGACAGGCTGGTCGTGCTGGACGTGGGCTCCACGGCTCGCAGATTAGTTCGAACCCCTCCGGTGCCTGCGGGCAAAAGACAGACGGAAGTGTTGGTTGGCTTCAAAGGGGTGACTAATGCGAGGTTTCGGCTTCCTACCATGTTTGGTGGGCCTCACACGCGCCCGGTTAGCGGCGTGGGGCCGGTGATGTTGTCGGCGGCGATCGAGGGCACCGCTGACCAGGCGGTCAGTGACAACACAATCATCGAACGCTCCCGAGCAGTTCCCGAGAAGTTCGCGGCTGTCTTCGATCGTCACTCGGAGGCCGTACACCGCTATCTGTCCCGACGGGTGGGCCCCTCCATCGCGGAGGCTCTGACTGCTGAGACGTTCCTGGTGGCATTTCGTCAGCGGGAGCGCTACGACCTGGGTCAGTCGAAGGCTCTGCCGTGGCTTTACGGCATCGCCACCAACCTGCTGCACCGCCAGCGGCGGACGGAAATTCGCCAATATAAAACGCTGGTCCGCACCGGAATCGACCCGGTCGGCAACCACAACGAAGACGATGTCGTGGCCCGCGTCGCCGTGGAATCGGCCACCCGTCGGATCGCCGAGGGCTGGCGCTGGTCCTCGCCGCCGGGCTGTTCGTCACGGTGAGCGCGGGCGGATCGCAAGATTCGCCGTTCGGGCGAAAGCCGGGCGCTGGTGAGGAGGCCGCTACGGGTGCGTCCGGGGCCGGTTCGGAGGCGGAACGGATTCTGCGTAACGCAGCGTTGACTGCCGAGCACAAGCCACACCTGGCCGCTCGGCCGGACCAGTACGTGTTCGTCGAATCAATCGCCGACTCCTCAGGAGAAACTTTCGACTGCGACGGTAAGGCCGACCAGTCCAACTGCAAGGCCCTCAGCGAGCCCAACAAGCGGTATCTGCGCCAAACCTGGCTCTCGGTAGACGGCACCCGGGACGGCCTGCTGCGCGAGCGGCCGCAATCTGGTCCGGGCAGGTCAGCAGAGGTGCCGCTGAAGATCTGCCGTCCGAACAGCGCGGCGATGTTCGGCGCGGACGGAAAGCCGGCCCCAGGAACCTGCTATCCGCAGCCCGCCTACCGGGCCGATCTGCCGACTGACGCAGACGCCATGCTGGCCTACCTTCAGCAGGACCATCCGGGTGGCGCAACCTCACCGCCGTCAAAGCCGAGTCCAACAGCGGCGGAGGCGGAGAGGGCCTTGCAGGTGATCGACAGGGCCGGTGAGCTGATCCGGGAAAAGTACCTGCCGCCTGCGTCGCTTGCCGCCGTGTTTCAGGCAGTGGCGAAACTTTCGGGCACCACCGTCCGGCACGACGTGGTCGACGCCGCCGGTCGGCAACTGAGACAACAACTGAGACGAAGCGGGCCGCCGGTCATCCGGCGGCCCGTCTTTGTGCTGGTCAGGTGGTGGGCGCGGCAGGTTTCGAACCTGCGACCCCTCGCTTGTAAGGCGAGTGCTCTCCCACTGAGCTACGCGCCCGAGACGCCACTGCGACGTACCGGAGGCGGTTAGCTTACCTTGCCGCCCCGATCTTCGTCGCGCAGGCAACGATCTTGGAAGTTTCCCGGGCCGCGAGCACGGAGAAACTTCCAAGATCGGCCACGATTCGGTGACTCGGCAGAGTCGGGGTCAGGCAGCCGCCTCGGCCAGCGCCTTGCGCCAACCTTCCTGGTCGCGAGCCTCGCCCGGCATGTTCATCTCGGCAAACCGGACCACGCCGGCCTTGTCGATGACGAACGTGCCTCGGTTGGCGATGCCGGCAACGTCGTTGAAGACGCCGTACGCCTGCGCCACCGCGCCGTGCGGCCAGAAGTCGGCCAGCAGCGGGAACTGGAAGCCTTCCCGGTCGGCCCAGATCTTGTGGCTGTAGACCGAGTCCACGCTGACCGTCAGCACCTGGACATCGTCGTTGACGTACTCGTTGAGGTTGTCCCGCACCTCGCACAGCTCACCCTGGCAGACCCCGGTGAACGCCAGTGGATAGAAGACCAGCAGCACGGTGCGCTGCCCACGGTAGTCCGAGAGTCGGACCTCCTGGTTGTTCTGGTCCTTGAGTACGAAGTCCGGCGCCTCGGCGCCAACCTCGATCGGCATGCAAGCTCCTTGGATAGTCACGATGGCACCCCAGGGTGCCACAGGCGTCCGGCCCCTCGACCGGTGCCTGTGGTGGTCCCTACTTCTTGTTCTTCGCCCCCCGACGCAGGACGAGGCGGGCACCGCTCCAGTCCTTACCGGCGTTGATGGTGGACGTCTGCTGAAGGCCGGCGGTCGGCGCCGATTCGCTGATCTCGCTCGGCTCGACGTGCCCGTCGCGCCCAGCCTTGGGCGTCAGCAGCCACACCACGCCGTTGTCGGCCAGCGGGCCGAGAGCGTCCACGAGGAGCTCGAAGAGATCACCGTCGCCGTCCCGATACCAGACCAGCACCGAGTCGACGACCTCGTCGGTGTCTTCGTCGACCAGCTCCCCACAGCGGTCGGTCAGGGCGTCACGGAGATCCTGGTCGACGTCGTCGTCGTACCCCATCTCCATGACGACCATCCCCGGCTCGATGCCGAACCGGTCCGCCAGGCTCCGTACTCCGTCGGCGGCCTGACCAGCGGTCGCGCTCACTGTCGCGTGCCTCCTCATCTCAACTGCTAGCGGCGTCGTCTGACACCGATAGGGCAAAGTCCACACAGTTGTGCCCCTGCGCGCAAGTGGCACACCGAGTGGAACGGAATTTACCGTGCCAGCAGCGTACGGGCACCCTGGGTAATTGCATCCTCGGAGAGGAGCACCTGGGCAGCAGCCGGACCAAGTGGGATAAAAGAGTCAACTGAGGCAACTCGCCGCACAGCACCCACATATCCGGCATCCACCAACGCCGCCACGATGCCCTCGCCCACCCCACCGGACCTGCGCGTCTCGTCCGCTACCAGCACTCGACCGGTCGCGGAGGCCTCCCGGATGATGTCGGCAACGGGTAGTGGCGACAGCCACCGCAGATCCACCACCCGGGTGCCGATCCCCTCCTCTGCCAGGGCACCGGCGGCCCGCAGCGACATCCGCACCCCGTTACCGAAAGTGATGATCGTGACATCTTCGGCCGATCCGACACCATAGCTGCGGGCCCGACCGATCGGCGCGTGGCTGCTCCCCCAATCCCCCGGACCGGCGTACGGAGCCAGCCACTCGTCGTCACCGGGCAGGTAGAGATCCCGGGTGTGGTAGAGCGCGATCGGCTCCAGGAAGACGCAGACGCTGCCGTCCACCGCGGCGCTGGCCAGGCATGAACGCAGCATCGGCGCGGCGTCCTCGGCCCGCGCCGGCACCGCGAGCACCAGGCCGGGAATATCCCGCAGTACGGCCAGCGAGTTGTCGTTGTGGAAGTGCCCGCCGATCCCCTCCTGGTAGGCCAGCCCCGGCACCCGGACCACCATCGGGTTACGGAAGGCACCCCGGGAGAAGAACTGCAGGGTGGCCGCCTCCCCCCGCAACTGGTCCTCGGCGCTGTGCAGGTAGGCCAGGTACTGGATCTCCGGGACCGGCAGCATGCCCGCCAGTCCGGCACCGAGCCCCAACCCCAGCACAGAGGTCTCGTCGAGCAGGGTGTCGAAGACCCGGGAAGCGCCGTACCGCTGCCGCAGGCCCTTGGTCACCCCGTACAGCCCGCCCTTGGCTGTTACGTCCTGCCCGAAGATCGTCATCTCCGGGTGGTCCAGCAGCCCGTCGGCCAGCGCCGCGTTGATGTTCTGCGCGAGGGTAAGCGGTCCCGCCTGCTCGGGCAGTTTCCCGCCGAAGGCAGCGGCGCGAGCGCCGGCTCCCGGCCCGGCGGCCCGGGAACCGGCGTCGGTGATGGACCGGGACACCCGTACCGGGCGACGAGGGGAGATCGGGGCCATGATGTCGGCGGCGGTGGCCAGTTTCGGTTCGCCGAGCACCTCCTCGGCCACCTTGCGGACCTGCCAGCCGACCTCGTCGTAGCGGGTAATCAACTCGTCCGGGGTAGCCAGTCCCGCCTCGACCAACAGGCGCGCGGTGGCGATGACCGGATCCCGCTCCAGGTCCTGGGTAACGTCCGCCGCCGACCGGTACGCCAGTTCGGCGTCCGCACCCCCGTGCCCCATCAGCCGTACGGTCGACAGGTGCAGTACGGCCGGCCGCCGATGCCGGCGTACCCAGGAGGCGGCCTCGCTCGCCTCGTCGTACGTCTGGGCCAGGTCGCAGCCATCGGCGGCGAAGTACCGCAGTCCCGGTTTGGCACCGAGCGTGGCGGCCACCCAGCCCTCCGGAGATCGGACACTGACGCCGAGCCCGTTGTCCTCGCAGACGAAGAGCACCGGAATCCGCAGTCCGGTGTGGTCGCACCAGCCGGCGGTGTTGAACGCGGCGACAGCGCTGGCGTGGTTGACCGAGGCGTCACCGAACGAGCAGACCACGATCGCGTCCGACGGCCAGGGCAGCCCCGCAGGGGTATCGGTCCGGGACGATCCGCCCAACCGCAGCCGGCCCAGGGTTTGGGGTGAGCCGCCGGCCTGGCTCGGGTCACCGGACTGCCGCCGCATCCGTTCGATGGCGAAGCCGACTCCGACCGCCCGGGGCAGGTGCGAGGCGACAGTGGAGGTAGTGGGGATGACGGCCAGGCTGGCATTGCCGAAGACCTTGTGCCGCCCACCAGCCGCGGGGTCGGTGGCGGAGGCCACCACCCCCCGCAGTACGTCCCGAGCGGCGGCGACGATCGGATCGACGATCGATTCGCCCTCGGTGGTGGCATCGTCGTTGCTGCCGCCGGTCGCACCGGTCGTTGACCGGCCGGAGGTCAGCAGGCTGCCGTCGGCCGTACTCGAAGTGGTGGCCGGGAGCGGTCCGGCCTGGGTCATTCGGGCACAGTAGAAGCCGCCGGATCGGTAGTGCAGCAGGGCCGGGTCGGTGGGCAGGACGGCCGCCGCCACCGCTGCGTTCCCCTCGTGGCCGGACGATCCGATGGTGTCGAACCCTTCGCCGAAGCTACGCAGCCAGCGCGCGGCGAGGTCCAGGTGCCGGCTGGTCAACTGGGCGTCGAAGAGTTCGATCGCACGGACGCCGGTGAGGGTGGTGTCGTCGCGGACCGGCCCGTCCGGCGAGCGCCGGTTGGGCGGGACGGAGAGACCGCCGACCGCCTCCCGGAACCGTTCGTCGAGATCTTGAGGGGTGGTCACGTCGGACAGCATTACCCACTTGAGCCGCCGGCAACCAGTGCGACACGTTTCGGGCGGCGCGTGTCGTGCTGTCAGTCGCCTCCGCACTCCTCCGGACAGCCACCGTCGGAGACCTTCCAGACCAGATCGTGCAACGTGGTCAACTCGTCCTCGGTCAGCCCGCTGAGCAGGCGCGAGTCGGACAACACCCGGTGCACCTCGTCGCGTACCTGCCGGCCGGTGTCGGTGACCACCAGGGTCTTGAGTCGACGGTCCGTCGGATCGGTACGGCGCTGCACGAGACCGGCCTGTTCGAGCTTGTCGACCAGGGCGGTGACGTTGGACCGGTCGCAGCCGAGTTGCTCGGCGAGGTCGCGGGCGGGCAGCGGGTGGTCCGGGTCGAGCTGGTGCAATGCCCGAGCGGCCGCCGGGGTCAGCCCGAGCTGGGCGAGGTCGGTGTCCTGGTAGTGCCGGAGCGCACCGGCGACATGCATGATCCGGCGCACCACGGCACCGGCAAGAGTGCACTGGTCGAGCACGCTCGAACTGCCGGTGGGAACTGTGCGCTGAGCCATGGGTCACATGGTACTTGCGAGCGGATAGTTTAGTTACTCTATTATTGACCAGCTCACTCAACCGGACCGGGAGGCCCCCCGGCTCGCCGCCACTGTTCCGGGGACGCGCTTCCCCGGCACCGATCAAGGAACGACACATGTCCGACTTCTCCGTCCTGGCCATCTCCGGCAGCCTCCGAGATGCCTCGTTCAACACCGGTCTGATCCGGGCCGCCCAGCGTCTCGCTCCGACCGGGCTGACCATCGAGCACTACACCGGCCTCGCCGAGATCCCGCCCTTCAACCAGGACCAGGAGACGGCACTCCCGGCCCCGGTGGTCGACCTGCGGGAGCGGATCGCCGCCGCCGACGGCCTGTTCATCGCCACTCCGGAATACAACTTCGGCGTGCCAGGCGTACTCAAGAACGCCCTCGACTGGGCCTCTCGCCCCGCCTTCCCGGTCTCGGTGTGGGTCTCCCCGCTGGCCCACAAGCCGATCGCCATCGCCGGTGCCGCCCCGACCGGGATGGGGACCGTGCGAGCGCAACTCCAGCTGCGGCAACTGTGCCTCTGCGTTGACGCCGCCGTGGTAACCAAGCCCGAGGTCATCGTCACCAACGCCCACGAGAAGTTGACCGCCGACGGGTCGGTCCAGGACGAGACGACCGAGACCATGCTGCGCGGACTGCTCGACGCACTGGTCACCAAGATCAAGGCGACTCAGCTCGCCGCCGCCACGGCCTGACCAAGAACCGCCACGGCCTGATCAAGAATTGCCACGGCCTGATCAAGAACCGCCACGGCCTGACAGCGAGCCTCAACGGCCTAACGAAGATCCGCCGCTTTCTGACGGCGATCCGCCTCTGACGGAGATGCCGCACGCCGCCGCCCGGGGGCACCGACCGGCCTGGCCGACCCCTGTCGTCGGTCCGCCCCCGGGGGATGGCACGTCACTCGCGCCAGCCGACCAGTTCGACCCCCTTGGCCAGCTCCACCCGTAGCCCCACGTGGATCTCCCGGGACTCCCCCGGCGCAAGCTGGAGCCGCCAGCTCAGCCGACCCAGGTCGGACCGCTCGGTCGGGGCGGGTTCGAGCCGTAGTTCCCGTACCACCACGCCCTCGTCCCGGGAGACCGGCAACTGGTCCAGCACCGTCACCGCCGCCGACCGAGGCGTGTGGTTGGCCACGGTGATCCGGTACTCGACCTCCCGGCGACGGGTCGAGCCCAGCGTCGCCTTCGTGTCGCTGCGCCGGGCCAGCACCCGCTCCACCCGTACCCGGTCGTCCAGGCCCAGCGCCAGCTCGACCTCCTCGCCCGGTGCCCACCTCGGCAGCTTGGTGGCGGCCACGAAATCGCCACCGTGGAACACCGACGCCGGCCCCGCCGGCAACGTGTGCGTCGAGCCGTTCACCACGGTCGCCCGCAGGTGTGCCTCCTCCGCGCGTACCGGCGCAGTCAGGTAGTCCAGCTTGGTGGGCATCTCCAGGACCGCGACGGTCGCCCGGTGGGCACTGCCATCCGCCGGTACGGCCACCGGCCGCGCCGGCCGGTAGGTGGCCGCCGCTACCCCCTGCTCGACGGTGGCAACGCTCTCCTTCACCCGGGCACTGGTCCGGGCCGCCCCGGCGGGCGCGGGGGCAACAGGTGGAGCACCAGCGGGCTGCGCCGACATGGACATCGGCTGCATGGCCCCGAACGTCTGCACAGGCGGGGGCGGAACCGGGCGGAACCGATCGAGATACCACGGATCCAACTCGGGTACGGTCGCCGCCGCCGACGGGCGGGCCGTCGACAGCAGCAGCTCGCACTCCGGCCAGTCCTCCCCGGTGCGCTGGGTGACCAGCCCGAACCAGCTGAGCGTCAACGTCTCGTCGACCAGCCGCAGGTCGTACGACGAGCGCCAGCCGGCGCCGTTCACCACGTACGACAGTTCCAGCTCGACCTCGACTGCGACTGCGTCGGCGTCGGCGGGGCTGGAGGCGACGTCAGCGGCACCGACCGCCACGGTGACCTCGGCTGCCAGCCGGTCCGGGCGCTTGCTACCGGTCAACGTGGTGAGCTTCCGCTCGATCGCGGCCCGCCGCTCCTCGGCCCGTTTCCGGCGCTCGGTCAGCTCCCGTTGCCGGGCCCGCGACTCGGCGAGCTGGTCGGCCACCGAGTCGGCGAAGGCGCCAACGTCGGCCGGGGAAGCGTCCCCGGTGGCCAGCGCCCGGGCGTACGTCCCGCCCGCCCGCTGCGCCAATGTGCCGAGGAACTCGGCGCGCTGCCGCTCGACGGCGTCAGCGTCGGCCAGCTCGGTCAACTCCACCGTCACCGTCCACCGCTGCTCCTCCAGCTCGGCGACGGCGGAATCGGGGCTGCGATCGTGGTGATGGGTCACCACGTCGACCCCGAGTACGGTGGCCGGCCCGGTCCCGCCGACCCGGATCGAGTCCCGATGCAGGTCCAGAGGGAGCGGGCCGATCCGTACCCGATGCTCCCCGGCGGGCAGGGAGACGGTGCCGCGCCGGGTCACCCGGGCACGATCGGGATAGACGGTCACGGCGACGATGGGGGCGTCGATCTGGTCTGGGGTAGTGATCACAGCGGCGAGGCTAGCCATCTCCCGCGAGCATCGCCGTCCCCCGAATCCACCCGCCAGGCCGGTCAGCCGGACCGGTCGGCGGGGAGGGGCAGCCTGGCGGGCAACAGCTGGGCAACTCAGCCGGGCGGGTCAGCCGGGCAGGAACGAGAACCGGACCTCGCGGGTGTCGTTGTCGCCGTTCAGGTCGACCAGGCAGATCGACTGCCAGGTGCCCAACGCGAGCCGGCCGCCGAGCACCGGCAGGGTCGCGTACGGGGCCACGAAGGCGGGCATCACGTGGTCCCGACCGTGCCCCGGTGACCCGTGCCGGTGTCGCCAGCGCTCGTCGGCGGGGAGCAAATCGTCCAGCGCGGTCAGTACGTCGTCGTCCGAGCCCGCCCCGGTCTCGACGATGGCCAGCCCGGCCGTCGCGTGCGGGACGAAGACGTGCAGAAGCCCATCGCCCTCACCGGCGAGGAACCGCTCCGCCTGTTGCGTGATGTCCCGCACCACCGGACGGTTACCGGTCCGGACCGTGATCACTTCGCTGCGCATGCGCCATAGTCTGCCCGAGCGGTTAGGAAGGGGCCCTTGTACAACGGAAAGCGATAAGAAGGGGCCCTTCCTTGCAAGTAGTTACTGGCGAGTACCTGTGTCGCGCATCGCGTCTGGGCCCACTAGAGGTGACTTATCCAGGTCCCAGGGGGCAGGATGGCGGCAGAGACCTATCCCACACACACAACCGAGGGAACGCCTGTGGCCACGGAACGCAAGCGCCCGGTAATCAGCGACGGCCTACCGAGCCAGCTTCCGGACATCGACCCCGAAGAAACCGCTGAATGGGTCGAGTCGCTTGACGGTGTAATCGACGAGCGGGGTGCCAAACGCGCCCGCTACGTCATGCTGCGCCTGCTGGAGCGGGCCCGCGAACGCCAGGTCGGGGTGCCGCCCCTGACCACCACCGACTACATCAACACCATCCCGCCGGAGCAGGAACCCTGGTTCCCCGGGGACGAGCACATCGAGCGGCGGATCCGGGCCTACATCCGGTGGAACGCCGCGATGCTGGTGCACCGGGCGCAGCGGCCGGAGATCGGCGTGGGTGGGCACATCTCCACCTTCGCCAGCTCGGCCTCGCTCTACGAGGTGGGCTTCAACCACTTCTTCCGGGGCAAGAACCATCCCGGCGGCGGCGACCAGATCTTCTACCAGGGCCATGCCTCCCCCGGCATGTACGCCCGCGCCTTCCTTGAGGGGCGGCTGTCGGAGGACCAGCTCGACGGCTTCCGGCAGGAGCTGTCGCACCCGGGCGGCTCGCTGCCGTCGTACCCGCACCCGCGGTTGATGCCGGACTTCTGGGAGTTCCCGACCGTCTCGATGGGGTTGGGTGGGCTCAACGCCATCTACCAGGCGCGGTTCAACCGCTACCTGCAGAACCGGGGCATCAAGGACACCTCCCAGCAGCACGTATGGGCGTTCCTCGGCGACGGTGAGATGGACGAGCCGGAGACGCTGGGCGCGATCGGCATGGCGGCCCGGGAGGAACTGGACAACCTCACCTTCGTGATCAACTGCAACCTGCAGCGTCTCGACGGGCCGGTACGCGGCAACGGCAAGGTGATGCAGGAGCTGGAGGCGTTCTTCCGGGGTGCCGGCTGGAACGTGATCAAGGTGGTCTGGGGCCGGGAGTGGGACCCGCTGCTCGCCGCAGACACCGACGGCGCACTGGTCAACCTGATGAACGTCACCCCCGACGGCGACTACCAGACCTACAAGGCGGAGTCCGGGGCGTACGTCCGGGAGCACTTCTTCGGCCGCGACCCGCGTACCCGCAAGATGGTCGAGGGTCTCTCCGACGACGAGATCTGGAACCTCAAGCGGGGTGGCCACGACTACCGCAAGCTCTACGCGGCCTACAAGGCGGCCACCGAGCACACCGGCCAGCCGACGGTCATCCTGGCCAAGACGATCAAGGGCTGGACGCTGGGTTCCAGCTTCGAGGGCCGCAACGCCACGCACCAGATGAAGAAGCTGACGCTGGAGGACCTGAAGACCTTCCGCGACCGGCTCTACCTGGACATCCCGGACGAGGTGCTGGAGAGCAACCCGTACCTGCCGCCGTACGTCCACCCGGGCGAGGACTCCGAGGAGATGGCGTACCTGCGCCAGCGGCGCGAGGCGCTGGGCGGCTACCTGCCGTCGCGCAAAATCACCGCGCCACCGCTGCGAATTCCGGACTCGGCCCGCTTCGGTGACATCAAGCGGGGCTCGGGCAAGCAGAAGGTGGCCACCACGATGGCCTTCGTCCGCCTGCTCAAGGACCTGATGAAGGACAAGGAGTTCGGGCGGCACTGGGTGCCGATCATCCCGGACGAGGCCCGCACCTTCGGCATGGACTCGCTCTTCCCCACTCAGAAGATCTACTCGCCGCACGGGCAGAACTACACGGCGGTCGACCGGGAGCTGTTCCTGTCGTACAAGGAGGCGACCACCGGGCAGATCCTGCACGAGGGCATCAACGAGGCCGGTTCGGTGGCGTCGTTCACCGCCGCCGGCACCGCGTACGCCACGCACGGCGTGCAGATGATCCCGATGTACATCTTCTACTCGATGTTCGGGTTCCAGCGCACCGCCGACGGGCTGTGGGCCGCCGCCGACCAGATGGCCCGAGGCTTCCTGCTCGGTGCCACGGCCGGCCGGACCACGCTCAACGGTGAGGGGCTGCAGCACGAGGACGGTCACTCGCACCTGATCGCGGCGACCAACCCGGCTGTGGTGGCGTACGACCCGGCGTTCGGGTTCGAGATCTCGCACATCGTCGAGAACGGTCTGCACCGGATGTACGGCGAGAACCCGGAGAACATCTTCTACTACCTGACCGTCTACAACGAGCCGATCGTGCAGCCGGCGGAGCCGGCCGACGTGGACGTCGAGGGTGTACTCAAGGGCATCTACCGCTACGCGACGGCCCCGGAGGTGTCGGGCAACGGCGACGGGGCCGCGCCCCGGGCCAACATCATGGCCTCCGGGGTGGGCATGCAGTGGGCGCTCAAGGCGCAGCAGCTGCTGGCCCAGGACTGGGGTGTGGCGGCGGACGTGTGGTCGGTGACCTCCTGGACCGAGCTGCGCCGCGACGCGGTCGAGTGCGAGGAGCACAACCTGCTGAACCCGGGCGGCGAGCTGCGGGTGCCGTACGTCCAGCGCAAGTTGGCCGACGCCGAGGGCCCGAAGGTCGCGGTCAGCGACTGGATGCGGGCGGTGCCCGACCTGATCGCCCGCTGGGTTCCGGGTGACTACACGTCGCTGGGCACCGACGGGTTCGGCATGTCGGACACCCGGCACGCGCTGCGCCGGCACTTCCGGGTCGACGCCGAGTCGATCACCGTGGCGACGCTGCGTCAGTTGGCGCTGCGCGGGACGGTGCCGGCGAGCGTGCCGGCCGAGGCGGCCAAGAAGTACGCGATCGACGACGTGACGGCGGCTCCGGTCGGCGAGACCGGCGGCGACTCCTAGGAAATCCTCGGTTCCGTCGGTCAGGGGCGGGTGGTGACGGCAGTTCCCGTCAACACCCGCCCCTGGCCTTTGCCGCCCCCAGGTCTCGTACCCGCCAGGTCTGGCTCAGCACTGTCTGGCTCAGCACTTCGCCTTCGCACTGGCCAGGTCTCTGGCCGCCGTCCGGTGCGCACCGACCCGATTCGCTTCGTCGGCAGTCTCGTCGGCAGTTTCGTCAGCCGGGTCGCGGAGCAGGTCGTCGAGCCGGGTCTCCCCCACCAGGGCCCGCCGCTCGTCGAAGGTCGGCTGGTCCCCCAGCTCCTCGCCCGCCATGCTCGGGCCACCAAGGGCCGCGCCGACCAGAACGCCCGGGTCGCCGGCCGGGCAGGCACCGACCGCCGCCGGCGTGAGCAGTTCGGTCAACCGGGCCAGGGAGCCCTCCAGACCAGCCCCGACCCGGCGTACGCCCATGCGTAGCAACGCCTTGCTGACCGGCCCGGCGGGCCAGCGCACCACGATCAGGCGTACGCCGGTCTCGTCGCCGTCGGCCGCCAGTTGGACGTACACCTCGGTGCGGGCCTCGGCCCGCGCTCCGGCACCCTTGGCCCGCTCCCGCCAGCCGATCAGGGTCGGTTCCTGGTACGCGATCACCTCAGCGTCGCCGGACGCGCCCCGGCGGGCCTGGACTCGCTGCCGTCGCCCGTAGCCCTCGCCAGAGAGCACCTCGGCCTGGCGCACCCCGGCCAGCCAGGACGGCAGCCGTTCGGCCTGCTGGACCACCTCCCAGACCGACTCGATCGGCACCCCGACGCGCCCGCTGCGCTCAACGAGAATCATCTTCGCTGCCTCCATGAAGGACATTTCTGAATATTGGCACTCTATGCGCAATTTCGGACAGAACGGGAAGGGTTCCCATCGACACGCCGAGCGAACTAGAGTCCGAACACATTTCACGTTATGAGGAGGGTCGATGACCGAGGCGGCGTCACTGCGCTTTCCGGCCGAATTCACCTGGGGCGTGTCCACGGCCGCGTACCAGATCGAGGGTGCCACCACCGAGGACGGTCGCGGCACGTCCATCTGGGACACCTTCACCCACGAGCCAGGCCGGGTGGTCGACGGTACGACCGGCGACGTCGCCTGCGACCACTACCACCGCTATCCCGAGGACGTCGCACTCATGGCCGGGCTGGGCGTCTCCGCGTACCGGTTCTCCATCGCCTGGCCCCGGATCCAGCCCGACGGCACCGGCCCGGCCAACCCACGCGGCCTCGCCTTCTACGACCGGCTGGTGGACACCCTGCTCGAAAACGGCATCGACCCGGTCGCCACGCTCTTCCACTGGGACCTGCCGCAGGCGCTGGAAGACCGGGGCGGCTGGCTGAACCGGGACACCGCCCACCGGTTCGCCGACTACGCCGGACTGGTCGCCGACCGGCTCGGTGACCGGGTCAAGCTCTGGATCACCCTCAACGAACCGTTCGTGCACATGACCCACGGCTACGGCCTGGGCGTACACGCCCCCGGCCGGATGCTGTTCTTCGACGCGTTCCCGGTCGCCCACCACCAACTGCTCGGCCACGGGCTGGCCGTCGCCGCGATCCGCGCCCGCAGCGGCAGCCCGATCGCCATCGCCAACAACTACTCGCCGGTGTGGCTCCAGGGCGACACCGACGCCGACCGGGCCGCCGGCACGGTGTACGACGCGCTACACAACCGCCTCTTCACCGACCCGCTCCTCGGCCGGGGCTACCCGGCGGAACTACCAATGGACCCCACGCCCGGCTCCGACGGGACGGTGGTGCGCGACGGCGACCTCGACGTGATCGCCACACCCATCGACTACCTCGGCGTCAACTACTACAACCCCACCGGCGTACGGGCCCCGGCAGAGGGCAGTCCCCTGCCCTTCGACCTGGTGCCGTTGGACGGCTATCCGACCACCAGCTTCGACTGGCCGGTCGCCCCGGACGGACTACACGGCCTGCTCACCTCCCTGCGGCAGCGCTACGGCACGGAACTGCCACCGATCCACATCACCGAAAGCGGCTGCTCGTACGACGACGTACTCACCCCTGACGGCCGATGCGACGACCCGGACCGGATCGCCTACCTGGCCGGACACCTGGCGGCGGTACGGAAGGCGATGGACGAGGGGGTCGACGTGCGCGGCTACTTCGTCTGGTCCCTGCTGGACAACCTTGAGTGGGCCGAAGGATTCACCAAGCGCTTCGGGCTGGTACACGTCGACTTCGACACGCAGGTGCGTACCCCCAAGTCCTCGTACGCCTGGTACCGCGACCTGATCGCGCGCAGACCATGACCGCCGTGGACCCGGCCGCGTCCCGGCCCGAGCCGGAGTCACCCCGGCCCGAGCCAGCGAGGGCGGCAGCCCTGCCCGCCGCCCTCGCCGAGCCCACCATCCCGGTACGCCGAGGCTGGATCGCGTTGATCTTCAGCGCCAACCTCGGCGTCTGGATGGCGTTCTTCACCCCCATCCAGGTGCTGCTCCCCCAGCAGGTGGAACTGATCACGCCGGCCAACAAGGAGACGATGCTCGCCATCGTCACCGGGCTCGGCGCGCTGGCCGCGGTCATCGCCAACCCGCTCGCCGGGGCGCTCTCCGACCGGACCTCCCTACGCCTCGGGGGTCGCGAATTCGGCCGGCGGCACGTCTGGACGCTGGGCGGGGCGGTGCTCGGGGCCGCGTCGCTGCTGCTGCTCGCCCAGCAGCGGACCATCCTCGGCGTGACGATCGGCTGGATCGCCGCGCAACTGTGCTTCAACGCGATGCTGGCCACCCTGACCGCCGCCGTACCGGACCGGGTGCCGGTCGTCCAGCGGGGCGGGGTCTCCGGCTGGGTCGGCATCCCCCAGGCGCTCGGACTGGTGCTGGGGGCGGTGCTGGTCACCACCCTCGTCTCCGGCAACGCGGCCGGGTACGCGGCGGTGGCGGTGGCGGTACTACTGCTCGCCGTGCCGTTCACCCTGCTCACCGCCGACGACCCACTACCCCGTACGCACCGACCCCCGCTGCGCTGGCGGGAACTGCTCGCCGGGATGTGGGTCAGCCCTCGGCGGCACCCGGACTTCGCCTGGGCCTGGGGCACCCGGTTCCTGGTCCAGGTGGGCAACGCGTTGGGCACCCTCTATCTGCTCTACTTCCTCACCGACCAGGTGCGCCACCCCGACCCGGAGGGCGGCCTGCTCGTCCTGATCCTGCTCTACACCGTCGGGCTGATGGCCACCGCCGTCATCGCCGGCCGGCTCTCGGACCGGTCCGGCAAGCGGAAGGTGTTCGTGATCTGGTCCGGGGTGATCATGGCGGTCGCGGCGTTGCTGCTCGCCGTCTGGCCGGTCTGGCCGACCGCCCTGGTCGCCGCGCCCCTGCTCGGTGCCGGGTACGGCGTCTACATGGCGGTCGACGCCGCATTGATCACCCAGGTGCTACCCCAGGCGGCGGACCGGGCCAAGGACCTCGGCGTAATCAACATTGCCAATTCCGCCCCGCAGGTGCTGGGGCCGGCGATTTCCGCACCGATCGTCGTGTACCTCGGCGGATATCCCGCCCTCTACGCGGCGACCGCCGCCGTGACCCTGCTCGGCAGCATCCTGGTGAAAAAGATCCGCACCGTCCCCTGATTTGATGTTAGGAAGGGCCCCTTCCTATCGCTTTTTGCATAGGAAGGGGCCCTTCCTAACAGCTCAACCGGCAGCCGTACCCTTGACCTGTGACGGTACGCGTACGATTTGCCCCTTCCCCCACTGGCATGTTCCACGTCGGGGGTGCCCGCTCGGCCCTGCAGAACTGGATCTTCGCCAAGCAGCAGGGCGGTGTCTTCGTGCTCCGCGTCGAGGACACCGACGCGGCCCGGAACCGCCCGGAGTGGACCGAGGGCATCCTGTCGGCGCTGGAGTGGATCGGCATCGAGCGCGACACGTACGAGGGGCCGTACTTCCAGTCGCAGAACGCCCAGCAGCACCGGGACGCCGCCGCGAAGCTGTTCGACGCGGGCCGGGCGTACTACTGCGACTGCACCCGGGAGATGGTCCAGGCCCGTACCGGCTCGCAGTACCAGGGCTACGACGGCTTCTGCCGCGACCGCGGGCTCGAACCAGGCGAGGGCCGGGCGCTGCGCTTCCGTACGCCGGACGAGGGCGAGACCGTGGTAATCGACCTGATCCGGGGCGAGCCGACCTTCGAGAACAAGCTGATCGAGGACTTCGTGATCGCCCGGGGCGACGGCTCCCCGGTGTTCCTGCTGGCCAACGTGGTCGACGACATGATCATGGGGATCACCCACGTGATCCGGGCCGAGGAGCACCTGCCCAACACCCCCAAGCAGCAGCTGCTCTGGGAGGCACTCGGGGTGACGCCGCCGGTGTGGGCACACGTGCCGGTGGTGGTCAACGAGAAGCGGCAGAAGCTCTCCAAGCGGCGCGACAAGGTCGCGCTGGAGGCGTACAAGGACGAGGGCTACCTCGCTTCGGCGATGCGCAACTACCTGATGCTGCTCGGCTGGGCCCCCTCTGGTGACCGGGAGATCGTCCCCTGGTCGGTGATCGAGGACGAGTTCCGGTTGTCCGAGGTCAACCCGTCACCGGCCTTCTTCGACGAGAAGAAGCTGCGCGCGTTCAACGGCGAGTACATCCGGGCGCTGCCGGTCGACGAGTTCATCGCCGTCTGCCAGCCGTGGCTCACCGGCACCGACACGATCGCACCACCGCCGTGGCAGCCCGAGGAGTACAACCCGGAGGCATTCGCCGCCGTGGCCCCGCTGGCGCAGACCCGGATCGCCGTACTCAGCGAAATCGTGCCCAACGTCGACTTCCTCTTCCTGGAGTCGCCGCTGATCGACGAGGCGGCCTGGGCCAAGACGATGAAGGAGGGTTCCGCCGAGCTACTCGACGAGGCGATCGCCGCCTTCGACGCGCTCTCCACCTGGGACGCCGAGACGCTCAAGGCCACCCTGGAGGAGGTCGGCGCGCAGCGCGGCCTCAAGCTCGGCAAGACCCAGGCACCGGTACGGGTCGCGGTCACCGGTCGTACCGTCGGGCTGCCGTTGTTCGAGTCGCTGGAGGTGCTCGGTCGCGAGCGCACCCTGACCCGGCTGCGCGCCGCCCGGGTACGACTGCCCTGACCTGGTTCGCTCGACCCGACCGCACGGCAGCCTGATCGCGAGGGCTGCCGTGCGGCTTGCTGTCCGACGCTGCCGTCAGCCTCGGCGGCGGCGCCGTAGCGCCAGTATGGCGACGACCCCCACCAGCACCGCCGCGCCGGCTACCCCCACCCACCAGTACGACGGTTCCTCGGGCTCGGTGTTCGGTGACGCTGGTACGAACGCGGGTGAGGCGCTCGAGGTCGGTGTGGCGGTGGGGGTGGTGGTCGGTGCTGGTGACGGCGACAGGCTGGGGGTCGCCCCAAGGGTCAGGGTGAACCTGACCGTTCCCTTCACCGGGTGCCCGTCGCCGGAGGCGACCTCGTACCGGATCAGGTAGGTCCCGGCGGCGGCGGGCTGGAACGGCACCGTGACCTTGGCCCCGGAGAAGACCGGCTCCCCGCCCTGGGCCGGTATGTCCTCCGGTCCGGTGACCGTGACCTTCGTGGTCTGCGGATCGAGTCGAGACAGGAACGTCAGTTCGACCCGTTCCGGTGCGGTACGCAGTTGCGCCCCGTCCTTCGGATTGCTGCTGGCAAGCGAGTTGTGTGCGGCCGCCGGCCCGGCGGGCAACAGTACACAGAGCAGCCCTACGATCGCCCCCAGCAGCGGCCCTGCGATCCGGGTCCCCCGGTTCCCCATGAATGCCTCCCGACAGATACGATCTTTACTCGGATCGACGGATCGTCATCGGTCGACCCGAGATCGCAGATAGTTCCAAAACGCCGCTCGGCCAGGTGCAACCGAAGGCTGTTGCCCGGAGTCTAAACAGGTAAGTACGTAATGCTCCTGCTCCGGCAGGATCTGCGTACTTTACCGGCAACTCGCGCATGACCTGTGCTAAGCAAGGCCATTCCGAACGGGGCGAGGAGATCGACCGTGGTCCATCGGGTGAGTCGTCGACTGGCAGGGGCCGCAACGCTTCTGGCCGGGCTCGGCCTGTCGCTTGCCACAATCACCCCGGCATACGCCCTCCCCACACGTCCCGCCGCGCAGACCGGGACACCCCACGCCACCATCATGCTGGCCGGGACGCCCCACGCCACCGCCCCGCTGACCCGGGCCGCAGCACACAGGCTTGCCAGGACGCCCGAATCGCCGGCGTCGATCACCATTACCGGCCCCGGGATCACCGATCCACTGCACGTACGAGCCGCAACCGATGTGATCCTCTTCGATGCGGTGATGGAGCAGGTCGGCTGGATGACCAAGAGCACTCAGACCACCTCCGCCCCGAAGGCAAACGATCTCGGGCCGAAGTACACCGTCGTGGTGCTGGAGGGCGACGTCGCCAAGCAGACGTACGACCTGTTCCCGCTGGCCAATGGGGGACCTCGGGCGTTCCGACCGGCCCAGCAGCCGGACCGGCGCAAGACCTCTGCCGCCTGGTTCTTCGGCCGACTCGACATGTCCGAGACGCTGCGGGCCGCCGGGGCACCCCTGAGCGAACAGCAGAATCAGGTCGGTGGTGGTGGCGGCGGGGTCGAGCGAGCAGCCGCAGACAAGGAAAAGGCTCCGGCCAAGGAGCTCGACCAGGTCGTCGGTGATCTACGTGATCTGCTCCTACTCAACACCGGCGTGCTCGTCCTCATCACCGTCGCACTGGCTGGAATCGCGCTGCTGATCCGTCGCCGCACCCGATAGCCGGAACCGGGAGACTCACCCCACCGGCACGTGAACGGTCAGCACCATCGGCGGGGCGGCCGCTCCCGCCGATGGGTGCGCTGGCGGGGTCGTACCGCCCCGTGTCGGTGGGCGCCGGCCCAGCCCGGACGATCGGTCCGGCAGGTCGACGGAGGGTCGATCGGGAGCGGAGTACCCATCGTCGCTGAGCCGTCAGTTCCGGTCGTCTCGGCAGGCACGACGGCGCCATCACGATCGTGCTCGCCCCTCCGCTGCCACGGCACCCGGTCAATACGATCTTCCTCTGCGACCGGCTCCGGGCGGGTTGGGTATGACTCAGCATCGATAGACACGGGGCGGGTCTGTTCCCCGATCGGATCGGCGGAGCCGGATTCGGCCTCCCCCTGCGCCATTCGCCGATCTCCTTACGCTCGCCGTCGCCCGGGTGGGCAGTCGCCCGACTGCACGATCATCGTCGTGCCCCCGGACCTCGTGAGCCGTATCCCGGCGGGCGGCGATCCGTACTGGGCCCTGTCACCGTACTGTCTCGCTCCGACAAGGTCACCAGCGCCGGTCGGATTGATCGGATCGACAGCTCGCTCAGGTCTGGGATCGACTGGGAAAGATCGTTGCCCAGACCGGGAAGGCGACGAACCAGATGACCATCGCCACACTGAGTCGGGCGATCCAGGCGAGCAGTTCGGCGGTCCGACTGGCGTCGTCGACCATCAGGATCCCCGCACCGAGGAGTACGCAGGCGACTGCCCAGCCCAGCATGCCCTTGCCCCACTCCCGCCACTCGTAGCGGGCGCGGGCCCAACCACCCTTCGGCGGTTTCCACGGCGGCGGCCCACCGGCGAAGCGGTGGGCGAATCGCTGGTCTGCCCAGCGGATCATGGAGTGCCCGAAGGCGATCGAGAAACCGAGGTAGGCCGCGGCGAGCCCATGGGTGAAGTTCGCGGTCGCCCCCCGCCGTAGGTCGATCACGGTGGCGGTGAGCAGCACCAAATCGACCAACGGTACGGAGAGCAGCAGTACGGTGCTCAGTCTGCGCAGCCGCAGCAGGTAGCGAGCGACCAGCCCGGCACCGAGCAGCACCCAGAATCCGATCTCGCAGGCGACGATCACCGCCAGTACCATTCCCGCCTCCTGTCCGGCTTCCTGATCCGCTGCCCTCAGCCTCCCGTACGGTCAGGGCCGCAACGTCGCCGCAGATGGTGAGATCCGGGTCCGTCAAAGGATGGACGGATACATCTTTCGACGGACCCGGGACGGCCGTTGTCGTCTCTGCGGCGGAGTTCGTTGACACGACGGTGTGATGGGATCGGGCAATGATGGAACGGCTGGGGCTACGACCGGGCACACTGCGGCGTGACCTGGCCTTGGCCGCCGTCTACCTGGCTGGCGGCTTGGTGCTGATCGGTCTCGACGTCTACCCGAACTTCAACCTCGGTCTTCATCCGCCAGTGGTCGCGTTCCTGGGCGCCCTCGTCACCGCCTGCGCGGCGGTGGCGATACGCCGGCTAGCGCCCCGGACCAGTCTGGCGGTGGGCAGTGTGGCCATCATCGTCGACCTGCTGTTGGGCGCCTCCCTGGGCACCATCCTGGTCTACGGTCAGGTGCTCGGCGACGCCTGCGTCTACGGCCCTCCCCGGCTGTGGCGCTGGCTGCTCCGAATCCAAGTGGCCCTCACCGGCATTGCTTCGGTAGCCGGGGTGTTACTGCTCAGGTCCTGGCAGGGCCTCGTCCTCGGCGTGTTCGTGGTACTGATCGGGGTCCTGCCGGTGGTCACCGGGATCAGCATCCGGCAATATCGGGACCAGGCAGCCGCGGAACGGGCACGCGCGGCCGCCGAGCGGGCCCGGGCGGAACAGACCGCCCGGCTGGTCGAACTCGACCGGCGGCAGGCGGTCACCGCCGAGCGCAACCGGATGGCGCGGGAGCTGCACGACGTCATCGCCAACCACCTCAGCGCGGTGGCGATCCACGCCACGGCGGCGCTGTCCGTACGTAGCCTGGATCGGGCACAACTGGATGGGGCGCTGCGGGTGATCCGGGAAAACAGTGTGCAAGGGCTGGCCGAGATGCGGCAGATGATCGGTTTGCTCCGCGACCCGGGCGGCACAGGCATCGGCGCAGGCGGCACGGTAACCGATGGCACCGCAACCAGCACCGCCGCTGCAGGTGCGCACGCCTCCGAGATGGTCGACGAGGCGACCCGGGTTCGGCTGGCCGAGGTGGACCGGCTGGTCGACCGGGCCCGGAACGCCGGCCTGACGATCCGGATGGAGACCACCGGCCAGGCCCGAATGCTGCCGGTGAGCGTGGATCTCGCCGCCTACCGGATCGTGCAGGAGTCGCTGACCAACGCCCTCAAACACGGATCCGGAGCCGCCACCGTAACCGTCGACTATCGGCCCGAACTGGTCAGCGTCACCATCGAGAATCCGCTGTCGGAGCGTACCCGGGATCTGTCGGACCGTACCCGGGCTGATGCCCTGGCTGGCGCGGGAGCCGGCCTGATCGGGATGCGGGAGCGGGCCGCGCTGCTACACGGCCGGTTCGACGCCGGCCCACGAGAGTCCCAGTGGCGGGTACACGCCGAATTGCCGACGACGGAGGCCCAGGCATGACGGCAGACGCAGGCATGGCGGCAGACACGGGCGTGACCACGACCTCGGGACTGACCGAGGACGTGGTCCGGGTAGTGCTCGCCGACGACCAGGACGCGGTCCGGGCCGGACTGGTGCTGATCCTCGCCGGGGCACCCGGGATCCAGGTGGTCGGGCAGGCCGCCGACGGGGAGGAGGCGGTGGCACTGTGCCGATCGCTGCGGCCCGACGTCGCCGTGCTCGACGTACGGATGCCCCGGCTGGACGGCATCTCCGCGACCCGGGAGATCGTGGCCGACCGACTCGCCGACGTGCTGGTGCTGACCACCTTCGACCTCGACGAGTACGTCTTCGGAGCGTTGCGGGCCGGGGCGTGCGGGTTCCTGTTGAAGGACACCGACGCCGATGGCTTGGTCGACGCGGTTCGTACCGTGGCCCGGGGCGAGGGCATCATCGCCCCCGGGGTGACCCGCCGGCTGATCCACGCCTTCGCCCGCAGTGCCCCCACACCCTCCCCGACGACCGTGGCCGCGGTGCGCGACCTCACCCCGCGTGAGCACGACGTACTGGCCTGCCTCGGCCTCGGGCTGTCCAACCAGCAGATCGCCGAACGTCTGGTGATGGCGGAGAGCACCACGAAGACCCACGTCAGCCGTATTCTCACCAAGCTCGGTCTGCGCAGCCGGGTGCAGGCGGCGATTCTGGCCCAGGAGCTGAACCTGCCGGGGCCCCGCTGAACCGGGTGCGGGCTGTCGCTGTGCGGGCGGCGAGCGGTACCACGACCAGCGCCAGCAGCCACCCGCCGAGGACATCGGCCGGCCAGTGCGCCAGCAGGGCCAGTCGGGTGAGAGCGATGAAGAGCGCGAACCCCACGGCCAAGACCACCGTGACGACCCGCCCGGTCCGGGCCTGCCGAGGCCACAGCAGGAGTACGACCACCAGCGCGATCGCCGCCGCGTTGGAGGTGTGCCCGCTCGGGAAGCCGTTACTGGTCGCCGTGACGAATCCGTCCAGTGGCCGGGGGCGGTGCAGCAGCCAGTGCTGCAGACTCCACAGCACCGGGACCACGGCGGTGACCAGGAGGCAGCAGACGCCGGCCGCCCGCTGTCCTCGGGCGATCAGGACCGATGCCGCCACCACTCCGCCGAGCAGAAACGGCAGTGTGGCGGCGGCATCGGTGGCGACCCGGAGCACCGCGATCAGGTCCGGATTGCGGTGGCCGTAATCGCGGAAGGCATGGCTGATCGAGGTATCGAAGTCGACCAGCGGGGTCCAGCCGGCCAGCACCAAGCCGAGCAGGATCACGAAGCCGCCCAGGGCGAACAGTGGCACGGCCAGTGGTGGGCGGGCAATCATCGGTGGATGATGACACGGCCGACGCGCCCGCGCGCCCATTCCCCCTCGTCGGGCCGGGCGGGGTGGAGCACGCCGCCCCGGGCGCGGCATGACACGCTGGACCGATGGTGGGGGTGACCGAGCCGGACGACGGCGAGCTGGCCGCGACGCTGCGCCGAATCGAACGCGCGGCCGGTTCGCTGGCCACCGCCAGCATGGCCCGGATGGACGAGTCGCTGCCCTGGTTCCGTGACCTACCGGCTGACCAGCGCTCCTGGGTCATGCTGGTCGCCCAGGCCGGCGTGCGCTCCCTGGTGACGTGGCTGCGGCAGGGTGGCAAGGCGGACAGCACCCAGGAGTTGTCCGACGAGGTGTTCGCGGCAGCACCCCGCGCCCTGGCCAGGTCGATCAGCCTGCAACAGACCGTCGCCTTGATCAAGGTAACCATCGACGTGGTGGAGGAGCAGGTCCCCAGCCTGGCCGCCCCGGGCGAGGAACAACTGCTGCGGGAGGTGGTGCTCCAGTTCTCCCGGGAGATCGCCTTCTCCGCCGCCCGGGCGTACGCCCGAGCCGCCGAGTCCCGGGGCGCCTGGGACGCCCGACTCCAGGCCCTGCTGGTGGACGCGCTGCTGCGCGGTGATTCCCCGGACGTGCTGGCCAGCCGGGCGGCGGCGCTGGGCTGGGCGGACGCACCACCGGTGGCGGTCGCGGTCGGGCGCTCGCCGGGTGGTGAGGTGGCCGCGGTCCTGCACACCGTCTACCGGGCGGCCCGCCGCCTCGATGTGGAGATCATCGGCGGGGTGCACGGGGACCGCCTGGTGATCGTGCTCGGCGGGGCGGCCGATCCGCTGGCCGTCACCGAGAAGCTGCTGGCCGGGTTCGGTAGCGGCCCGGTGGTGGTGGGTCCGGCGGTACCGAGCCTGGACGAGGCCACCGACTCCGCTCGGGCGGCGCTGGCCGGGTTTCGGGCGGCCCCCGCCTGGCCGGCCGCACCTCGACCGGTAGCCGCCGCCGACCTGTTGCCCGAGCGGGCGTTGGCCGGTGACTCCGAGGCGCGCCGGAGCTTGCGCCACGACGGTTACGCGGCCCTGGTCCGCGCCGGCGGCGAACTGCTGGAGACGTTGGACGCCTTCTTCGCCGCGGGTGGAGTGTTGGAGAGCGCCGCTCGGGCGCTGTTCGTACACCCCAACACGGTGCGTTACCGACTGCGCCGGATCGCCGATGTGACCGGCCTGTCGCCGCTGGCTCCTCGGGATGCGTTCGCGCTCCGGGTGGCGCTGACCATCGGCCGGCTCGACCCGGCGGCCCCGCCAGCATCGCCGGCCACATAACCGTCAACACGCCGTGAAGCTGACATAAAACTCCTGGATGTCACCGATCTTTGTATGCCTTCGACAAAGTCTCTAGTACGGTTTGGTGCCTGCCGACACCCACATGACCCGTCGGTATCAAGGAGAGTCGTATCCGTGCTCGCCGTACTGTCCCCCGGTCAGGGGTCCCAGAAGCCCGGCTTCCTCACTCCATGGCTCGACCTACCTGGCACCGAGGCTCGGCTGCGCTGGTGGTCCGCGCTGGCCGGGGTCGACCTGGTGCACCTCGGCACCCGGGCCGACGCCGACGAGATCAAGGACACCGCCCGTACCCAGCCGCTGCTGGTCGCCGCCGCACTGCTCGCGGCCGAGCAACTGCCCATGCACGACGTCGGCCTCACCGTCGGCCACAGCGTCGGCGAACTGAGCGCCGCCGCCCTGGCCGGCGTACTGCCCGCCGACGCGTCGGTCGCCCTCGCAGGCGTACGGGGCCGGGAGATGGCCGCCGCCTGCGCCATCGAGCCGACCGGCATGGCCGCCGTGCTCGGCGGGGACCCCGACGAGGTGCTGGCCGCGATCGAGGCGCACGGTCTGCACGCGGCCAACCGCAACGGCGCCGGCCAGGTGGTCGCCGCCGGCCCCGGAGACCGGCTGGAGAAGCTGGCCGCCGAACCTCCGACCCGGGCCCGGGTCACCGTGCTGAAGGTCGCCGGGGCGTTCCACACCCCGTACATGGCTCCCGCCGAGCGGGCGCTCGCCGCCATCGCCCCCGGCGTCCCCACCGCCGACCCGACCCGCCTCCTGCTGTCCAACCTCGACGGCACGGTGGTCGGCCACGGCCGGGAGATGCTGCACCGCCTGGTCCGCCAGGTGACCGCCCCGGTCCGGTGGGACCTGTGCATGCGAGCACTGGCCGACCTCGGGGTCACCGGGATCATCGAACTGCCCCCGGCCGGCACCCTCGCCGGCCTGGTCAAGCGGGAACTCAAAGCCACCGGCGTACCGGAGATCGTCACCCTCAACACGCCAGACGACCTGCCCGCCGCCCGCGACCTGATCGCCCGGCACGGCACCCTCCCCCAGCCCGGCAGCCCGATCTCCCAGCCCAACGCGTCTTCCCGCCTCGGGTCGACCACGCGGTTCCGCGTCGTGGTGGCCCCCCGAGCCGGCACCTTCACCCCGGCCGACGGGCTCACCGAGGGCGACGCCATCCGCGCCGGGCAGATCGTCGGTCAGGTGGTGGGCCGCCAGGGCAGCACCGATGTGGCGGCGCACGACAGCGGCGTACTCACCGAATGGCTCGCCCACCCCAACACCCCGGTCGCACCGGGCCAACCCCTCGTCCGCATCGGAGGACACAACTGATGGGCAGCCAGATCGTCGCCCTCGGGCACTACCAGCCCTCCCGGGTGGTCACCAACGACGAAATCGCCCAGATGGTCGACACCAACGACGAGTGGATCCGGGACCGGGTCGGCGTCGTCACCCGGCGAATCGCCGACGGCGAGACGGTGGACGACATGGCCACCGCCGCCGCCGCCAAGGCGCTGTCCAACTCCGGGCTCACCGCCGCCGACATCGACCTCGTCGTGGTCGCCACCTGCACCGCGGTAGACCGCAGCCCCAACGTCGCCTGTCGGGTGGCCGCGAAGCTCGGCATCAACGCGCCGGGCGCCTACGACATCAACACCGCCTGCTCCGGCTTCTCCTACGCACTGGCCACCGCCGACCACGCCATCCGCGCCGGCGCGGCCCGCCACGCCATCGTCATCGGAGTGGAAAAGCTCTCCGACTTCACCGACTGGACCGACCGCTCCACCTGCATCATCTTCGGTGACGGTGCCGGTGCCGCCGTGGTCTCCGCCACCGCCGAGGACGAGCCGGACGGAATCGGGCCGGTCGTCTGGGGCTCGGTCCCCGAGAAGAGCGACGCGGTACGCATCGAGGGCTGGCGCCCGTACATCCAGCAGGAAGGCCAGACCGTCTTCCGCTGGGCGACCACCGCCCTGGCCCCGCTGGCCCGGCAGGCCTGCGAGCGGGCCGGCGTGGCACCGGAGGAGCTGGCCGCTTTCGTACCGCACCAGGCCAACACCCGGATCATCGACGGCATCGCCAAGCGGCTCGGCGTCACCAACGCGATCATCGCCAAGGACATCGTCGAGTCCGGCAACACCTCCGCCGCCAGTGTGCCGCTGGCCCTGTCCAAGCTGGTCGAACGGCGGGAGATCCCGTCGGGAGCCCCGATCCTGCTCTTCGGCTTCGGCGGCGGCCTCACCTACGCCGGGCAGGTCATCCGCTGCCCGTAACGGCCCATCCGGCCGCGCCCACACCAGCCTGTGCGGGCGCGCGACCACACCCCCCGCGCGGGCGGCGACGCCCGCACGGCGTACACCCATCCACCAGAAGGAGAACCAGCACCATGACCCGTGACGAGATCACCGCCGGCCTCGCCGAGATCCTCGAAGAGGTTGCCGGCGTGAACCCGGACGATGTCGCCGAGGAGAAGTCGTTCACCGACGACCTCGACGTCGACTCGCTCTCCATGGTGGAGGTCGTCGTGGCCGCCGAGGAGAAGTTTGGCGTGAAGATCCCCGACAACGAGGTCCAGAACCTCAAGACGGTCGGCGACGCCATCGCCTACATCGAGGCGCAGTCCTGATCATGACGCGGCCCGACGTCGTCGTCACCGGGCTCGGCGCGACGACCCCGCTCGGCGGGGACGTCGCGTCGACCTGGGACGCCATGCTCGCCGGCCGCTCCGGGGTGAGTCCGCTCACCCAGGAGTGGGCCGGCCAACTGCCGGTCCGGATCGCCGCCCAACTCGCGGTCGACCCGGCCGAGGTGCTCGACCGGGTCAAGCTGCGCCGGCTCGACCGGTCCGAGGCGATCGCGATCATCGCTGCCCGCCAGGCATGGGACGATGCCGGGCTGGCCGACTCGGGTCTGGACCCCGAACGGCTCGCGGTCAGCATCGGCTCGGGCATCGGTGGCGCGCAGACCCTGCTGGCCCAGGACGACATCCTCGAAGCTTCGGGACCGCGTCGGGTCTCCCCGCACACGGTGCCGATGCTGATGCCGAACGGACCGGCCGCCTGGGTCGGGCTGGAACTCGGCGCCAAGGGCGGTGTGCGGTCGATGTCCAGCGCCTGCGCGACCGGTGCGGAGGCGATCGCGCTGGGGCTGGATCTGATCCGCGCGGGTCGGGCCGACGTGGTCGTGGCCGGCGGCACGGAGGCGGTCATCCACCCGCTGCCGATCGCCGGGTTCGCCGCGATGCGAGCCATGTCGACCCGTAACGACGATCCGCTGCGGGCTTCCCGGCCGTGGGACAAGGCCCGGGACGGCTTCGTCCTCGGTGAAGGGTCCGGGGTGGTCGTACTCGAACGGGCCGACCACGCCGCCGCCCGTGGTGCCCGGGTGTACGCCCGGCTCGCCGGGGCCGGGATCACCTCCGACGCGTACGACATGGTGCAGCCGCATCCGGAGGGGCAGGGTCGGGCCATCACCATGGCGCTCACCGACTCCGGGGTAGCCCGTACCGACGTGACGCACGTCAACGCGCACGCCACCTCCACGCCGGTTGGCGACATGCAGGAAGTCGGCGCGCTGCGGGCAACGCTCGGCGACCACCCGGTGCTGACCGCCACCAAGTCGATGTCCGGACACCTGCTCGGTGCGGCCGGTGCGCTGGAGTCGATCGCGACCATCCTCGCCATCCGGGACAGCGTCGTACCGCCGACGATCAACCTGGACGACCCGGACGACGAGCTCAGCCTCGACGTCGCCGCGCTCAAGCCGCGCCACATGGACATCCCGGCGGCGATGAACAACGCCTTCGGGTTCGGCGGCCACAACGTGACCCTGGTCTTCACTCGGGCTTGATGTTAGGAAGGGCCCCTTGTTATCGCATTTTGCATAGTAAGGGGCCCTTCCTAACATCCCCGCCGCTGCGGGAATTCTCGGTGGAGTAAACCGGAGCGGAGGCACTAGGGTGCCCGGGTGCCCATCCGTCCGGACTCCGAATCCCCTGCAGACTCGTTGCTGTGTGCCGACGATGGCACCCTGCTCGCCCGGTTCCGTATCCGCGACGACGACGGCACCCGGGTCGCGGGCCAGGTCCAACCGCTGCCCGGAGTAGCGCTGGGTCGGGTCGCCGCGCAGGCTCGGCACGATCTCGCCGGTCTACGCCTGGAAACCCCTGACGACGGACTCGCGAACGCGCTGGTAGCCGATGGCCTCGAACTCCCTCGGGGCGCGACCGACATGCGTCACGATCTGGCCGACCTACCGACGCCGCTGGCACTGTCCGACGGGTGGTCGTTGGGTGCCCCGGGCTGGGACGACGAACTGGCCGAGGGGCTGGCGGCGGCGTACGGCCCGCAGCATCCGGATGGCGCGTGGCAGAGCAGCGACACCGAACAGATCCGGGCGATGTTCGACAACTCGGATCCGGTTCCGCCCCTGGTGGGTGCGTCGGCCCGCCTGTTGGATCCGGACGGCCGCAGCGCGGGTCACGTACTGTGCGCCGGCCCGGTGCCGTGGACCGACGACGGCTGCGCCTGGATCCTCAACCTGGCGGTGGCACCGCAGGCACAGGGTCGGGGCTTTGGTCGGGCCCTACTCACCCACGCGTTGCGCGGCACCCGGCAGGCCGGGCTGCCATCCCTCGGCCTGTCCGTGGCCGACGGAAACCCTGCCCGCCGGATGTACGACAATGCCGGCTTCCGGCCGGTCACCCGGGTGCTCTCGATCCTCCTGCCACCGCACTGATCCGCCGTGGTCCGGACGGGTCGATCGTGCTGGCTCGGGCTGGGCCGTCGGCTCGACGCGGCAGGACCGGGTGCGGGTGGATCAGGGCTGCGGTTGGTGGTCGAGGAGGAGTTCGGCCGTCGCACGTGCGGCCAGTGCGGGGTGGGCGTCGGGCCGGGTGGCAGCGTGGGCAAGCACCCCGTCGATGAGCACGAGGAGCTGGTCGGCACCGAACTGTGGGGCAGGGTGGCCATGGCGGGTCAGCTCGGTGGCCAACATCTGATGCAGTCTCTCCTTGTAGGCCCGGATTTCCGCGTGGGCGGGATGGGCCGGGTCGGTTAGGGCGAGTTCGGCCGAGGTGTAGCGGCAGCCGCGGAACGACGGCTGCGTGGTTACTTTCTCAAGTTCGTCGAAGATCGCGAGGATACGCTGCCGCGGGTTGTCGCCGGCATCGTCCATGGCCTGGTGGTAGCGGGCCTCGGTGGCGGCGGTCCGCAGCACCTCGGCGATGAGCCCGTCCTTGCCCCCGAAATGCTGATAGAGCGAGCGGCGTGCGACATCGGCCTCCTTGAGGATCGTGTCCACGCCGACGTGTACGCCCTGGGCATAGGTGAGGTCGCGCGCGGCGGTGAGCAGCCGTTCGCGGGGTCCGGGTCTGGTCGTCACGGATCCGATTCTGACACGGGCTTGACAGTAGATCAACCGTTCTATCTAATCTCCTCGTGCGTATACCGACCGTTCTATCCACCGAGGTGGGTGCGCCTCGAAGCAGCACTTTGCCGACCGTGCTGACCGGGGTGTTCATCACGATCCTCGACTTCTTCATCGTCAACGTCACGATCCCCGCCACCCAGCTCGACCTGCAGGCCAGCGCCACTGCCATGGAGTGGGTGGTCGCCGGATACGGCCTGGCCTACGGCTCCGGCCTCATCCTCGGCGGACGACTCGGCGACATGTTCGGCCGCCGCCGCATGTTCGCCATCGGTCTGACCCTTTTCACGCTCACCTCGATCGCATGCGGCCTGGCTCCCGACGCCACCACGCTGGTCATCGCCCGGGTCGCCCAGGGCGCGTCGGCCGCACTACTCGGCCCACAGGTGCTGGCCATCCTGCGTACCGTCTACAGCGGGTCCGCCCAGGCCAGGGCCATCAACCTGTACGCACTGACAATGGGGCTGGCCGCCGTGTTCGGCCAACTCATCGGCGGCCTCCTCATCCAGGCCGACCTGTTCGGGCTCGGTTGGCGGCTCTGCTTCCTGATCAACGTGCCGATCGGCGTCGCCGCTCTCGTCATGACCAGGCGAGCGGTACCCGAGAGCCGGCTCGGCAGCGCCATCCGACTCGACCTCGGCGGGACCGTCCTGATCACCCTCGCACTGGTCGCGACCCTGCTGCCGTTGATCGAGGGCCGCGCGCAGGGCTGGCCACTGTGGACCTGGCTGTCGTTCGCCGTCGCCGCCACCCTCTTCCTGGCATACGGCCGGCGGCGACACGAGTCCCCCCTGATCGACCTCTCCCTGTTCCGCGAACGGGCGTTCACCGTAGGGCTGCTCACCCAGCTCACCTTCACGATGGGCATGGCCGCCTATTTCCTCATCTTCGCCCTCTACACCCAGCAGGGTCGGGGCCTCGACGCCCTCCAGGCCGGTCTGGTCTTCGCCCCAATGGGTGCTGGCTACCTGGCCGCCTCGCTGCTCGCGCCCAGGCTGGTGGCGCGCTTCGGCCGTCAGGTGATCGCTCTCGGCGGACTTACCAGGGCACTCGGTCTGGCCGCCCTGCTCATCATGGTCGCTCAGGACAGCCCCATCAGCTGGCTGGTTCCCGCACTCGTCATCGACGGGTTGGGCATGGGGCTCGCCCTCGCCCCCATCATGGGCACCGTCCTGGCCAGGGTTGCCCCGCGCCACGCCGGAGCCGCCGCCGGCGCACTCACCACGGCCCAACAGGTCGGTGGGGCCATCGGAGTCGGCATCGTCGGCATCGTGTTCTACGGCAGCCTGTCCGCCGGGGTCGCGCAGGCGTTCCAGCACAGCCTGGTCTACCTGATCGCCATCACCCTTGCCCTCGCCGGACTCGTCCAGCTGCTACCACGCCCGACCACCAAGGTGTGACCCGTGTCCTGGCCAGCTGCGAACTGCCGCGCCGCTCACCTGGTCTCACCGCAGGTCGGCGTTCCGCAGCTGCGAGAAATAGATCACGAGGCCAGCGGCCGTTGTGTTTCACTCTGCACGGGACAATGTGCGAACCGCTCATGCCTTGCTGACCGCCATGGTCATTCCGCGAGGCAGCAATAGGGAGTCGACAGTGGGACGAAGACGACTTGGTACGGCTGCGCTGGCCGTACTCGCCATCGGGGTGTTCGGTGGTTGCAGCACCGAAGCGAAGGAGTCCGCACAGGACAAACCAACAACACCGACTCCGACCAGGACTCCGGTAGCGGCCGGTGCCCCCTGGTACGACGACGTCCAGCCGGCTGCCCCCGCCACGAAGGTCGGTGCCGACGGCAGCCCGTGCAAACTGGCGATCAACTTCTCGGTGCCGGCCAAGTGGAAGGTCGAGCCGGTCGAGGCGTCCGGAGAGCTCGCCAGCCTGGCCCAGCAGGGCGGTGCCACAGCACGCTGCGAGATCGACGCGAAGCCCGCCGGGAACATCGGCTTCATTCGGGTCTGGACGGTCGACCGGGGTGGTGTCGGAGCCCAGGCGGCGTTGGAGAAGTTCGTCGCCGGCAGCAGTGAGGCCACCGACGTGCAGTACCGACGGACCCGAGCCGGATCGCTCGACTCGTTCGAGGCGACCTATCTCCTGAAGAGCAAGCTGACCGGCGAGGAGCGACGCGGGCGGGCGATCTCCGTAGCGACCGGCCGATCCGGCACGCTCCTGATCAGCCTCGGCGGCATGGACACCCAGGAGTTCGAGGAGATGCTTCCGGCGTACCTGCTGGCGAAGCAGAGCGTCGAGCTCACCAAGTGACCGGTCGGCCGGTGCCCTCAACCGGGTCACCGGCCGACCGGTAGCCCCACATAGGCCCGACTATCGGCTGACCGGCACCGCTTCGCGTGCCATGGTCACCGCGCCCAGCAATGCCGCGTCGTCGGCGAAGCCCGACAGCACGATCTCCGGCGGATGCGGCAGCACCTGCCGAAGGCGGTCGGTCAGCAGGCTACGGATCAGATCGCTGCGGGCCACCCCGCCGACCAGAACCACCCGCTGTGGGTCGAGCAGCAGGTGACAGGTGGCCAGATGCCGGGCCAGCTCGTCGACCCGGGCGAGCAGCGCGTCCCGGGCCGGACCGGGTCGCTCGGCGACGACGCAGAGCCCCGCCGCTCCCCCGGCGATGTCCAGTCGCTCAGCGAGCTGGTCCAGCGCCCGGCCGGCGAAGGCCGCCTCCAGCATCGCCGCCGGCTCGACCGGTACCCCCGGAACCGCCGAATCCACCGCCGAATCCACCGGCGGATCTGCCGGCCCCGGCCAGGTCGCCCCGGCCACCGCGTACGCGATCTCGCCGGCCGCGCCGCGGAACCCGGCCACCACTTCTCCCCGTACGGTGATCGCCGCCGCGACCCCGGTGCCGAGCCCGACGACCAGTCCCGGGTCGGCGTCCCGCAACGCGCCGAGGCGCAGTTCGGCCAGGGCCGCCGCGTTCAGGTCGTTGGCCACCGACACGACGGAGACATCGAGCCGGTCCCGGACCGCGTCGGCCAGCCGCAGGTGCTCCCATCCGGGTACGTTCGGCGCGAGGTCGATCCCGTCGTCGCGTACCACCCCGGGCGAGGCGATCCCGGCCGCGACCAGCCGTCCGCCGGCCCGCTCGACCAGCGTGGCGGCGAGTTCGAGGGCCCGTTCCAGCGCCTGTTCCGCACCACGCTCGGCGTACGTCGGCACCCGCTCGGAGTGCAGCATCCGGCCGTGGCCGTCGGCGACCCCGACCGCCATCTTGGTGCCGCCGAAGTCGATGCCGAGCAGCCGCTGATCCGTACCGTCGGTGACCGGGCGCTGGCCCCGCGGGCTGTCCGACCGGCCCGCCTGGCCCGGCGGGCGCTGGTCCAGCCTGCCGGTCGTCGAACCCAGGCTCACTGGCCGGCCCGATCGACGGCCTGCTCGGCGACCAGCTGGTCCAGCTTCCGGTCCGCGTCGGCCATCCGCTCCCGCAGGGCGGCGACCCGCTCGGACACCGTGTCGAACGTGCCGCGTACGACGGCCACCTGTGCCCGGACCGCCGCCGCCCCCGGACCGTCGACCTGGGCGCGGTCGAGCACCAGCTCTGGGCGTACCGCAGCGGCGATGAGGTCCGTGATCGCCGCGTCGTCGAGCGCCTCGGTGATCCCGACCGCCTCGGCGGCGGCCCGCACGTCGGCCGGGGTCCACTGGTCCGGTGCGCCTCCGCGCACCAGCCGGCCCACCACCGAGTGCGCGGCCCGGAACGGTACGCCGTGGCGGGTCAGCGCGTCGGCGGCGGCAGTCGTGGTGGCCCCGGACCGGACGATCTCGGCGTTGGTGGGCGGCTCCAGCGGCTCCAGCTCGGCGAGGAAGCCACCGAGCAGGGCGAAGAAGCGTTCGGCCCGGTCGTCACTGTCCCAGAGTCGGACCTGCACGTCGGTGGTGGCGTTGTTGGAGTCCTCCCACCAGGCCGCGCCGACGTTGTTCAGCACCGATGCGGCGTCGGCTGCCTCGGCACCCGCCATCGAGACCAGGTGTTCCAGCACCACCGGGTTGCGCTTCTGCGGCATGATGCTGCTGCCCTGGGTGAAGTCGCCCGGGGTGACCACCCAGCGCCAGGTCAGCCAGTCCATCAGGGTTCGGGCCAGGCGGGCTCCGGTGGCCAGCGCCTGGGCGTTGAGGGTGGCGACCCGGACCAGGTGGTCGGCACCGGCCACCGCCTCGTACGAGTTGGTCACCAGACCGGCGAATCCCAACAGTTCCGCCACCCGGGCCGGGTTGATGTCCAGGTCGGTTCCGGCGAAGGCGCACGAGCCCAGCGGCGACTGGTTCAGCTGGTCGAGCAGGTCGGCGTAGGCGACGGCCTCGCCGGCCAGCGCCTCGGCGTACCCGGCCAGGGCGTGCCCGATGGTGGTGGGCTGGGCGGGCCGGCGGTGGGTGTAGCCGGTGATGACCACGTCGGCGTACCGGTCGGCACGCTCCAGCGCGGTCGCGCCGGTGGCCAGCACCCGATCGATGACCCGGAGCAGCTGCTCGCGCAGCACCATCCGGAACACACCCGCGTCCAGGTCGTTACGGCTGCGGGCGAGCTGCACGTCGAGCTGCGAGGTGGGGATGCCACACGCCTCGGCGAGCCGCTTCTCCACCAGGTAGTAGACGTCCTCGAAGCTGCCGTCGTACTCCGGCGGGGTGCCGGTGTCGGCGGCCAGCTCGCGGAGCCCGCCGAGCAGCCGGGCCCCTCGCTCGGCCGGGATCAGCCCCTGTTCGGTCAGCATCACCACGTGGGCCTGGCTGGCCCGCACCATCGGTCCGAAGAGGTACGACACGTGGTGGTCGTACGTCGGGCGCAGGTGGTGCCGTTGGTACGTGGTCAGCGACGGTGTGTTCATGGCTAATCCTCGTTTCCCTCGTTGCGCCGAGCGGTGTGGTGGCCACCCGGCCTCGGCTGGCGCGACTCAGCCGGCTGCGCCGGTGGGGCTCAGCCGGTGAGCCTCAGCAGCCGTTCGGCGTTTCCGGAGAAGATCGCGTGTAGGTCGGCGTCCGGTATCCGCAGTTCCCGGCAGATGCGCAGCTGTTCGTCCAGGTAGGGGCGGACGTAGCCGCGCGGGAACCAGGACGAGTCACTGCCGAAGATGATCCGCTCGGGGCCGATCGTCTCGTAGCAGCGCTGGAACAGGTCGGTCAGCGTCAACCGGTACGGCATCCAGCGCACCCACTGGTTTGATCCGGACGTGTCGATGTGGATGTTGGGGCAGCCCCAGGCGGCGAAGAGCAGTTCCTGCACGTGCTGGACGCCGAAGTGCGGCACCACGAAGGGCAGTTCCGGGAATCGGCGGGCGACCCGGGCCAGGTGGTATGGGCTGTCGTACGGGCTGGACGAGAGGCCGCCGGCGCTGCCGTAGTGTCCGACGTGGACCAGGACCGGGATGCGCAGCCGCTGGGCGGTCGCCCAGACCGGGTCGAGGGTCGGGTCGTCCAGTGGCCCGCGTAGCAGCGGGGCGAAGAGCTTCCAGCCGCGCAGCCCGAGTTCGGTCACCGCCCGCTCCAGTTCACCTGCCGCGTCGGGCGCGAACGGGTCGTGGTGGGCGAAGCCGAGGAACCGGTCCGGGTGCCGGGCGACCAGTTGGGCCATCCTGTCGTTGCCCCCGGCGGTGACGAAGACGGCCTGCCGAATGCCGTTGGCGTCCAACTCCCCGACCCACCGGTCGGCCTCCTCCGGCCAACGCGGGGCGGCCGGTTCCGGGTCCGGGAATCCCCAGTCCCGCCGCCACCGCTTCGTGTACGGGGCGACGGCGGCAGCGCGTACCGCCCGGTCGTGCTCGTCGCCGGGGTGCATGCCGGCGGTGTGCTCACCGGCCCGGATGGTCTCGTCCGCACCGATCTGGAAGTGCAGGTGGAAGTCGACGACGTCCAACCCATGGTCGGCAGTCATGCCGCCCCCTCGGGTGGGCCGGGTAGCGGGGCGGCCACCCAGGCGTCGACGATCTCGCGTAGTCGTGTCCCGGCCAGTTCGCGTACCCGCTGGCCCGCCGTTTCGCTGGCCAGCGAGACGTGTCCGGACCAGCCCTCCCACGGGTTGGGCCGGGACTCGATCAGCACGTACGGGTGGGCGACCGGCAGTTTCGGTTTCGGCGGCAGGTCGGCGGCAGCGTCGAGACGTACCGCGCCGGGGTCGAAACCGAGCACCCCCGAGGTCTCGTACGCGCCGCCGTGCCCCCTCGCCGGCGGTTCGCCGTAGATCTCGGTGGTCTCCGCCGGGGTGACCAGCTGGAACCAGTTGACCAGCAGCAGGCTGGCCGTCCGCCGGCCGGAGACCCATTCCATCGCCGCCCGGACGGTGGACATGTTGGCGTCGTGCCCGTTGACCACGAGCAGTCGGGTGAATCCGGCCGCGACGATTCCTTCGATCACGTCGCTGAGGTAGCCGACCGCCACCTCGGGCCGGATGGACACGGTTCCCGGCCAGGGCCGGGTCTGCCCGGGGCAGGCGGCGTACGGCACGGCCGGGAAGAGCACCCCGCGCGGACCGCCCGTGACTGCGCTCTCCCCGGCGAAGCCCTCGGCCAGGATCAGATCTGCGCCCAGCGGCAGGTGCGGGCCGTGCCATTCGACGGCCCCGACCGGCAGTACGGCGAAGTCGGCCGCCTCGGCCACCGCCGACAGTTCACACCCGGGCACCCGGGTGATCGGGAAAAGTCCACCAGCGTTCAGCCAGTGGGTGTTCAGTTCGTCCACTTGGCTGCCTCCTTCGTCGACTGGTTACCACTCTCCAGCCGGCCGGAGACCACCATCACCACGAAGATCAGGAGCACCTGGAGCATGCCGTATGCGGCGGCGGTGCCGATCTCGAACGAGTACATCCGGTTGTTGATCTCGACCGAGATCGGTGCGGTGGAGGAGGTGTAGATCAGCACCGAGGCGACGAACTCGCCGACGCCGTTGACGAAGGCGAGCAGCGCGCCGGCGAGCACGCCCGGCAGCATCAGTCGCAGGGTGACCGTGCGGAACGCCCGCCACCAGGAGGCACCGAGGTTACGGGCGGCCTCCTCCAGCGACGGGTCGAGCTGGGCCAGCGCCGCGTTGCTGGACCGGAAGACCAGCGGCAGGAACCGCACGAAGTACGCCAGCGGCATGATCCAGAAGGTGCCGACCAGCACCTGCCCGAAGCTGAACGCGTTGCCGGTGCTGAACGCCGAGATCAGGTTGATCGCGACGACGGTGCCGGGCAGCGCCCAGGCCAGCATGACGGCCACGTCGAGCAGGCCGCGGCCGAAGAACCGCAGCCGCCGGACGGCGTACGCGATGAGCACACCGAAGACGACACAGGCCACGGTGGCGAGCAGGCTCATCTGCA
Organism: Micromonospora sp. NPDC003197; assembly: GCF_053590565.1. Classification (NCBI taxonomy): domain Bacteria; kingdom Bacillati; phylum Actinomycetota; class Actinomycetes; order Micromonosporales; family Micromonosporaceae; genus Micromonospora; species Micromonospora sp. NPDC003197. The sequence goes on along the minus strand of NZ_JBSFTE010000013.1, from coordinate 152,939 downwards.
ACGAGTTGAGGATCGGCTCGAACGCCTTCGGATCGGTGAAGATCGTCTTGAAGTTCTCGGTGGTGTACTCGCTCGGCACCACCTCGGTGGTCCACGAGCCGTCGGCCGAGAACGCCACCAGCGCGATGGTCGCCACCGGGGCGAGCAGCACCACGGTGGCCAGCAGCGAGCCGACCAGCGCCAGCCAGCGACCGAACGGGTTGGTCACCTCGCGACGGTGGGCGGCGACGCCCTTGGACTGCGAGCGGTAGCTGCGCCGCCCCTCGTACCAGCGCATACCGAGCAGGAACAGCACCGACACCACGCCGAGCACCGAGGCGTAGGTGGAGGCCATCGGCAGGTCGCCGTTGGTGCGGTTGATGTAGATCTGCATGGTCATCGTCTGGTCCACCCCGAACAGCAGCGGGGCGGTGTACGACGCCAGCGACGTCATGAAGACCAGCAGCGAGGCGGAGACCAGCGCCGGGGTGAGCATCGGCAGCAGGATGGTGCGCCAGACCCGGACCCGGCCGGCGCCCAGGTTGTACGCCGCCTCCTCCACCGACGGGTCCATCCCGGCCAGTGCGGCCGAGGCAGACAGGTAGAAGAACGGGTACATGGTGAAGGTGTGCACGATCAGCACACCGGCGATGCCGCTGAACGGCAGCACCGGGCTCTCCGTACCGAAGAGCTGCTGGAGGCCGCGCGGCAGGATGCCGGTCTCGCTGTAGAGCAGCTGGAACGAGATCGCGCCGATCAGCGGCGGCAACGCCGCCGGCACCAGGATGATCGCCTCGATCAGCTTCCGGCCGGGGAAGGAGAAGCGCTTGAGCAGGAACGCCATCGCCACACCGACGATGCCGCAGAGCAGGACGCTGGCCGCTGAGATGGCCAGCGAGGTGAGCAGCGAGGAGCGCGCGACGCCGTCGCCGGAGAGGAAGCTGGTGTAGTTGTCGACCCCGTCGGTGTTGACGCTCTCCAGGAAGGTGGCCAGCATCGGCTGGACCACGTACCCCCAGAGCACCAGGGCCAGCGGGAGCACCAACACGTACGGGAACCAGTTGGAACTCGTACCGCCCCGGAACCGGTCGGCGAACCGGGACCGGCCGTTGTCCCGACGGGAGCGCGCCGGGCCGGGGGCACCGGTCAGGCCGGTGCCCGGGGAGGTCGACGTCGTCGGGGTGGCGGTCACGGGCGGACCACCCACATCCGGGCGGGGTTGAGCCGTAGGCCGATCTGGTCGCCCACGCCCAGTCCGGCGGGCACTTCGACGGCCGCGACCAGCACGCCCGCGGACTCGCCCTCGACCTCGACGACCAGGTTGGTGGCCATGCCGGTGAACTCCAGGTCGGCGATCCGGGCGGTCAGCGCCCCCTCCTCGGTCGCCGCGCAGAGCCCGATGTGTTCGGGGCGGACGGAGACCAGGGCGGTGGACCCCTCGGTCAGGCCGTGGCCCTGCGGTCCGGCCACGGTGATCTGGCTGCCGCCGCCGGGCAGCCGTACGTCGACCGTGGTGGCGGTGGCCGCGACCACCGGCAGGGAGAGTACGTTGCTGCGCCCGATGAACCGGGCGACGAAGGTGTTCGCGGGCTGGTGGTAGATCTCCTGCGGCGAGCCGATCTGCTGGACCCGACCGGATTCCATCACCGCGATCCGGTCCGACATCGCCATCGCCTCGGACTGGTCGTGGGTGACGTAGATCGAGGTGATCCCGGCTTCGCGCTGGATGCGCCGGATCTCCACCCGGGTCTCCTCGCGCAGCTTGGCGTCGAGGTTGGACAGCGGCTCGTCGAGCAGCAGGGTGCGCGGCCGGATCACCAGGGCGCGGGCCAGGGCGACCCGCTGCTGCTGGCCACCGGAGAGCTCGTCGATCCGGCGGTTGCCGTAGCCGCCGAGGTGCACCTGGTCGAGCGCCTCCTCGACCCGGCGCTGGGCGTCCGCCCGGCCGACCTTGCGGATCTTCAGTCCGTACGCCACGTTCTGCGCCACCGACATGTGCGGGAACAGGGCGTAGTTCTGGAACACCATGCCGGTGTCGCGCTTGTTCGGCGGTTTGCGGGTGACGTCCTCGTCGCCAAACCGGATCCGGCCCGAGGTGGGGAAATAGAACCCGGCCACCATGCGCAGGGTGGTGGTCTTGCCGCAGCCGCTCGGGCCGAGCAGGGTGAAGAACTCGCCGGCGGCGATGTTGATGTCGACATCGTCGACCGCCGCGGTGTCGCCGGCGCGCGCGAAGCGCTTGCTCACCGACTCCAGCGTGACATCGATCATGAGGTTCCTTCCTCCATCCGGATCCGGACCGGGCCCTGGTGGGGCCCGGTCCGGTGCCGTGACCGGTCGACCCGTCGTACTACGGACCGGTGACCCTGGTCGCTGACGTCAGCCCTTGTTCTTGATCTGGGAGTTCCAGTGGTTGATCCACTCGGTCTCGTGCTTGGCGATGACGTCCCAGTCGACGTTCATCGGCTTGAGGTTGAGCTTGGTCAGCCACTCCGGCTTCTCGGCGATGTCCACGGCCGGGATCTGGAAGTAGTCCCGGGCCAGGTCGGCGCGGAGCTTGTCGTCGAAGAGGAACTCGATGAACTTCTGCGCACCTTCGGTGTTGCCGCCCTTGACCGAGGCGAGCCCGTCGACCAGCACCGGGGCGCCCGAGGCCGGCATCACGTAGTCGAACGGCATCTTCGACTGGTTGGCCTGGAGCAGGATGTCCTGGAGGTTCCAGGCGCTGAGCAGGCCCTGCTGACGCGACATCTTCAGGTAGAGGTCGGTCGGGTTGGCCGCGTACGTGCCGGTGTTGGCGTCGAGCTTCTTCAGCCAGTCGTAGCCGGGCTGCGGGTTGCTGCCGTCAGCGGACTGGCGCTGGATCATCGAGGCGTAGATCGACCGCATGGTGCCGGAGGCCGCCACGTCCCGGATAATGATCTTGTCTTTCCACTTCGGGTCGAGCAGGTCGTCCCAGTCCTTCGGCGCCTCGTCGGCGGTGAGCGCCTTGTTGTTGTACATGATCACCTCGGGCAGCAGGATCTCCCCGAACCAGCGACCCTCGGCGTCCTTGTACTGGGCGTCCATCTTGCCGGCGAAGCTCGGCTGCCAGGCGGCGAGCAGGTCCTCGGACGCGCCGGAGCTGAGCGCCTGCTGGGTGCCACCCCACCAGACGTCGGCCTGCGGGTTGGCCTTCTCGGCCCGGACCCGCTCCAGGATCTCCTGGGCGCCGAGGTTCAGCACCTCGACCTTGCCCTTGTACTCGGGGTACTTGGCGGTGAACTGCTCGACGGTGTAGTCCGCGACCTTCTTGTCACGGGCGGTGTAGATGACCAGCTTCTCGGTGTCCGAGGCGGCGGTGTCACTCCCGCCACCACCACACGCCGTGGTGGCGGCGAGCACCGCCGCAAGTGCTCCGGCAAGAGCGAGGCGACGCTTCATTGGGTATACCTCCGGGGGAAGAGAATCTTGCGAATCGGATGAGAAACGGTTCAGGGGTTCGAGGTCAGGGGTTCAGGTTCGGGTGGGCCAGGCTTCGGCGGGTCAAGGCAGCGGGACCAGGGTCGGTAGGCCGCCGGCGGCAGCGGAGAGGGCGTAGCTGACCGCACCGTGCAGCACCGCCCGGTCGCCGAGCACCGCCCGGCGTACCTCGGTCGCGGCCGGCGCGACCTCGGCAACGAGCGCCTGTACGCGGTCGACGGCGGCGTCGTCCAGTTGGGCCGCCGCCCCGCTGAGCAGGACCCGTCCAGGGTCGATCACACACACGCACGAGACGATCAGCCGGGCCCAGGCGGTAAGCACCTCGTCGAGGTAGCGCGCCGCCTCCGGGTCGGTACGCGCCAACTCGATCAGTGCCTGCACCGGGGCTTCCGGACGGCGGCCCGGACGCAGCGCCACCATCCGTTCGGCGATGGCGTTCTCCGACCAGCGGGCCTCGAACGCGCCCACTCCGTCGTGCCCCCGGTCGCTGGGGTCCAGCGGGAGGAAACCCACCTCGCCAGCGGCCCCGGCGGCACCTCGACGGACCCGACCGTCCAGGACCAGTCCGGCCCCGATCCCGTCGGCGACGTGCAGCAGGAGCAGGTCGGCGACGTCCATGCCGGCTCCGGCGGCATGCTCCCCGGCGGCCATCAGGTTGACGTCGTTGTCCACCACCACCGGAATGCCGAGCCGGCGCTGGACGGACTCCCCGATCGGTCGTCCCTCGACCAGTCCGACCGAGGGGGCCAACCGTACCGCGCCCCCGGAGGAGATGCCCGGGGCGGCGATGGCCACCCCACGCAGTGCGGGCAGGGAGTCGCCGACCAATTCCGGGATGAACCGGCAGACGGTGTCCTCGATGTCACCGCCCAATCGGGCGGTCCGGTGGGCGATCACCGCTCCGTCACTGTCCGCGATCTCACAGCTGATCCGGCCGGGCTCCAACGAGACGGCGGCGACCAGTTCGGCGCGCGGGTTGAACTCCAGCATGGCGCGCGGCCGACCGGCTCGGGAGGTGCCGGGGCCGCGCTCGATGAGGTATCCCTCCGCGATCAGGTCGCGGACGAGCGGGGTGAGTGTGGCCGGGCTCAGGCCGGTCAGCTTGGTCAGCTCGGCGCGCGAGAGCAGGCGGACCTGGCGGGCGGTGGTGATCACCGACTGCCGCTTGATCTGCATCGACCGCTCCCGGCTCACCGGGCTCGTTGGTGGAGTAGCCACGTCACTCACACTTTCTTCCTATGCCGAACGAACTATTGGCGTCAAGTCACGATCTCGTCTCGACCCCCGGGGCTAGCAGCACCAACAGGTCGAGAAGGGGTGGCCGAGGTGGAGACGGGAGACATCCGAGAGCGAGTTAGGAATCCGACAAAAACCCCTAAACACCCAGCCATTAATTCTTATCCCGAAGAAATATGCCGACACCAGTGGGAGGCGAGCGAGCCGACCTTTCCGACATTGGCCAGCCTTCGAGACCATCCGTCAGGGGTACCGGGCACGTAAGCAGCCGCCGGCCTGCCATAGACGGACAGAGATTAGCCGGGGCCCCGGCCTATCGCTCTCCGCGATGGATCGGGGCCCCTCTCCGCCGCACCCGGCCGAAGCCTGACCTCAAACCCAGGCGCGGCTCTCGTTGAGTTCCTCTTTGCGCTGGAGAGCTTCTTCGAGGCTGATGCCGTACCGATTGGCGATGGCACAAACGAAAATGAGGATGTCCGCAAGCTCCTCGTCCACGGTGCCGACGATGGAGGTGGTGCCGATGGAGAGCGCCTCACTCTTACGAACCGCCTTGAACAGTTCGCCAACCTCTTCACCGAGAAGCAGACACTGTTGCACGGCCGTACGGCCGGCAAAGCCACGTTCCTGTTCCATCTCCGCGACATAGCGCTGGACCTCGGGAAGGATCAGGTCGTTCGGTAACGGGCGCATTTGGCAACCTCATGCAGCCGATCGATGGGCGACCGGACTCTATCAAGTGACGGAGATCGTGGTGGCCCGTTCGAGCCACCGTGTGGGTCGTGTCGCCGAGCAGGAGGAAGCATGCCCCAGTCGCAGCGCCAATGAGGTTCCCTCCGCCCGCTTCTTGATCCTCCGCCGCAGGTCACGGCCAACAAGGTCGCTGACCAGCGTGTAGGTAACCGCCTCCCGACGGGCGTCCCAGCCCCAGGTGCCGACCACCTGACCGTCGACGACGATGGTGGGCAGAACCTCACCGATCTGGTTGAACGCTCGACGTTCGTCGAGGTCTCCGAGGTAGCGCCGACGACTGTCGAAATAGGCCTTACAGGCGACGTCCTCATGGGCGAGAAAGTTCAGCCCGGTGAGCGGCTCGTCGCGCTGCTGATCCCGGTGGAACTGTTCCAGCCGATCACGGTAGATGTAGAGGGTTGACGTTGACCAAGGGGCATTGACGGCCACCAGGGGCTTCCCGATATCCGCGAGCGCGGCGAGGATCGCGGTGCACGACAGCCCGGACCACCACATCGCGTCACGTAGTGAGGCTGGCCCATAGCGGTCGAAATAGGTGTCGACGAGTTGGGCGGTCGCCTGGCGGCGATCGATCGTCAGATCAAGGTCGGGGTGCGCATGGGTGGTAAGGGCGAAGGTACGGCGTTCCTGGTTCCATCCCGGACTGGCGTTGCGGTAGGTCAGAATGCCCCGTTCCCAAGCGAGCTTGAGGGCGAGACGGACAGCGGTGACCGTGGTGCCCCCGGTAGCCAATCGGCGCTCGATGTCCCGGTCGACGGTCACCGGCGGGGCCGAATCCACCACTGGCGGCGGGCCCCACCCGACAGCGGTGAGCCGATGAAGTACGCGGGGGCGGTCAACGATCGCTCGCCAAGGCCGTACAACGCGTCCGTGAAGCTGGTGGTTGCGATGGCGGTGAGCAGGTCGTCGGCAAACCGGCCAGGCTTGGCCGGCACCTCCGCGCCCGGCACCTCGTAGCGGATGCTCCACGCCTCGACGGCGGCCTGGCCGAACTGCCGGACCTCGACCACCAGGTCGAGCCGAAGCAGGTCGGCCACTGCCCGAAGCCGGGCCAGCGCCAGGTCGGGCTCCGGCGGTGGGGGGTGCCCGCTCCGGCCGAGGTAGACCCGCCACGGATGGCGTGACCAGTCGGCGACCGACTTTGCCGAGGCCCCGGGGTTTCCTTCCTCTACCGCTGCCCCCGACCGTACGGCCGAGGACTACGAGGTCGGGGCCAGGTATCGAGTTGATTCATAGCAATCGGTTCCTGTGGCTGCCGCGCGGAGGGGATCGATCATCGTGGCTGCGGCAGACATCCTGGCCAGACCTGGGCTGCCGGCGCGCTCGGAGCGCAAGAGCCCCCGCAGGTTGATCGCGGTATCGTAGCCGCATTGCCGCGCCTGTACGATCCCTCGATCGACACGGCGCGGCAGCCAACATCTTGGCTCCGATCGATGCAGGGATTCCGGTACGCATGCCGTCAAAGCAGGACCGCGAGGCCGTCCAGTTGCCAATGGACGATCAGGACAAACCAGCCACTACCCGAACGGGCGCCGCATTGACCGCTGCACAGACGCGCAACGCACTGCGGGAAGCGATCCTTCGCGGCGAGTACCTGCCCGGTGAGCGGCTGGTGGAAATCCAGTTGAGTGAACGGTTCGGGGTCAGCCGCTTCACGGTCCGGACAGCGCTACAGGAGCTGGCTGGCGAAGGACTGGTTGAGGTACAGCGCAATCGCGGTGCGCAGGTCCGGAAGGTGTCCCTTGGTGAGGCCATTGAGATCACCGAGGTACGGATGGTGCTGGAGGGTCTTGTCGCAGCGCGCGCCGCTGAGCAGGTGACCAGCGAGCAGGCCGATGAGCTCGATGAGATCGGCCATCTCATGCGGGAGGCGGTGTCCGCTGGGGAGTTCCGCCGTTACAGCGACCTCAATCAGCAGCTTCACGCTGTCATCCGAGGCATCGCCAGGCACCACGTCGCCGATGGGATCATCGAGACGTTGCGCGGCCAGCTGGTGCGTCACCAGTTCATGCTGTCCCTGCTGCCGGGCCGTCCGCAGGTTTCCCTACCGCAGCACGAACGGATCATTGCTGCGATCCGCGACCGGCAGCCCGAGGCAGCGGAAGCGGCCATGCGCGAACACATCGCCAGTGTCATCGAGGCGTTGCGGTCGATGGACGCCCTTGGGGTGCACTCCTGACAGCCTGAGGCCGGTCCGGCGCGGCGGGCCGCGCGCTCGGTATCAGCGGCGCGACGGCCCGGCGGGCCGCACGACGAGCTTCCCATCCGACACCGTTGGCCAGGTCTGATATCCGCTGGAGTAGAGGCGGCGGCCGACCCAGTTGTCGTCGGTGCGGAGCTCCCTGGTTGGTGTGGGGGCGACGAAGTTGGCGGCGTCGTCGACGCTGCCGGTGCCGTCGTACCGGGCCACGGTGGGGTACGGGTACACCGGCCGCGTCCGCGTGACGGTGCCGTTCGCGACGTGCGAGGCGATGATCCGTCCGGGTTTCCGTCCGCTCTCCACCCAGGCCATGACGGGGGTGAGGATGTCGAGGGTGTTGGGTCCTTCACCGCCACCGCAGTGCGCCATCCCGGGAAAGAGGTAGAGCTTGGCGAAGCGGTCGACGGTGCCGCGTCCCATCGCTCGGCGCATGGCGTCGTAGTAGAGCAGCGTGGACTGGGGCGAGATGTGCTGGTCGTTCCAGCCGTGCCAGAGCAGCAACTTGCCGCCGCTTGCCTGGAAGGCCCGCAGGTCCGGGTCCAGTGCCGCCAGGTACGTCGAGGACGGCAGCACCGTCCGCCAGAAGGACTCGACGGTGAACTCCAGGTCCGAGAGTTGGTAGTCGGGCTGCGGGTTGTTCGGAGCCGCCAGGTAGCGCAGGTAGGACAGGGCGAAGTTTTCGCTGGGTACCGGCTGCCCCTGGGCGCTCGGCACAAAGAGAGTCCACTCGAGTTCCGAACCCCACTCGTGGGAGATCGCCGGCTCCAGACGGCGTCCGTGTGCGTCGACGGCACCGTCGTGCAGTCGGCGGACGACACCGACTTCCGCGGCTGACAGGCAGGTCGCCGGCTCCTGACCGGTACGGCACCGCAGCACTGCGGGGTTGAAGTCGCAGCGGCGGGGGTCGTCGATCAGGCCGTCGACGAGCCCATCGATGCCGTCACAGGCGGCGAGCACCGCTTGGTGGATCAGCGGCAGCTTGCCGGCCAGCAGGATGTAGTTGCCGTTGGCGTCCCTGTTGGTCAGCACGTTCCAGGCGTGGTGGAAAGTATTCTGCACGGCCATGTTGTTGGCGGGCGCACCGGCAGCTACGCCATCGAAGTCGTCTGGGTAGCGCTGGGCCTCCATCAGGGCTTCCCGGCCGCCATCCGAGCATCCATTGAAGTACGAGTAGACCGGGGACCGGCCGTAGAAGGCCGCGATCACTGCCTTGGCGACCTGGGCGGTGGTGTGCACTCCCCGGTACGCGAAATCGATCTGTGCTTGGGGGTTGCCGGCAGCCCACGAGCCGTCGGGCTGGCCCTGGTGCCCCATGTCGGTCGTGGCGCTGGCCACCGTGCCGTCGGCGATGGGCGGACAGGTCGACGCCTGGGTGTAGTTGATGTTGGCATTGCCGCAGAGGCCACCGCAGCCGGTCTGCACGTACCGCTGTGTCCAGCCGTTCACCGGCAGACGTACGACGATGGTGTTGGCCGGTGCGATGGTCCCCCGAACGTCGCAGTAGGGTGCCGGCGCGCCGGTGCTGACGACGGTGGCGGAGTGGATGGTCACCGGGGCGTCGGTGACCCCGTCGAGGTTGAGTTCCGTGACATCGGCGCAGTTCATCACGGGCAGTACGGCGGGCAGGTCGGCCAGGCCGGCTGCGGTCACGGTCATGGCGGCGGATTGCGGCTGCGGGGGGTTAGCTGCCGCGCCGGCATCGAGAGTGGCGGACAGGGTTGCGGCCAGGAGCACGGTCAGTCCGGCCGCGATCATGGTCCTGATCGGCTGGTGGATGCGTCGTGGTGCTACGGACGGGTCTGGGACGGGTGGCCACTGCATCAGATTCGCCTCCTCATCAATAGGGCTGGCGTTGCCGGCTCAGGCTCCCGTCCGCTTCGACAGCGCGGCGTCGAGCCGGGGGAAGACCCGGCGGGCATTGCCCTCGTACACCTTTTCCAGATCGTGTGGCGTGAGTTTCAGTGCCTCGATGTAGCGCCGGGTGTCGTCGAAGTGGTGGCCGGTCAGCGGGTCGATTCCGCGTACGGCACCGACCATTTCCGAGCCGAAGAGGATGTTGTCCACGTCGATGACGTCGAAGAGCAGGTTGATTCCGGGCTGGTGGTAGACACAGGTGTCGAAGAAGACGTTGCCCATCACGGTCTCGCTCAGCGGCGGCCGGCCGAGCATGTCGGCCAGGCCACGGAATCGACCCCAGTGGTAGGGCACGGCTCCCCCGCCGTGCGGAATGATCAGGCGGAGGCCGGGAAAGTGGGTGAACAGGTCGGACTGGAGCAACTGCATGAACGCCGTGGTGTCGGCGTTGAGGTAGTGCGAGCCGGTGGCGTGGAAATTGGGGTTGGTGACCGCCGATACGTGCACCATGGCCGGCACATCCAGTTCGACCATCGCCTCGTAGAACGGATACCAGCTCGGGTCGGTCAGGGGTGGTGCCGTCCAGTGGCCGCCGCTCGGGTCCGGGTTCAGGTTGCAGCCCACGAAGCCGAGTTCCGCGACGCAGCGCCGTAGCTCCGCGATCGACCGGCTGATCGGGACGCCAGGGGACTGGGGCAGCTGACAGACCCCGATGAAGTTGTCCGGGTAGAGCCCGACGACGCGGGCGATGAGGTCGTTGCAGACCCGGGCCCAGGCACCGCTGGTCTGTTCGTCGCCGAAGTGGTGGCCCATGGCGGAGGCACGCGGCGAGAAGATGGTGAGGTCGATGCCGCGTTCGCGCATCAGGCGCAGTTGGCTGCCCTCGATCGACTCGCGGATCTCGTCGTCTGAGATGTCGGGGTAGGGCGGCGGGCCTTCTCCTCCGGTACCAAACGCCGTCTGCTGGGCCTGCCGCCAGGCAGAATGGGCGCCGGGCGCGGTGGTGTAGTGCCCGTGACAATCAATGATCATTTGTAGCTCTCCTGATCTCGCAGGGCGCACAGCAGATCGCGCGTGGCATCGGCGATTCGCGGTGTAACGCCCAGATCCCGCAGCTGCTCGGTGGCTGCGGTCATTTCGTCGGCGCGGCGTCGGGCGTGCTTGTGCGTGCCGTCTACCAGCCGGTCGATGGTGTGTTCGTCGAAACCGGCAAGCTCCGCGCTGATGTTGTCGCGTAGCCACTCGGCACAGCCGGCGGCCTCGGCGGCGGCCAGCGCCTCGACCACTGCGGCGGCGAGACCCTTGTAGAAGACGCTACGGAGAAGCTTGCGCGAGATCGCCTCCCCGGCGGGGCCGGGCTGCACGGTGACGGTGGCCCCGAGGGCGGTGAGGATCTCGGCGTACCGGATCGCGCCCGGCCCGGAGACCAGCATCGGCGTCCGCAGGCCCTTGCCGGGAACCGGAGCCATCAGCGCCACGTCCGCGACGACGACGTCCCGGCCAGCCAAGCGCCGTACGAGACTGGTCTTCACCCCCGGCGCGGCGGTGTTGAGGTCGGCCCAGATCGTGCCGGGGGCCAACGCCGGCAGGGAGTTCTCCAGGGCAGGCAGCGCGTCGTGGGCGCTGTTGACGCTGAGCACCAGCTCGGCGTCGCGAACGGCGTCCGCGTCGTCGGTGCCGGGCAGCACCCCGTCCGGCGGTACGACACGCGGGTCGTAGCCGCGCACCTCCGCGCCGGCGGCCACCAGGTCACGGGCGATTGCACCGCCGGCCTCGCCGAGTCCCAGCACGGCGATCCGTACCTTCGCCGCCGAGGCGGGTCCGGGGTAGGTCTGCGGCATGGCAACTCCTTCTGCTGGCGTACCGGTGGCCGGAATGCCCGTGGCTGACGTGCCGGTGGCCGCGTTGGCTGACCCGCCGGTCCACAGTGGCGTCAGTCGGTCGCGGCCGGCAGGACCGGGGTGCCGTGAGTGTGGAAGGTGTCGATCGTCTTCAGTCCCCAGGCCTGACCCCTGGCCCGCTCCTCGCGGGTCCAGCTGACGGTCTTCCAGTCGGGGGCCAGGTTGAGGCGGGCACCGGCGTTGCAGAGTTCGATCCGGTTGCCGCCCGGCTCCCACACGTACAGGAAGAAGGTCTGCTGAATGGCGTGCTTGTGCGGGCCGGTCTCGATGTGCACGCCGGCGTCGAGGCAGACGTCAGCGGCGCGCAGGATCTCCTCACGTGTGTCGGTGGCGAAGGCGACGTGGTGCAGGCGGCCACGGGTACCGGTCCAGTCCTCCGTGTAGACCAGGTCGTAGGTCTTGTTACCGACGGAGTACCAGATGGCCTGCGGTCTTCCGTCGTCCTTGACGATCTGCTCGGTGCATCGCGCACCCAGCACGTCCCGCAGGAACTGGGAGGTGGCTGGCACGTCGGCGGTGAGGTAGTTGACGTGGTCCAGGCGCCGTAGGTTCGCGCCGCGACCGGGGTAGGCCGCCGCCTGGTTCTTCAGCGCCGGTCGGTCGGCGTTGTCGGCCTGGTACCACTCGACGTCCCAGTACAGGCCCATCTCGTGTCCGTCGGGATCGGTGAACAGGTAGACCTTGCCGAGCTGGTGGACGTCACTGGTCACCCCACGGCCGAGTCCGGTCGCCTCGATCGTCTCGACCAGCCGGTCGAGGGCCTGCGGGCTGGCGGCTCGTAGGTAGCTGCGGCCGATGCCGGCAGTGTCGTGTTGCACCAGACGCACTGTCCACGACTGGTAGTCGTCCCAGGTGTGCAGGTAGACGGAGGTGTCATCGCGATGCACCTCGCGCAGCCCCATGAGTCGTACGAAGAAGTCGCGCGATTCCTCGAGGACGGGGGTGTAGAGCTCGATCGGTCCCACATGGGCGACATCGCGGCGGCGGTCCGGGTCGTGCGTGCACTGGGGCTCTGGTGCCGAACTCATCCGGTTTCCTTTCCGGGGCGTGGCCATACGTGGCCGTCGAAGAGTTTGCGAGCGGTACGGACAACCGCACTGGTGCGGACGCGAGTGTCCGGGCCGGTGCGGTCGAGGTCGACGTACACGTCGAAGGTGCCGGTCGGATGCTCGATGCGTACCCTGCGGTCGATCGGTGTGCGGGGGTGCGCGACGGTGCCGGGTGCGCGCAGGGCGGCGGCGACCGAGACAGCACCGAGTACGCCGATCGCGGCGTGCACTCGGTGCGGGATGAAGGTCCGAGTGGTGACCGTACCGCCGTTGCGGGGTGCCGAAACGATGCTGATCTTGGGTACCGTCGTGTCTCGTACGTCGCCGAGCCCCATGGCCGGACCGGCTTCGCGCCGGATGGCCTCGATCTTCGACCGCACCGCCTCGTCGGTTTCGAGCATCTCGGGCGGTTCGGTGCCCTCGATGCCCAGGTCGGTGGCACGGACCAGGACGACCGGCATCCCGGCATGGACGCAGGTGACGTCGGTGCCGGCGAACCGGTCGACGAGACGTCCGGTGGGGAAGATCGGCCTGTCGTCGCCGGGGAACGCGAGCTGGATCGGGGCGGCGGGGAACGGCGTGCCCGCCATGACGGTTTCCCCGGCGTAGTCCACCCGACCGCCGGGGGTCTGCACCCGCGCCTCGGCATAGCTCGGCGAGGGGTTGACGATACGAATTCGCACCTCGGTGGACTCGCCGGTGACGGCGACCAGGCCCCGCTCGATGGCAAACGGACCGACCCCGGCGAGGAGGTTCCCGCACGTCTGGACGTCGGTGACGATGGCCCGGTCGGGTACCACCTGGAGAAACAGGTAGTCCACGTCGGCCCGCTCGTCGGTCGACTGGCTGACCACTGCCACCTTGCTGGTCAGCGGGTGCCCTCCGCCGATGCCGTCGATCTGCCGATCGTCGGGCGAGCCCATGATGCGCAGCAGGAGGTCGTTGCGCTCGTCCGGGTCTTCGGGAAGGTCTTCGCTGAGGAAGTAGGCACCCTTCGAGCTACCACCGCGCATCTGCATGCAGCGCACACCGTCGATTTCGAACCTCATGCGCCGACCATCCTCTGTCCACAATCCCGGCCCACGGTACGAACGACGTAGTGCGATGCCCTACGGATCTCAACGACGTGGTGCGATGCCATGCCGAACTCAGCCTGCGACAAGCGAAAACACCGCCTGAGACACCTTAGGTCCTCCTCGCGACATAGACCGGAAGCAGTCTGTCAACAACCTTGTCAACAATGTGTACGCCGTGCCAGGATCGCGGTCAAGATGATTGGCTCCAAGATTGTTGACGATTTGTTTAACGTTCGCCGCGTCGGCCCTCGGGCGCTCGTAGACAGCGCCCTCGCCCCCAGGAGGATCCATGTCCCGACCTCCCTCGTCCGCCAATCCGGTACGTCGCCTCCTCGCCCTCCTCCTCGTCGTACCGGCGGTCCTCCTTTCCGGCGCCTGCGGCGGGGACACCGGCAGCGACTCGTCCTCGGCCGGAGGAGCCGTCGACGTGAAGATCGGCGTCATCCCGATCGTCGATGTCGCGCCCATCTACCTGGGCGTCAAGCAGGGCTTCTTCTCCGCCGAGGGCCTGAACGTGACGCTCGAGACCGCCCAGGGTGGAGCGGCCATCGTGCCGGGCGTCGTCAGCGGCCAGTACCAGTTCGGATTCAGCAACGCCACATCCCTGCTGCTAGCCAGCTCGCAGGGCCTGCCGCTGAAGGCCGTCGCCTCCGGTGTCGCCTCCACCGGCGAGCAGGGTAAGGACTTCGGTGCGGTCATCGTCAAAGCCGACAGCCCGATCGCGAGCGCCAAGGATCTCGCCGGCAAGCGGGTGGCCGTCAACACCCTGAAGAACATCAACACCACGACGATCAACAAGGTCGTCAAGGACGCCGGCGGCGACCCCACCACGATCCAGTACGTCGAACTGCCGTTCGCCGACATCGCGCCTGCGGTGGCCAAGGGCGACGTGGACGCAGGACAGGTGGTCGAGCCGTTCCTGACCATCGCCACCGGACAGGGCGACCGTCAGGTGGTCTCCAACTACGCGGGAACCGACCCTCAGCTCACCATCAGCATGTACTTCACCTCGCAGCAGTACGCCAAGGCGAACCCGAAGGTGGTCGCCAGCTTCACCGCCGCGATGAACAGGTCCATGGAGTACGCGACAGCCCACCCCGACGAGGTCCGTGCTGTCCTCGGCACCTACACCAAGATCGATCCTGCCGTACAGAAGAGCCTGATCCTTCCGAAGTGGCCCACGACGATCGACCGCGACTCGGTGCAACTGCTGGCAGACCTGGCCCGGACCGACGGACTCCTCACCAAACAACCCGACCTGACGGTCCTGCTGCCGTGACGACTGTCATGACAGCTGTCCCCACGCCGGCCGAGCCCACCGTCGGCCGGCGTGCCCGCACCCGCGCTACCCGCCTCGAACGGTGGCGTCAGCCGACACTCGGGCTGCTCGGCCTCGCCCTGACGATCGCGGTCGTGGAGGCCCTGCCCCGGGTCGGCATCGTGGACGAGCGCTTCCTGCCGCCGTTCAGCGAGATGGCGGGCGCGCTCGGCCAGCAGCTCACCCGCTCCGAGTTCTGGGTCGCCCTCGGCCAAACCCTGCGTGGGTGGGCGGCCGGTCTCGCCGTCGCCATGATCGCCGGAGTCGTCGTCGGAGTGACGATCGGCAGCTCGCCGATCCTGCGTGCGGTCACCGCATCGACCATCGAGTTCCTGCGGCCCATCCCCTCGGTCGCACTCATCCCACTGGTGGTGCTCATCTATGGCAGCCAGCCGCAGTCGGCGCTGATCCTGGTGGTGTACGCGGCGTTCTGGCAGGTACTCGTGCAGGTGCTCTACGGTGTCGCGGACGTCGACCCGGTCATCCGCGACACCGCCCGGTCCTACCGGTTCTCCCGCTGGGCCGTCGTCCGCACAGTCGTCTGGCCCACCGCCCTGCCCTATGTCGTCACGGGCTTCCGGCTGGCCGCCGCAGTCGCCCTGATCCTGGAGATCACGGCAGAGCTGATCATCGGCGTCCCCGGTCTCGGCCGTTCGATCGGCGTGGCACAGAGCTCCGGCGCCGTCGCGGAGACGTACGCGCTCGTGATCGTCGTCGGTTTCATCGGCGTCGTCGTCAATTCCTCGGCCCGGGCCGTCGAGCGACGCGCCCTGCGGTGGCACACCTCGGTGAGGAGTGACCTGTGAAAATCTCGGACCTGCCACGACGCGCTCTCGTCGCCCTGGGCCTGCCCGCCGTGCTGATCGCCGTCTGGTGGCTCCTGTCAGCGGGCAGCACCAGCTTCTTCTGGCCCCCGCTCTCCACCATCGTGCGGGCCTTTCCGGAAACGTGGACCGTGGACCTCGTCGTACACGACGTGCTGCCGAGCCTGGCCCGACTCGGGGCGGGCTACCTGATCGCCCTGGTCGTCGGTGTGGCCGCAGGAACAGCCATCGGATCCTCCCGTACGCTGCGCGAGCTGTGCGAACCGACGCTGGAGTTCTTCCGGGCCGTTCCGCCCCCGGTTCTCATTCCCGTCATTGCCCTGTTCGCCGGCTACACCGGCTGGACCACCAAGGTGATCACCATCGCCCTGGGCTGCCTGTGGCCGATCCTGCTCAACGCCGTCGAAGGAGTCCGCTCCCTCGACGAGGTGCTGCGGGACACCGCCCGCTCCTACCGGCTGGGTAAGCTCGCCACTCTCTACCACGTGGTGCTGCGCGGCTCCAGTCCACGCGTCGCCACCGGCGCGCGCCAGGCCCTCTCCATCGGCGTCATCCTCATGGTGATCAGCGAACTCTTCGGCGCGAACCGCGGCCTGGGCGCGGCGATCGTGCAATTCCAGCGCAGCTTCGCCATACCGCAGATGTGGACCGGCATCATCCTGCTCGGGCTGCTCGGCGTAGCCCTCTCCGGCCTGTTCCGTCTGATCGAGCACCGAACCCTGGCCTGGTACCGCGGTCTGCGCCAGGCAGAGCGAGGAGTGTGATCCGTGACTCTCAATACCGCCACCACCAGCGCACCCGTCACCCTCGACGTCGTAAGTCTCGCCAAGACCTACGACGGGCACGGCCACACCGTCGAAGCCGTACGCGACCTGACCTTCGCTGTCAGACGGGGCGAATTCGTCTGCATCGTCGGCCCCTCGGGAGCCGGCAAGACCACTCTGCTGCGCTGCATCGCCGGGCTACTCGATGTCTCCGGAGGCCAGGTACGCCTCAACGGCACTACGGTGACCGGACCGCCCCCGGGCATGGCCATCGTGTTCCAGGAGTACGGGCGCAGCCTGTTTCCCTGGCTGACCGTGCGTAAGAATGTCGAGTTGCCGTTGAAGGAGAAGGGGTTGTCCCGCGCCGAGCGCGCCGCCAAGGTCGACGCCGCCCTGACCGCGGTGGGGCTGCGCGACCGCGCTGATGCCCATCCGTGGCAGCTCTCCGGCGGCATGCAGCAGCGGGTGGCAATCGCCCGGGCGGTGGCGTACGAGCCGAGCGTCCTGCTGATGGATGAGCCGTTCGCCGCCGTCGACGCCCAGACCCGGGCCGACCTCGAAGATCTCGTACGTACCCTTTGGCACCGGCTGGGGGTCACGGTCCTGTTCGTCACCCATGACATCGACGAGTCGGTCTACCTCGGACAGCGGGTCATCGTCCTGTCCAACCGGCCGACCGTCGTACTGGAGGATGTCCGCGTCGACCTACCAGACGTACGCAGTCAGTTGCAGACCCGCTCTTCGCCGCAATTCGCCGACATCCGCAGCCACGTGTACGAACTGGTCCAGCTAGCGAAGAAAGGCCCGCCGACAGACTCTGTCGCGAGCTGATCGATGAGTAACCTACTGGCACAGTTACGGGCCGCCATCCTGCGCGGGGACTACGCTCCCCACCAGCGACTGATCGAGACCGAACTGACCAAGCAGTACGGCACCAGCAGGTTCCTCCTTCGCAATGCGCTCACCCGACTGGCGAACGAAGGGCTGGTCGAACTGCAACCCCACCGGGGCGCCCGGGTGCGGAAGGTGTCCGTGGCGGAGGCAATCGAGATCACCGAGACCCGGCGCGTCGTCGAAGGGCTGGTAGCGGCACGCGCGGCGGAGCGGATCACCGCTGCGCAGATAACGTCACTTCGCGGCCTGGCCGCCGCAATGGTGACCGCGGTGAACAGCGGCGCCATGCCGCGCTACTCCGAGCTGAACGCACTACTTCACAGCGAGGTCCGCTCCATCGCGCGGCACGCTACCGCTACGAGACTCATCGAGCAGCTCAACGGGCAACTGGTGCGGCACCAGTTCCGGCTCTCGCTGCTACCGGGCCGACCAGCGGTGTCGCTGCCGGAGCACCTCAGCATCATCGAAGCCATCTGCGCTCGTGACCCCGACAGGGCAGAGAAGGCGATGCGAATCCACATCGCCAGCGTGGCGGAGACGCTCGCCACCTTCGCACCGCCAGCTACCTCGACGACCGCTATCTCATCCCGCTGAGGAAAGCGCCCTTCGGTGGGCCGCCGTCGCTCCGGCAAAAATGCGAGGCACGGCCATCCGTACGCCGGTATGGTCTTGGGAGCGCCGTGGGAGCCTTTTGCTGCCGGAGATCAACCGCCGCACCAGGTGTCACCCGGCCGTGACCGGAACGCTTGCCGAGGTGGATCGATCGATCGAAGCGTTCGTCGACATGCGGACGAACCAGCCTTCGGCACCGGGCTGCGCCGTTCGCCACTGCCCGGCGGTGTCACACCCTGCGGTTATCCTTGCCGCCCCTGACCGACTGCCCTGATAGAGGAGACCGTGTCCGAGACAAGCCTTGCTCCCGAGACCGGTCCCACGCCGGCACTGCCGCACTGGAAGCGCAACGTCGCGCTCTTCCTGTCCGGCCAGACCGTGTCGCTGTTCGGTTCGATGATCGTCCAGTACGTGGTCATGTGGTACGTCACGCTGGAGACCAAGTCCGGCCTGGCGGTCGCGCTCTACGCCGTCTGCGCGTTCGCTCCCCAGGGCATCGTGTCGATCTTCGGCGGCGTACTGGCCGACCGGATGAACCGCAAGACGCTAACGATCATGGCCGACGCGGGCATCGCGGCGGCGACCCTGGTCCTGGCCATGTTGATGTTGAACGGCGTCACGGATCTGTGGGTGATCCTGCTCGCGGTCTCGGTCCGCTCCTTCGGGGCCGGAGTGCAGACACCGACGGTGCAGGCGATGATCCCGCAGATCGTGCCGGCCGATCAGCTGATGCGGGTCAACGGCATGTTCCAGACCATCAGCTCCGCGATGGCCCTGCTGGCTCCGGCGGCAGCCGCCGCCATCTACGCCGCCTTCGGAGTGGTGCCGGTCTTCTTCCTGGATGTGATCACCGCAGTGATCGGCATCGGGCTGCTGGCCCTGGTCACGGTGCCCACCCTGGAACGGGCGGCCGAGGCTGCGACCACCTACCGGCAGGACCTGGTCGAGGGCATGCGATACATCTGGACCCACCGGATCGTCCGCTGGCTGTTGCTGGTGTTCGCGATCATCTTCCTGCTCACCGTTGCGCCGTCGTTCATCACGCCGCTGATGGTGGCCCGCACCTTCGGTACGGAGGAGTGGATGCTGGCCGTACTGGAGATCGCGTTCAGCGTCGGGATGATGCTCGGCGGAGCGTTGATCGCCACCTGGCTGGCCAAGCAAAGCCGGATCGGACTGATCCTGGTCTCCACCTTCACCTTCGCGATCTGCACCGTGGCGCTGGGCTTCAGCACCAACCTGTGGGTCTTCTACGGCTTCATGTTCCTGTTCGGGCTCGCGGTCCCGCTCTTCTCCACCCCGGTCACGACCTTGATCCAGGAGACGGTCGAGCCGGAGATGCAGGGCCGGGTCTTCAGCTACGTCGGCATCGTGATGGCCCTGGCCACCCCGATCGGCATGGTGGTCTTCGGCCCGCTGGCTGACGTGATCAGCGTTCAGGCCCTGCTGATCGTGGCTGGCCTGATCACCATCGCCGTGATGATCGTGGCGATCATGGTGCCGTCCGGTCAGGCCGCGATCGCCGCCGCCCGCGCCACCTCGCCATCGGTGCCCGAGGAGCCGGCCCCCGCCCCGGCCCACTAAACGGGGCTCACCAACGACAGGCTGTCCACCCACGGGTCCCGGTCAAGATCCGGCCCGTGGGTGGACGACAAATCGGGGCTACTGGTTCATACGTAGCCACGCCTCGAAGGTCAGCAGTTCCGGGTACCGCTGGCGGAGCGTGGCGATGTCGGCCCGATACCCCTCCTCGTCCAACCAGTGGTACATCTTCGCGAACTCCTCGACCTCGGCGCGCAGTTGCTCGATCGGCTGCCGCTCAAAGCGAGTGGGGATGCCGTCGACCTTGGTGAACAGCTCGACCATCTGCCGTACGGCTGCGGGTCGGCGAAGTCGGCGGGTTGCATGCTGTAGACGCCGTACACGCCGCGCGCTGCTGCCCGCAGCGACTCCGGGTCGTCCAGATCGCCGACGACCAGTTCCGCGCCCAGCGCCGTGAGGTCGCTGGCTCCCGGCTCGTCCGGGTCACGGACCAGGGCGCGCACGGTCCAAGCGCTGGCGAGCAGCCGGCGGGCAACGGCACCGCCCTGGCCGCCGGTCGCGCCGGTAACGAGGATGGTCTTCTTGCTCGACATCGCAAGATCCTTTCAGGGTTGTGCTGGGAAGACTGAGGTACGGCGAGCAGGGGCTGGCAGTTGTCCGGCGACGATCGCCCCGAGGGCGATGACGAACCCGACGAGTTGGCTCGGGCCGAGCGTCTGTCCGAGCAGGATGGCCCCGAGCAGCGCGGCGACCAGTGGGGAGAGCAGGGGCAGCACGGCAACAGCGGTGATGGGCAGAGCGGTGATGCCACGGAACCACAGGACGTAGGCGATCAGACCGCCCACCAGACCGAGCCAGAGGTAGCCGAGGAGAGCGGGCGCGTCCACTGCGGGCGGTGCCCCCTCGACGAGGAAGGTGACGGGTACCAGGAAGAGTCCTCCGGCGGTGAGTTGCCAACCGGCGAACGCGGTGGGGCTGACCCCGGCGGGACGTCCCCAGCGCTTGGTGAGCGTTACGCCGAGCGCCATCGTGGCCGCGCTGGCCAGGCCCGCCACGATTCCGACGATGTCGAATGCCGCCTGTGGCCCGATCACCACCATCCCGACGCCGACCACACCGGCTACGCCCCAGGCGAGACGCCAGCCGGTAAGACGCTCGTGCAGGACCGAGACGGCCAGCAGGGCGACGATGAGCGGCTGAACCGCGCCAAGGGTGGCGGCCACGCCGCCGGGCAAGCGTTCGGCCGCGACGAACAGTAGGGGAAAGATCAGGCCGATGTTCAACACGCCGAGCGCGGCGGCCTTACCCCACCATGCTCCGCGCGGCAGGGTCCGGCTGATCGCCAGGGCGATCAGGCCGGCGGGCAACGCCCGTAACAGACCGGCGAAGAGCGGATGTCCCGGCGGGAGCAGCTCGGTGGTGACGACGTACGTCGTGCCCCAGACGATGGGAGTTATCGCTGTCAGGAGAGTGCGAGGCAGGGTTTCCCCGAAGGCACTGCCGGCCCCGCCAGAAACCTTCGATGTTGCTGAAGTTGTCACGCCTGGCAGTCTCGCCCGGTTACGATCAATGAGTCCAACACATGCTTGTCACCCGATCAATCACGATTCAAGATAGATCTGTGGAACTCCAGCAGATGCGTTACGTCCTCGCCGTCGCCGAGACGAACAGCTTCACCCGAGCCGCCGAACGATGCCTGGTCGTCCAATCCGCCCTCAGTCATCAGATCGCGCGCCTGGAACGGGAACTGGGTGCCAAGCTCTTCGAGCGCACCAGCCGCCGGGTGCGGCTGACCCCGGCCGGTGCCGCGTTCCTCCCCGCCGCACGCCTGTGCCTGGACGCCGCCGAACGCGCGGCCGCCGAGGTCGCCGCCGCTGTCGGGGAGGTACGCGGCCGTCTCGCCGTGGGCCTGATCCCCACCGTCGCCGCGGTCGACATTCCCGGCGCCCTGCGGGACTTCCATCAGCGATACCCACACGTACGCATCAACCTGCGGGTGGGCGGGAGCGACGAACTCGTCGAGCAGGTCAGGCAGGGACTCATCGAGGTCGCCTTCCTCGGACTGCCGACCACCGCGCGACCCCAGGGTGTCAACTCCCATGAACTCGCCCGTGACCGGCTCGTCGCCGTGGTCGCGCCGGATCACCCGCTCGCCAACGAGTCGACCGTCACCCTGCGCCGGCTCTCCACCGAGGTGTTCGTGGACCTGCCGGCCAAGACCGCCGGACGCGCCCAGTCCGATCAGGCCTTCGCCGCTGCTGGTCTCAGCCGGGACGTCGCCTTCGAGGTGACCACCGCGGACTTCATGGCCCGGCTGGTCCGGGAAGGGCTCGGCATCGCACTACTCCCCTCCGCGTACGTGCCGCAGCTCACCGGCCTGACCACCATCGAGGTCACTGACGCGCCGACCCGCGTCGAATACGTCGTCTGGAGTGACGCCGGTCGTACCCCGGCGGCAACCGCGTTCCTCGCCCTCCTCGACATTCCCGCCGCCGCTGCGCCCACTCGTTAGGAAGGGCCCCTTCCTATACAGAAAGCGATAGAAAGGGGCCCTTCCTAACACCTCAGCGGGGGCGGTTGCGGGGGTGTTGCTTGGCGGTGCGTTCGTTGCCCCGCCGGTAGTTACCGGTCCACCGGGCCATCACCTGCTGCGGGTCGTCGTCGACCTCGGCGAGAAACTCGTCGGCCCGCCCACCGCGGAGCGTGGTCGCGACCCGCCCCCGATGCGTGATCACCACGGACCCGTCGGGCCGTTCCAGGTAGTCGAATCCACTCGCTTCTCCCATGCCGGCGGAGTCTGCCAGGAGGTACGTCCGGGACGCAGCCAGGTTTATGCCGTACGACCCGCCGGCCGTTAGGGTGAGGACCGCCGCCGACCCGCCGAGGAGTACGCCTTGGAAGCCACCGAGATCCGTAAGCTCGCCGCGCTGGAGGACACTCACTGGTGGTACCGCGAGCGACGCGCCCTGCTGGCCCGGTCGCTGCGCCGGCTGGCGGCCAACGGGCAGCGGCCGGAGCGGGCCTTGGACATCGGGGCGGCCGGCGGCGGCAACACCCGGGTCCTGCGGGCACACGGCTGGCGCCCCCTGGCGTTGGAGTACAGCGCCGAAGGCGCCGAGGTGGCCGCCGAGCGGGGACTCGACGTGATCCGGGCCGACGCCCGCTATCTGCCGGTGCCCTCGGCCAGCCTCGGTCTGGTGGTCGCCTTCGACATCCTCGAACACATCGAGGAGGACCAGCTGGCCGCCGCCGAGATCCGGCGTACGCTGCGGCCCGGCGGCACCGCGCTGATCGCCGTACCGTGTGACATGCGGTTGTGGTCGGCGCACGACGTGGCGGTGGGGCACGTCCGGCGGTACGACCGGGAATCGCTCACCACGCTCATCGAAAAGGCTGGCCTGGTCATCGACGAGTTGTGGAGCTGGAACGTGCTGCTGCGCTCGGTGGCAGCCTGGCGGCGGCGCAAGTCCACCGGCAGCGACCTGGACGAGCTGCCTGGCGTGGTCAACCTCGGCCTCCGGACGATCATCACCGCCGAGCGCTACCTGCCGGTGAAGTCGTTGCCGGGGGTGTCGCTCATGCTGCGCGCCCACCGGCCCGACGAGAGCTGATCACCGTTCCGAGGTGATCTGATCACCGTCGCGGCACGTCTAGCTATCGCGAATCAGCATTAATCAGCGCGATTCTGTCTTGGACAGCATGCGTCGACCGCTGCGAAGCTCTCCTTCGTACCGGGTGCGAGATGCCCGGTACCTGATGGTTCATCCGCATCAGGAGAGAAAAGGAGCATCGACAGATGACGATCAGCTCTACAGTTCCCGCGCCTCGGCGCTACGCGCTGGCAGTGGTCGCCGCGCTGGCGCTCGTACCGTTGGCTGGCTGCTCGACCACCGACGGGCCCGCTGGTTCCGGCCCCAACTCCGCCGCCAACACGGCGGTGGCCACCACGACGAGTGCCGAGTTTGGCCAGCTTGAAGCCAAGTACGGTGCCCGGCTCGGAATCTATGCCGTCGACACCGGCTCCGGGCGGACCGTCGCGCACCGCCCCGACGAGCGGTTCGGTTATGCGTCGACCTTCAAGGCACTGGCCGCCGCAGCGGTGCTGGACAAGACGACGACGGCCGAACTCGACCAGGTGATCCGCTATACCGCCGCCGATCTCGTGGACTATTCGCCGATCACCAAGGACCGGGTGGACACGGGCATCACGCTGCGCGAGGCGGCCGATGCCGCAGTACGGTACAGCGACAATACGGCGGGCAACCTGCTGCTGGACCAGCTCGGCGGCCCAGCGGGCTTCGAGAAGGCACTGCGTGACCTCGGCGACCAGGTCACCGATCCGGAACGCCGGGAGACCTCGCTGAACGACGTCAAGCCGGGCGACCAGCGGGACACCACCACGCCTCGGGCCTTCGCCACCAACCTCCGGGCGTACGCCGTGGACGACGCGCTCTCCGCCGAGGACCGTGACGTGCTGGTCGACTGGCTACGTCGGAACACCACCGGCGACAAGCTGATCCGGGCCGGAGTGCCGACCGGCTGGAGCGTCGGTGACAAGACCGGCTCAGCCACCTACGGCACCCGTAACGACATCGCCGTCGTGTGGCCGCCGAACGGGGCACCGATCGTGCTCGCGATCATGTCCGACCACAGCGAGAAGGACGCGAAGTACGACGACGCGCTGATCGCCGAGGCGGCGAAGGCGACGATCGCAGCCCTGCGGCCGTAGTCCGTTTCCTTTCGCCACCTTCTGGTCCGCCCCGCGCGAGCACGCTGGGGCGGACCAGCAGCCGGCCAACGCTGACCGGGTTCGTCAACTACTGGACGCTCCGCACCGGCACCGGGCGGCCGAAGCGTACCGGGACGCCGGGTGAGTACAGCACGCTCACGGGTGGCCCGACCGGGCTCGACAGTCCGGCCGTCGACACCAGTTCGTCGGCCAAGTCCAGCAGTTCCGCCCGATGCAGCGGCCACTGCGGATGCTCGTTGGGCAGGTGCAGCGTCTGACCGTACGCCCGCACATGCAGGCCCCACCGGGCGGTGAGGAAGTGTTCCAGGGGACTGGGCTCTACGATCGGCGCACCGGCCCGGACCACGATCCGGCTGGTGGCACCCCGCCCGTCCGGCCACCGACGGCGGCAGAGGTAGGTGTACCGGTCACCGTCGCGGTCCAGCCGCATAGCCGACCACTTGTACGGCAGCCGCAGCCCCGCCTGCGCGGCGAGTACGAACGGCAGCCGCGCCGCGTCCATGGAACAGAACACCACGCCCCGTCGACCTTCGTCGTCCACGGAGTAGAGCCGAACATTGGTCTCACAGAACGTGCCGAAGTAGGGGAACCCCGGTCCGACCGGCAGCCCCAGCCCGACCATCCGGAACGCGATCAGCCCGACGTAGGTGGTCCCGTCGACGGTGTCCGGCCGGGTCCCGGCCGGGAGAAGCGGTTGGACCGTCTCCGGGTCGATCGGCCAGTGCAGGAAGGCGAGGTCGTCCCAGCGTTGCCCCAGCAGCGCCGGACGAATCGGACGGGGCGCGACCACAGTCACCGGTTCCACGCTCATACCCGTCCATCCTGGCGGATCGGGCACACGACCGCGAAGCCGAGGGGGCGGTGAAGCGTGGAAGCCGAGGACGGTGAAGCTCGGAAACCGAGGACGGTGAAGCTCGGAAGCCGAGGACGGTGGGGCATATCCGGCGTCCGGCGCGACTGAGCGGATCATCAGTCAACGGTGGTAGGTTCCGTCGATGCGGCACACCTGCCGTTGATCATCGATGTCGTCTCGGGGAGAAGCGCATGTTGGCTGCGGTCAAGGGTCTACTCGGTCACGTGCCGCTCTATGTCGCGTTGCAGCGTGGACTGGGCGCGGACCGACTGCGTTACCGCTGTCTGGACGAGCTTGCGCTCGCCGACGGGGACACGGTGATCGACGTGGGCTGCGGCCCGGCGTACTACTTCGAGCGGCTTCCCCAGGTGCGCTACTACGGTTTCGACACCGCTCCGCGCTACATCGAGCACGCCCGCAATCGCTGGGGCAGTGAGCGTGCGGAGTTCCACTGCGAGGTCTTTGGTGAGGAGCACCTGTCGCAGATCCCGCCCGCCGACGCGGTGCTGCTGCTCGGGCTGCTGCACCACCTGTCCGACGAGGACTCCCGACACCTGCTGCGGGTGGCCGCCCGGGCCCTCGCCCCCGGTGGCCGGGTGATCGCCGTCGACACCTGCTACGAACCCCGTCAGGGCCGGATCTCCCGGTGGATGTCCGACAACGACCGGGGCGAGCATGTCCGCGAACCGGCCGGCTTCACCGCCCTGGCCCGGGAGTCCTTCGAGGAGGTGGACGGCGAGATCATCGACGACGCCACCCGAATCCCGTCGAGCTTCTGGCTGATGCGGATGCGCAAGCCACTCACTGGTGCAGACGAGAGCTAGCGCAGGTGGATCACCGAATGACCGGGGTTTGTGAACGATTCTTGCTGCACCAACAGCAATAGCTGTTCCCGAAGCAGCTCTAGTCGAGGTCCTTGGCGAACCAGTGCGCGGCGTACGGACTGTCGTTGAACGCCGGAACTTCCCGGTAGCCGTGCCGAGCGTAGAGCCGCCGGGCCTCGACCAGATCGTCGCGGGTGTCGAGTTGGAGTCGGGCCAGCCCACGGTCCCGGGCGGCCTGCTCGATCTCGGCCAGCAGTCGGGCCCCGATCCCCCGCCCCCGCCCCTCGGGTACGACGAAGACCCGCGTCACCTCGCCGACCGCATCGGGTAGCAGCCGCAGCCCGGCGCAGCCGAGAACGGTCGGTCCCTCGGTCGCCAACCAGAACAGGCCGGAGGGGAGTTGGAGATCGTCGCTGGGCTCGTCGGCCAGCACCATGTCGATCTCGGTCTCGGTCGCCGGTCGACCGTAGTAACGGCCCACGATGTCCCGGTAGTACGCCCGCAGCACCACCCGGGACCGCGCCTCCTCCGGCGAGGCGATCTCGAACGACAGCGGGGTGGCAGCAGTGATCACCAGGCCATCCTGGCCCGCCCGGCAACGCGCCAGCCAGCCAATTTCGTGGCGGTCAGCTCAGTTTCCGGGTCGGCCAGCCAAGGTCCGGGACGGTCAGCCCAGTTCGTAGACCGCCATCCGGCCGTTGTCGAACCGGAGCCGGGCCAACTCCTGCAGGTCGCTCGCCTCCGGGCTCACCGACCGGTCGACCACCAGCCACCGTACGCCGTGTTGCTCCCGCAGCTCGCGCAGTCCCTCGGCGGTGGGGGCGGTGAACGCCTCGTCGTTGCGCCGCAGCAGCTCCTCGTCCCAGAACGGGGTGTACGCCCCCAGCGCCGCCACCCGGGGCGCGAACGCCCAGCCCTCCACCAGGACCCGGCGCTCGCTGTAGGCGCTGAGCCAGAAGCCCCGCGCGTCGCACCAGCCGTCGCCCCGGACCACGCAGTGCACGTTGGTGGCGACCACGTCCTCGGGCGAGCTGTGCTCCCGGGTCCACCGGGCCGCCTCGACCCGGGACCGGGGCAGCGGGACGTTGACGTAGGCACCGCCGTTGGGACGCTGCTCCGACTTGTACATGTCCATGATCAGCCCGGGGGTGCCGACCAGCAGGATCGCGGTGAGCGCGACCAGTCCGCCCCGCCCGCGCAGCGCCGGCTGCCATCCACACGCCGACCGCCACCCGAGGACGACGACCAGCCCGACCACGGCCAAGCCGAGGGCCCAGTTCAGCATCGGGCGCAGCTGGTCGAAGGGGGTGTTCCCCGACGCCCAGCCGGCGTAGCCGAGTTGGATGGCCACCAGCAGCAGGGCGAACCCGATGGCGAAGCCGCCCAGGAGGCCTTTCTCGCGTACGGTCAGGCGGGCCCGTTCGAAGACCAGCGCATAACCCCAGGCCGACAGCACCACCGCGAAGGTGAACCCGGCACGCAGGAAGTACTGGTTGCCGCCGCCGGACTGCTCCACCAGCAGGTAGAAGAGCAGCCCCGCGACGGTGCCGGCAAGCAGCAGCAGTTGACCTGGTTCGAGCCGGCCGCGTCGCTGCCAGAGCAGCGGCACCACCCCGGCGGCCCGCAGCTGCATGTTGATCAGGAAAGCGGCCAAGACGCCGACCACGACCAGCGCCTGCGCCCACAGTGGGCGGTCCGCCGGCCGGGCCCAGAAGGCTTCGAGGCTCCACAACGGGCCGATCTGCACACCGTACGCCTGGAAGCGGTAGAGCACCGCCGTGGCGAAGAGCTGCGCGGCACCGGCCAGGACCCCGGCCACCACCACCGCCCACGGGATGCGGCGCCGGGTGATCAACAGAACCAGCGCGGTGATCGCCAGGGCGAGCGCGACCACCGGCACCGAGCTGGCCTTGGCCCCGCTGGAGGCGAACATCAACAGCCCGACGAGTACGAACGCGCCCGGCCCGATCGGTGGCACCGGCCGGTCGGTGCGCTGGTCGACCACGTCCACCAGCGCGGCGATCAGGGCGATCAGCAGCACCCAGCTGTAGATCATCGACATGCCGTGCCAGATGACAAAGGTCGCCTGGGTGCCGAACGGCATGCTCACCGGGTGGGTGAAGTTCGTTTCGCCGATCACGAAGAAGAGCACCGCCGCGACGGCCCCGACGTACGGCCGGCCGCTGACCCGCCAGCCGAGCACCGCCGTCAGCACGATCGCCGCCGCGCACAGTCCGGGTACGGCCAGCCGCAGCGCCACCACCGGCAGGTCGATCTGGCCGATCAGGCTGGTCGCGGCCATGTGGGCGTACCCGAACCAGTGGTAGTCCAGCCGTTCCCCGGCGACCTGCGGCACGTGCAACGGGAACTGGTGCTTCGCCTCACCGGCCAGGGACAGTTGGTAGGCCAGATCGACGTACTGCCAGGTGCCCTCATCGGTGGGCAGGATCGGGTTGCGCTGGAGGAAGACCGACGACAGATAGGTGGTGAAGAAGGCCACCGCCCCCGCCACCGACCAGGACCAGCCCAGCGGGGCCTGGGCCGGGTAGTCCCGGACCAGCCAGTGCCGACGCAAGCCCGGTACGGCGGCGAAGACGGCGACCACCGCCAGCGGCCACAGCCAGAGCCAGCCGGCGATCCCCAGCGCGGCGAAGAGCGCCCAGGCCGGCAACTCCAGCACCAGCCCGACGGCGGTGCCCATGGCGAGGTCCTCGACCAGGGTGTGTGGCCGGCGGCGTAACGCCCGGTAGACCAGGGTGCCGGGCAGGGTCAGTGCCAGTACGACGTAGCCGGCGTACCGGATCAGATCCACCGGTGAGGTGCCGGCGGCGATCAGTACGACGACGAAGTAGCTGACGCCGACGATCAGCGGCGCCCAGCGTTGCCACTGGACCGGGGCGGGGCGTGACGGGTCGGTGGCGGCGGGCGTGGGGCTCGGGTGGGGGGTGGTCGCGGTCATCGGGCGGTCCTCGGGCCGGGCGCGGTGGTGGTCAACTCCTCGTCGGCGGCGGCCGAGGCCACCTCGACCGGCTCCTCCTCGACCGGCTCCTCCGCCAAGGTGTCGGAGCCGACGTAGTAGCTGGGCCGGCCCTGCACCGCGACGTAGATCCGTCCGATGTACTCGCCGAGCAGCCCGAGGCAGAGCAGTTGCACCGCCCCGAGGAAGAGGATCGCCACGTAGAGCGAGGGCCAGCCGGCGACGGTGTGGCCAATCAGGTACGCCACGAACACGATCACCAGCAGCACCGAGCAGAGCACCACCCCACCGGCCCCGAACCAGGTGGCCAGGCGCAGCGGGGCAGCGGAGAAGCTCGTGATGCTGTCGGTGGCCAGGCGCACCATCTTCGACAGCGGATACTTCGATTTGCCGGCCGCCCGTTCCTCGCGTACGTAACCGACCGACCCGCTGGGGAAGCCCAGCCAGGGCACCACCAGCCGCAGCACCGGACGCTGTTCGGGCAGTTCCCGCAGGGCAGTCACGGTGGCTCGGCTGAGCAGCCGGAAGTCACCGGCCTGGTCCGGGATGCTGTTGCCGACCAGGCGACGTACCAACCGGTAGTAGAGCCCGGCGGTCCACCGCTTGAACGGCGAATCGGTGGAGCGGTCCCGCCGTACGCCGTAGACGATGTCGAGGCCACCGGAGCGGGCCAGCGCCAGCATCTCGGCGATCGCCTCCGGCGGGTCCTGGAGGTCGGCGTCGATGCTGGCCACATACTCGCCCCGGGCCCGGAACAGCCCGGCGGTCAGGGCCGCCTGGTGGCCACTGTTGCGACGCAACCGGATCACCCGCAGCTGGGGCCAGTTGCGGCGCAGTCCGGCCAGGACCGCCGGGGTGGCGTCGGTGCTGCCGTCGTCGACGGCCACCACCTCGTACGGCTCGCCCAGCCCGTCGAGAACGCCGCGCAGCCGGGGGGCGAGCAACGGCAGGACGCTCTCCTCGTTGAACATCGGTACGACAACGGAGAGTGTCGGCTCCGGCGCTGTCACAGCCAGCACACCCTCCCGGTCGTTCGGTCGACGGACAGCCGAACGCTATCAGCACGATCGGTGACCGAGGTCACCCTGCCCGACCGCCGATTCGACGTCAGCGAGCGCAGGAACTGACCGGCAATCCGGGCACCGGCACCGGGGATCGGCCGACCGGCTGGGCCCGGCCGGCGAGCACCTGCGCCAACGCTGTCATCGAGGCCGCGCTGGAGGAGTACGTCGCCAGCAGCACCTTGGACTTCGCCTTGCCGAGCAGGTACGGCGTGTCCATGGCCACCGTCACCGCCGCGTCGGCGCGCAGATCGGCGGTCTCGTCGCCGTACCCGACCAGGTGGACCACGGTGCCGCCCTGCTCGACCACCTGCACGCCGGCCGCGCGTAGCGCCTCGGTCAGCACCTTCCGGGTCTGGTCCCGTCCACCCGAGGAGCTGACCGTGACCGGGCCGGTCAGCTTCGCGGCGGCACACGTTCCACGCAGCTGGGTGATGGACGCTGCGGCGAGTCGGCTGACCGCCTCCTGGTGGGTCGCGCTGTTGAGGGTGGACATGGCCGGGGTGGCGTGGGTGGCGAGCCGGAACTTCAGGGTCAGTACCCGGGTGACCGCCTCCACCAGCCGGGCCCGGGGCAGCGAGCCGTCCCGCAGGGCGGTCAGCAGCCCGTCGTACGCCTGGGTGATGTTGGGCGGCATCAGCAGCAGGTCGTTGCCGGCGTTGATGGCCTTGACCGCTGCCTCGCCGGCCGACCAGCGTTGCAGCGCCCCCATGTTCATCCCGTCGGTGACCAGCACTCCCTTGAAGCCGAGCTGGCCGCGCAGCACGTCGGTGAGGAGCTTGCGGGAGAAGGTGGCCGGGGTGCCCGGGTCGATCGCCCGTACGTCGAGGTGCGCGGACATCACCAGCCACGAGTCAGCGTCGATGCCCGCCTTGAACGGCGAGATCGCCTCGGCGTCGAGGGTCTTGCGGTCCTGGGTGAGCTGCGGCAGGTCCTCGTGCGAGTCGGCGGCGGTGTGGCCGTGTCCGGGGAAGTGCTTGAGGGTGGCCGCCACGCCCGCGCCCTGCAGACCGCGTACGGCGCTGCCGACCTGGGCACCGACGGCCTTCGGGTCGGCACCGTAGGAGCGGGAGCCGATCACCGCGCTGTTGGTGGCGAGTACGTCGGCGTCCGGGGCGAAGTCGACGTTGACGCCGAGCGCGGCGAGTTCGGTGCCGGCTGCCCGCCAGGCCGCCTCGGTCAGCGCCGGGTCACCGGCCGCACCGGTGGCCAGCGCGCTGGGCAGGATGGTGACGCCGTCCTTGATCCGGGTGACCACGCCGTACTCCTGGTCGATGCCGACGAGCAGCGGCGCGGAGCCGGCGGGCAGCTTCGCGGCGGCGGCGCGCAGCCCGGTGGTCAGCCCGTGCACCTGCTCCGGGTTGTCGACGTTGGTGGTGGCCTGGTTGCTGCCGGTGGGGTCGTCGGCGGAGAAGCCGACCAGGATCACGCCGCCGAGCCGGTACTTCTCGACCATCTGCGCTGGGGTGTCGACCCCGGCGAGCTTCCGGTTGCCGGCTGCTGAGCCGGCGGAGACCCGGGTGGCCGAGTCGCCGTACGCGTAGGGCATCAGCACCTGCCCGACCAGGTCCTCGTCGGCGAGGGTGGCCACCAGCTGGGCGGCTTGGTCGGCGGGGTCGCCACTGGGTGGGGCGGGCGGGGCGGGATTGGCCGGCGGCGATGTGGCGGTCGGGTCGCCAGCGCAACCGGCGGTGATCAGCGTGGCCAACAGGGCAAGCATGACGGGTATCCGCCGAGGGGTGAGCGGCACGCGGCCCATCCCATCAGTTCCCCCCGAATCGGGGCAAGTTGGGGCTGTCGCCGCCGCCGTGAGCTGCGGGTACGCCGGCCCGGCTCAGCCGAAGCTGCCGGTTGAACCGGACAGGCTCAGCCGACCTGGGTGAGAACGGTCACCGGAGCGCCGTCGCCGGCGTGCCGGTACGGTTCGAGTTCGGCGTCCCAGGCCGTACCGAGGGCCTTGTCCAGCGCGTGCGCGAGCGCCTCCGGGGCGCGGGCGCTCGCCATGATGCTGCGGAGCTGGTCCTCGCCGAGTTGGATGTCGCCGGCCGCGCCGGTGGCGGCTCGGAACAGTCCCCGACCGGGGGCGTACATGAACCGCTCCCCATCCAGGCCGGGGCTGGGTTCTTCGGTGATCTCGAAACGGATCATGGGCCACTGCCGAAGGGCAGCAGCCAGTTCCGCGCCGGTCCCGGACCGCCCGGACCACCCGCACTCCGCCCGACGGGCGGTGGGATCGACCGGTTGGGCCGTCCAGTGCAAATTGACCGGCGCGGAAAGGACGCGCGCAATCGCCCATTCGACGTGTTGACACACGGCGAGTGGGGTCGAGTGGACGTATACGACGCCACGCGTTGGCACGTTGTGACCTCCCGGGGAGCGAGGTGCGTCTTCCCCTACGACCTCGATCACCAGGTGGCTGAGACTTATGATGACTGACGTGACGGATGGTGTGCTAGGAAATCGGGAATTCGATGGTGTGGAATAGCCATCCCGGTGGCCGTGGTTGCACCCCTACGACGGCCCGCGCTAGCCAACCGGCCTGCGGGGTCATGTAAAGTTCACTCGGCGGCTTCTGCCGCCACTAGCGTTTCCCGTGTCCGGCGGTCCACCGACCACCAGACCCCTTCCGGCGGTCCGCCGTCGGGCCCCCGGACCATCCGTCCTCCCGTACGTACGTCTTGCAAGGAGTACCTCCGTGGCGAGCAACACCTCTAAGACCGCGCGCGCGTCAGTCCGCGCCGGCCAGGCCGGTCAGGGTGGCGCCCTGAGCGTTCTCGGCGAGTTCAAGTACCTCATCCCGCTCAACGGCGGCAAGCACGCCTACGTGCGGAACCTGACCAACGGCAAGACCAACCACCTGCGCACCGACTCCGAGGCGTTCATCGAGGAGATCCGGGTGCTGGCTGGTGCCGGCCACGCGGCCAAGATCCGGGCTGAGATCAACGGCCTGGCCGCCGCGCACCCGAGCGACGGCTGGGAGGCCACCGAGAAGCGGCTGGTCGAGGCCGGCGTCTTCGAGGCCTGAGTCACCCGCCTGGGTGGCCACTTCCGGCCACCCGCCTGAGGGCATCCGAAACGGCCCCGGTGAAGGATCATTCGATCCCGCACCGGGGCCGTTCACTTTTCCCCGCCGAACCTAGCCTCCAGCTGAGACTTCCCTTAATCTGCGCCACATGGCGATATTGACGCGCGTCGTCGGAACAGCCGTACTCCTGCTACTGGTGTTGGCATCCGCCGCGCCCGCCGCCGCCCACGACGAGCGTGATCCCGTCTATCCGGATGGCACCGGCAGCGTCCCCATCTACCGCGCCGATGGTCCCCGGCTGCTGGTCTGCAAGGACGATCCGACCGACTTTGCCAGCCGAATCGTCGCCTTCCCGAGCGAGGCCAAGACCCGCAACCAGGAACTCTTCACCGAGTGCCAGCGCACCGGCTACCGGCACATCCAGGCAGCGGTGGATGCGGTACGACTACCCGGCACCCGGATCCTGGTGCTGCCCGGCGTCTATCGCGAGGAGCCGAGCCTGGCACCCCCGCCGCCCGCCTGTGCCAACCTCTCCGCACCGATGTCGGGCAACCAGCTCTACCAGGTGCTCAGCTTCGAACAGCAGCGCGACTGCCCGCACATCCAGAACCTGGTGGCCGTGATCGGCAAGCGCGACCTCCAGATCGAGGGCACCGGGATCAACCCGCTCGACGTGGTCGTCGATGCCGCGTACCAGAGGCTCAACGCCATTCGCGCAGACCGTGCCAACGGCTTCTACCTGCGCAACCTGACCGCCCAGCGGACCACCTTCAACGCCGTCTACATCCTGGAGACCGACGGGTTCGTCATCGACCGGGTGACCGGTCGGTGGAACGACGAGTACGGCTTCCTCACCTTCGCCGACGATCACGGCCTCTACACCGACTGCGAGGCGTACGGCAACGGCGACTCGGGCGTCTATCCGGGGGCCGCCTCCAACATCAACGCCAACCGGGGTCACCAGGTCGACCGGTACGCCATCGAGATCCGGGGCTGCTACTCGCACCACAACCTGCTCGGCTACTCGGGCACCGCCGGGGATTCGGTCTGGGCGCACGACAACGTCTTCACCGGCAACGGGGCGGGGGTCGGCACCGACTCGGCCTTCCCCAACCACCCGGGCATGCCGCAGAACCACGCCCGGTTCGAGCGCAACGTGATCGGCGACAACAACGAGGACTACTACCGGTACGTCCGGGACGGCACCTGCGCCCGCCCGTACGCCGAGCGCGGCTATGAGCAGGGCGTGGTCTGTCCGGCGGTCGGGCTACCGGTGGGCACGGGTGTGATCAACCCCGGCGGCAACTACAACCTCTGGCGGGACAACTGGGTGTACGGGCACAAGTACGCCGGTTTCGTCACGTCCTGGGTGCCGGGGCAGATACGTGGCGACACCTCGCTGGGGGCGCAGTTCGACACCTCACACCACAACCGCTACCTGGGCAACAAGCTGGGTGTGAAGCCGGACGGCGGCACCGCCCCGAACCGGATGGACTTCTGGTGGGACGGCCAGGGCCGGGGGTCCTGCTGGCAGGCCGCGTCCGACGCCGGTGCCGAGCCACTGGCCCGGCCCGCCTGCGGACACGACGACCTGCCCGCCGGGCTGGGCAGCAACCGGGCGATCGCCGAGCCGGGCAAGCTGCTCAAGCTCTACGCCTGCTCCGACTACTCCCTCGGCGAGCGCCGAATGCCCGGCAACTGCGACTGGTACGGCGCCCGGGGCCTGGCCCGGATAGAGGTGCAGTGGGCGCTCGGTGAGGCGCTGCTGCTCGGCCTGCTCGGGCTGGCCCTCTGGGCGCGGGTGGCCCGGGGGGCGCGGGTGGCCCGGGGGCGTACCAGCGGGCCGGCGGGCTGGTCGGTGGTGCTGCTGCTCGGTGGCCTGGCCATCGGGGTGTTCGGGACCGCCGCCGAGGCGACCTGGTGGACCCCGGCCGGGTTGCTGCTGACCGGGCTCGGCTGGCTCGGCCTCGGCTGGTCCGTACGCGCCGCCGGGCGTACCGGGCTGGGCTGGCTGACCCTGGCGCTGGGCGGCTTCGCCCTGCTCGGAGCCCTCGACCGGGGGCTGGTCATGGTGCCGTTCACCCCGATCGGTCCGGTGTGGGTACGGATCCTGCTGGAGTTGGTCTGGGTGCCCTGGGCACTGCTCGCCCTGCGTCGCCGCCCGGCCACCGCACCCGTCGCGCTGCGTCGCCGCCCCGCCACCACACCCGTCGGAACGTGACGGAGATCAAATACCCGCCGACATACCTCGCTCGGCAGCACGTACCTGGGCGGTTACCCGTACCCTCGCTCTGGTCACCGTCACGAACCGACAACCCACCGACGAGGTGGGTCGGTTCGTGACGATGGCCTACCACCGATCGTCCAGGAGCCAGCGCGTTGACCGACCTCACCACCCTCGAACAGGAGATGGCCGCTGAACAGCACCATCTCGACCGGGTCTACGCCCGGTTGGCTGCGCTGCGCCAGTCGGCCGCGCTGGCGGAGCAGGAGGGCTACCAACTGGCTCGGGTGGGCAACTTCGGGGCGCTGGTGGAGCGGGACGCGATGGTCTTCCACGCCGCCCGACGACGGCACTCGCTCGACGCCGAGCACGAGGGCTTGGTCTTCGGCCGGCTGGACCTGCGCACCGGTCCGGTGATGCACATCGGCCGGCTCGGCATTCGCGGCGAGAGCGCCGAACCGCTGCTGATCGACTGGCGGGCACCAGCCGCCGCCGCCTTCTACCAGGCCACCGCCGCCGATCCGCAGGGCGTGATCCGGCGGCGGACGATCCAGTCCACCGGCGAGCGGGTCACCCGGATCGAGGACGACCTGCTCGACCCGGCCGCCGCACCGCCCGGGATGCGAGTGGTCGGTGACGGTGCGCTGTTGGCCAACCTGTCCCGGGCCACCGGCCGGGGCATGCGCGACATCGTCGCCACCATCCAGCGGGAGCAGGACCAGGCCATCCGCTCCCCCGGTTCCGGAGTGACGATCGTCTCCGGCGGGCCGGGGACCGGCAAGACGGCGGTGGCCCTGCACCGGGCCGCGTACCTGCTCTATTCCGACCGGAACCGGTTCGCCGGGGGCGGTGTCCTGGTGGTCGGCCCGTCCGGGGTCTTCGTCCAGTACATCGCCTCGGTGCTGCCCTCGCTCGGTGAGGAGACGGCGACCCTGCACTCGCTGGGCTCGCTCTTCCCCGGGGTGGTGGCGACCCGAGTCGACCGGACCGAGGTCGCCGCGATCAAGGGCTCGCTCCGGATGCGCCAGGTGCTGCGTCGGGCGGCCCGGGACGCGGTACCGGACGGTCCGGGCGAGCTGCGCCTGCTCTACCGGGGTGAACTGCTCCGGCTGAGCACCGCCGAACTGGACAAGATCCGCACTCGGGCGCTCGCCGGGGGCGGTCGCCGCAACGAGGTACGCCGGATCGGCTTCGACGGGATCTTCTCCGCACTCTGGGCCCAGGTCCGCAAGATGCGCGTCGGTCGCCTGCCCGACCAGCGGGTGTTCGAGGACGAGGTGGCCGAGCGGCCCGAATTCCGGGACTTCCTGCGCGCCTGGTGGCCCCGGCTGCACCCGTGGCATGTGCTCGGCTGGCTGGCGATGCCGGAGCGGCTGCGCGCGTACACGGCGGGAATCCTGTCCGGTGCCGAGACCCGGCTGCTCGCCGAGTCGTACCGGAATCTGGATGCGGACGGGCCGACGATCGCCGATGTCGCCCTGCTCGACGAGTTGGACGAGCTGCTCGGCAAGCCGATGAAGCGGGCCGCCCGACGCAAGCGGGACCCGTTCCAGCTCGCCGGTGGGGTACGGGAGTTGAGCACGTACGCCGACCGGCAGCGCGCCGCGCGGGCCGACCGGCAGCGGCCGGAGGACTACCGCGAGTACGCCCACGTGGTGGTGGACGAGTCGCAGGACGTCTCCCCCATGCAGTGGCGGATGATCGGCCGGCGGGGCCGGCTGGCGTCCTGGACCGTGGTGGGTGATCCGGCGCAGACCGCCTGGGCCGGCGACCCGCGTGAGCTTGCCCAGGCTCGGGACAAGGCGCTGGGCAGTCGGCCCCGGCACGAGTACACCCTCTCCACCAACTACCGCAACCCGGCAGAGATCTTCGCCGTCGCTGCGGAGGTGATCCGCGAGGTACATCCGGACCTGCCGCTGCCCACCGCCGTACGGACCACCGGGGTCGAGCCGGTCGCGCTGCGGGTGCCCGCCGCCGAGCTGCCAGAACAGGTCCGTACCGCCACCGCGCGACTGCTCGCCGAGGTGGAGGGGACGGTCGGCGTGATCACGCCGGTACCGCGCCGGACCGAGATCGCCGACTGGGTGGCGGAGCTGGCCGGACCGCGCCTACAGGTGGTCGACTGTCTCCAGGCCAAGGGCATGGAGTACGACGGGGTCGTGCTGGTCGCGCCCGGGGAGATCCGGGCCGATTCGGAGTCGGGGGTACGCACCCTCTACGTCGCCCTGTCCCGGGCCACCCAGCGGCTCACCACCATCGACCTCACCGACTGACCCGCGCCCGTCGTCCCGGCCCACCGGCGCCGCTGTTGCTGTCCTCTCCCTGTCCCCTGCTGCCCGCATGCTCTCTCTAGGTCTACCTTCTCCCTGCTTCTGCTTTGCCAGCGTTTCGCTTGCACATATTGCGATGTGAACATAAGTTGAGCCAGACGCGCGGGAGCGACGGAGGGTGGGCCGATGGGGGCTGGACACGACCACGGCGGGCAGGTGATGCGCGCCGCGGAGCGCCACCGGGGACGGCTCTGGGCCGCCTTCGCCGTGCTCGCCACGTTCATGGTCGTCGAGGCGGTCGCCGCCCTCATCACCGGGTCACTGGCCCTACTCTCCGACGCCGGGCACATGTTCACCGACGTACTCGGAATCGGCATGGCCCTGGCCGCGATCACCGCGACCCGCCGGACGACGAACGACCCGCAGCGCACCTTCGGCCTCTACCGCCTGGAGGTGCTCGCGGCGCTGGCCAACGCGGTGCTGCTCTTCGGCGTCGCGATCTACGTCCTCGTCGAGGCGGTACGCCGATTCGGTGAACCGCCACACGTGCTCGCCGGGCCGATGTTCGTCGTAGCCGTACTCGGCCTGCTGGCCAACGTCGTCGCCTTCGCCCTACTGCGCTCCGGCGCCAAGGAGAGCATCAACCTGCGCGGGGCCTACCTGGAGGTGCTCGGCGACCTGCTCGGCTCGGTCGGGGTCATCGTCGCCGCCGGCCTGATCGCGCTGACCGGCTGGTGGTGGGCCGACCCGCTGGTCGCGGTGGCCATCGGCGTCTTCATCCTGCCGCGCACCTGGCGGCTGGGCCGGGCGGCGGTACGCATCCTGGTGCAGGCTGCCCCCGAGCACCTGCACGTCCCCGCCGTGGCGGAGCGGCTCTCCGCCGTCCCCGGGGTTGCCGACGTGCACGATCTGCACGTGTGGACCCTCACCTCCGGGATGGAGGTCGCCTCCGCGCACCTCACCATCGAGCCGGGCACGGAGGTGGCACAGGTGCTCGCCGCCGCACGGGTGGCCCTGCACGACGACTTCCACATCGAACACGCGACCCTACAGGTCGAGCCGGGTACGGAGCCCGGCACCTGCGGACCGACCGGGTGGTAGGGGTCTGACGCGCCGAGATTCAGCGACGAGATTCAGCGGTGCCATTTAGCAGCGTCTTAAGTTTCCGCGTACGGTCATGATCTTTCTCGGCGCTACCGGTAGGCTCGGTCGAGGTCACCACCAGGCGGCACCGGCACCGGTGCCGGTGGTGACTGCCGCCTAATCGCCATCTGCGAACCGGGGAACCACCACTTGGGGTGCATCCGCGTCAGCGGTAGGGATCTTCCGTCCCGAACCCGTCAGCTAACCCGGTCGGCGGCTGACGGAAGGACAACTGCATGCCATTCCCGGCACCCGTACGACGAACGGCCGCCCGCATGACGGCGCTGGTGGCCGCAACGATCACGGTCTGCCTGACGGTCGCCGTACCGGCGGGCGCCGCCCCGGTAACCGCCGGGGCACCCGGCGCAACCGCCAGCGGGATGCCCCGCCTGGTCACCGCCGCTGGGCTCCTCGCCGCTCCAGACACCGCCGACCCGGAGGGCGGCAGCCCCAGCCTGCGGAAACAGCTTGAGGCGGCCTCGAAGGGCTACCTGGACGCCAAGGCGGCGCTGGACAACTCCATCAAACGACAGAAGCAGCTCGCCGAACACCTCGCGGCCATCGAGGCCGAACTGCCCACCCGGGCCGCGACCGTGGGTGAGCTGGCCGGAGCGGCCTACCGGACCGGTCGCCTCGGCACGGTGGCCGCCCTGCTCAACAGCGACTCCCCGGATGGCTTCGTGGACCGCGCGGCCACCCTCGGGATGGTCGCCAGCAGCGAGGACCGGCAACTTCGGGCGCTACTCGACACCCGCGAACGGGAGAGCCGGGCGAAGGCGGCGCTGGACAACGAGATCCGCGAGCAGCGCAAACAGGTCGCCGTCATGGCCAGCCGCAAGCAGCAGGCCGAGCGGGCCCTGGCCACCGCCGGCAGCGGCTCCCCCAGCGCTGGCGTGACCGGCAGCAACTCCTCGGCGGCGAAGCCCGCACCACGCAACTCCGACGGCTCGTGGCCAAACGAGTCGTGCAGCGTGAACGACCCCACCACCTCGGGCTGCATCACACCGCGCACCCTGCACGCGATGAACCAGGCCAAGGCCGCCGGCTTCACCCGGTACGTCTCCTGCTATCGCAGTGGCGGTTCCGGCGAGCACCCGAAGGGGCGGGCCTGCGACTTCGCCGCCCAGAAGGGTGGCTTCGGCGGGGTGGCGACCGGCGGGGACCGGACCTACGGCAACAACCTGGCGGCGTACTACGTGAACAACGCCAACCGGCTCGGGGTGCTCTACGTGATCTGGTTCAAGCAGATCTGGCTACCGAGCAGCGGCTGGAAGTCGTACAGCGGCGGCAACGGCGACCCTTCCAGCGACCACACCAACCACGTCCACCTCTCCGTGTATTGATGCGCTGAGGTTTGAGGTTAGGAAGGGCCCCTTCCTATCGCTTTTTGTATAGGAAGGGGCCCTTCCTAACCGCCGTCGGCGGCGACCAGGCCGCCCAGCAGCAGCCGGATCCCGGGTACCGGGTCGGTCTTCGTGTCGGGGAACGCCACCCCGTGCAGCACCACCCCGTCGAGGTAGTCGGCGAGCAGTCGGCCATGTCCCGCCGGATCGGTCGAGCCGATCCCCCGCAGCCACGGGATCCCCCACTCGATGATCTCGCGGTTGCCGCGCACCAGTTCCTGTTGCAGCTCGGGGCGGACCCCGGCCTCCACAAACAGCGCCAGCCGGGCCAGTGTCTGACAGCGTCCCGGGCCGGTGGCGAAGCGTACGAACTCTCCCAGCGCCCCGGCCAGCTCGTCGATGTCGGCGGGCTGGATCACGCCGGCGAACCGCTGCCATACTTCCCGGTCCAGCTCGGTCATCCGGGTCACCACCCCGGTGAGCAACGCGTCCCGGGTACGGAAGTAGTTGGACGTGGAGCCGGCCGGCAGACCGGACTCAGCATCCACCGCCCGATGGGTCAGCTGGCGCAGCCCTCGCTCGCCCAACACCCGGATGGCCGCGTCGGCGATCCGGACCTGCCTGCTCTCCATGTGGATCACCTTAGGCCACTACGACTGTAGTGCATTTACTACATCCGTAGTACGGTTCGACGCATGAGCAGAAGAGCGGGCATCATCGGGGGCGGGATCGGTGGCCTGGCCACCGGGATCATGCTGCATCGGGCCGGCTGGTCGGTACGGGTCTTCGAGCGGGCCGGCACGCCGGGCGGCACCGGCACGGCGCTGGGCATGTGGCCGGAGGCGTTGCGCGCGCTGGACGCGATGGGGCTGGGTGACGCGGTACGCGCCATCGGCACCCGACAACGCAGCGGCGATCTGCTGCGACCGGACGGCAGCCGGATCACCACCATCGACGTGGCCGCCATGGCCCGCCGCACCGGCGAGGCCGTACACCTGATCTCCCGGCCGGCGCTGCTCCGCCTGCTGGCCGAGGCGCTCCCAACAGACCTGCTCTCCCTCGACACGGAGATCTCCGACGTTGCCGCACTACAGCGGGAGTACGACGTGGTGGTGGTCGCCGACGGCATCTTCAGCCAGACCCGTACCGCCCTCTTCGGCCCGACCAGCCAGGCCCGCTACGTCGGCTGTACGGCATGGCGCGGCACGGTCGACGGTGCGATCGACACGGTGAACGAGACCTGGGGGCGCGGCAAGCGGTTCGGCATCACCCCACGCGAGGACGGGCGGACGAACTGGTTCGCCACCGTTCGCACCGCCGAGGGCGGACGCTCACCCGCAGGCGAGGTGGCTGCCCTACGCGCGCACTTCGGCGACTGGCACGAGGGGGTACGCCGGGTGTTGGCGGGCCTGCACGACGAGGCGGAGGTGTTGCGGCACGACATCTACGATCTCCATCCACCGCTGCCCACCTTCGTACGAGGCAACGCCGTGGTGGTCGGCGACGCCGCGCACGCGATGACTCCCGACCTTGGTCGGGGCGCGTGCGAGGCGCTGGTCGACGCGGTGACCTTGGCTGGCCACCTGGACCGAGCGCCGGACGTCCGGTCGGCGCTGGCGGCGTACGACCAGGAACGCCGTCGACCGGTGCAGCGCCTGGCCCGACTGGCCCGGACCATGAACCGGATGACCCAGGTACGTCGGTTCGTCCCGCTTCGGGATATCGCGGTACGCGCCGCACTGGCGGTCGGCGGCCCGCCGAGCTGAGACGTTAGGAAGGGCCCCTTCCAAGGCAAAAAGCGATAAGAAGGGGCCCTTCCTAACACTTGGCAGACCGACCCTAGACATAGGGGTACATCAATAGAATTGGGGGATGACACTCTCCCACAGCCCTCGACCGAGACTGGGCGCCCGGGGCGTCCTCGGCGTCCTGGCCACCACGATCATGGTTTTGTCCAGCACGATGGTCGCCGGTTCGGCGACGGCAGCAAGCAGCCGCGCCGAGATCGGCGACGCCGGCACCGCCACCGCGATCCCGGGCAGCTACATCGTCGTACTCACCGACAGCGCCGTCGGCGGCAAAGCCGGCACCCGACAGGCCGAACTCTCCGCCACCGCCAGCAGCCTGGCCGGCCGCTACGGCGGCACCCTGGGCCGGGTGTACGGCGATGCGCTCAACGGATTCCAGGTCCACCTGACCGAGTTTGCGGCCCGCCGACTGGCGCAGGATCCCGCGGTGGCCTACGTCGAACAGGACCGCACGGTGCAACCGACCACCGTCCAGACCAACGCGCCATGGAACCTGGACCGGATCGACCAGCCGGCCCTCCCGATGAACTCGACGTACAGCTTCACCAGTGCGGGCACCGGGGTGAAGGCGTACATCATCGACAGCGGGGTGCAGATCGGCCACCAGGACTTCGGCGGACAGGCGATCTACGGGTACGACGCGGTCGACGGTCTGCCGCCGGCCAACGACTGTACGGGGCACGGCACGCACGCGGCCGGCACGGTCGGCGGGACGTGGTGGGGCGTGGCCAAGGATGTCGTACTGGTCGCCGTCAAGGTGTTCGACTGCGGTGTACCCGGTCAACTCTCCACGGTCATCGCCGGCATCAACTGGGTCACCGCCGACCATCTCCCCGGCCAGCCGGCCGTGGCCAACCTGGGCGTGCAGACCAGTTCCAGCAGCGCACTCAACACGGCGGTGACGAACGCCATCGCCGACGGCGTCTCCTACACGGTGGCTGCGGGCAACTCCAATGCGAACGCCTGCAACTATTCGCCTGGTTCGACTCCGACCGCGATCACCGTCGGCGCCACCGGCCCCAACGACGCTCGGGCGAGCTGGTCGAACTTCGGCCCCTGCCTGGACTTCTTCGCGCCCGGCGTGACGGTCACCTCGACCTGGTACACCAGCATCAGCGCCACCACCCCGTTGAGTGGCACGTCACAGGCCGCACCCCACCTGGCCGGCGCGGTCGCTCGGGTGCTGAGCAACAATCCGACCTGGACTCCGGCCCAGGTGCAGAGCTACCTGGTCAGCACCGCGACCATCGGCGTGGTGACCAACCCGGGCACCGGCTCACCAAACCGACTGCTCTACCTCTCCCCCACCGGCTGAGTATCGGCTCTCCCGCACCGGCTGAATCACCGATAGCGCGCCCGCCCCCGGGCCGGAGATCCGACCCGGGGGCGGGCGTCGACCATGGACGCGGCATCGGTGACACTCACGCCACCAGACGAACGGGATTCATGCCAGCGTACGAGCAAACGAGGCTCGCTCAGCTGCCGAGCAGCGTGTCGAGCTTGGTGAACGAGCTCTCCCAACCGGCGGTGGCCATCTGCACCATCTCTGCGGTGTACGGCCCCTGGCGCAGTACGAGACGGGTCTTCCCACCCTCGTCGTGGAACTCGATCCGCATGTACATGCCGGTGGTCTCCTGCTGACCGGGTACGCCCTCCCAGTCCTCGGTGCCCACGATGAGTTCGTTCTCGATGACCTCGGTGAACCGGGCGTTGACCGGCGAGGTCATGTTCGGGTCCTCATCGCTGACCATGGTGAACCGCTGGTGCCCACCGACGCGTACATCGACGTCGACGGTTTCCCGGGGCACCGAGAAGCCCACCGGCCCGAACCACTGGGCCAGTTGGTCGGGGTCGGTGAAGGCCCGGTAGACCAGCTCCCGCGGTGCGTTGAAGATCCGGGTGATGACCAGTTCCTGGTCGGGTTTCGCCTGGGTCATGACTCTTTCCCTTCGGGTTCTGCTCGGTCGGTGTGGGGTGTCGCCTGCTGGTCCTGCGCCTGCATGATCCGCCGCAGGTGGGCGTCCAGCCGTTCGAAGTTGGCGTCCCAGAACTTCCGGTACCGCTCCATCCACTGCGTCGCCTCCTGAAGCGGTTCGGCGTTGAGACTGCTGGAGCGCCATTGGGCCGTACGGCTTCGGGTGATCAACCCGGCTTGTTCGAGCACC
This sequence comes from Micromonospora sp. NPDC003197, assembly GCF_053590565.1. Classification (NCBI taxonomy): domain Bacteria; kingdom Bacillati; phylum Actinomycetota; class Actinomycetes; order Micromonosporales; family Micromonosporaceae; genus Micromonospora; species Micromonospora sp. NPDC003197. The sequence continues at coordinate 109,035 of NZ_JBSFTE010000013.1, read as the reverse complement.
TTCAGGTGTCGGGAGATCGCCGGGAGGCTGATCGAGAACGGTTCCGCGAGTTCCGAAACGGTGGCGTCACCTTCCGCGAGCCGGGCGAGGATCGCCCGTCGGGTCGGGTCCGCCAGTGCCGCGAAGATGACGCTCAGGCGGTCGCTGGCCACCGCATTTAGCCTCCTTGTTAATTAACCGATGCGTTAAACATAGGGTCCTCGGTGTGCCCTGTCAAGCCCAAACCACGGACGGACGCAGCGCGCCCGTCCGCCCCATGAGCGACGCCAGGCAGAGACCCGCCGCATGAGCGACGCCAGGCAGGGAAACGACTCCCCATGAGTGACCACGTGATGGTCTTCGCCCCGGCCCCGCAGCTGACGGTGACCCTCGACCAGACCAACGGCGAAGCAGAGATGCATCTGCATCCTGGCGGTCAGGGGGTCTGGCAGGCGCGGATGATCACATCCCTCGGCACCCCGGTGGTGCTCTGCGCCAGTCTGGGCGGCGAGATCGGGCAGGTGCTCGAACCGCTGATGGCCAGTGAGGGCGTCGACCTGAAGGTGATCCGCCGGGAATCGAGCAGCGGCGGATACGTACACGATCGCCGTAGTGGCGCCCGAGAGGAAATCGCGGACGTACCGGGACATCCGCTGAGCCGGCACGAACTGGACGAGCTCTACAACCTGGCTCTCGGTGAGGGGCTACGCGCGCGGGTGAGCGTGCTCAGCGGTCCCGGCCACCGCTCTCTGGCCCCGGCGGACACCTACCGGCGGCTCGCCGCCGACCTCGGCGGAAACGGCAGTCTGGTGGTGGCCGACCTCTCCGGCGAGCATCTCGGTGCGGTCCTCGACAGCGGGCTCTTCTTCCTCAAGGTCAGCCACGAGGAGTTGATCGCCGATGGCCGGGCAGCCAACGACAGCGAGGAAGAACTCGTCGAGGCGATGCACAAACTGCACACCGAGGGCGCGGAGTCGGTGGTGGTCAGCCGGGCCGGGGATCCCGCCCTGGCGTTGATCGAGGGAGAGGTCTACGAGGTGCACATGCCCCGGTTACAGGCGGCGGATCCGCGCGGTGCCGGTGACTCGCTCACCGCTGGAGTGGCCGCCGTACTCGCCCGGGGCGGGGACGTGCCACTCGCCGTACGCACCGGAGCGGCGGCTGGCGCGCTCAACGTGACCCGGCACGGCCTGGGTACCGGCCGCCCGGACGCGATCGCCGGACTGGTCGACCGGGTCCGGCTCGCCCCGATCGGGGCGGACCGGCAGGAACGGATGACGCCGGACCAGTTCGCCGGCCGGACGAATCCGGCATGACCATGCGCGTACTCATCACCAACGACGATGGCATCGCCGCCCCCGGCATCCGGTGGCTGGCCGAAGCGGCGGTCGCCCGAGGTCTGGACGTCGTGATCGCAGCGCCCGCAACCGAGGCCAGCGGTACCAGCGCCGGGATGACCGCGGTGGAAGAGGAGGGCCGGGTGGTCGTCGAGGAACGCACCGTCGACGACCTGCCGGGAGTTCCCTCGTACGGTGTCGCCGGCTCCCCCGGTTTCATCACGCTGATCGCCATTCATGGCGCGTTCGGGCCGCCCCCGACGCTGGTGCTCTCCGGCGTCAACCGGGGCGCCAACGCGGGCCGGGCGATTCTGCACTCGGGCACGGTGGGCGCGGCGTTCACTGCGGCGGCCAACGGCTGCCGGGCGATGGCGGTCTCGCTCGACGTACTCTCCGCTGCCACGGCCACCGCCGCCAGTGGAGGCGCCGCCGTGGCGGCGGACCACGGACACGACGACGCTCGCCACTGGAGCACCGCCGCCCGGTTAGCGCTGGATCTGCTGCCCCGGCTGACCTCGGTGCCGTTGGAGTGCGTACTCAACGTCAACTCACCGGACATCCCGTACGAGCAGTTGCGGGGTGTCCGACGGGGTTCGCTGGCCGGCTTCGGTCAGGTCCAGATGACCGTGGCCGAGATGGGACACGGATTCATCCAGACCGCGCTGGAGGAGTCGGGCCAGCCGGTGGAGCCCGGCACGGACGTCGCCTGGCTCGCTGACGGGTACGCCTCGGTGACCGCCATTCGGGCGATCACCGAAGCGCAGGATGTTGACCTTTCCGGCCTGGACCCGATCGGGCGCGGGCCGGATGACGGTCAGCCGCCGGCGACCGGCGCTTCGGGGGCCGGCGAGGCACCCGCGAAGTAGGGCTCCGGTGCGCCGAAGAGGCCGAGTAGTCCGGTAACCCACAGTTGCCGGTGCACAAACCGGCTCGGTTCGGTGACCACCAGCTTCACGCCGCTGACCTCGGCGGTCTGGAATCCGGCGACCATCGCGCTGATGCCCACCGAGTCGATGAAGCTGACGAGTCGCATGTTGAGCTCGATCCGGGCGGGCCGACTCTTGGTCAGCACCCCGGCAATCGCCTCACGTACCTCGTACGCCGTGTCGACATCGATCTCTCCACGGGGGGCGATCTCCACTACTCCGTCTGGCAGGGTCGACTGGACGATCGACAGGCTCACGCGGGAGCACCTCCACTCGCCCGTCTCCGGGCGCCTCATCAGTACGCGGGCCGCGACCGAGAGTATTCCTCCCATGGCCTCGGTCGCCACCCTTCCGAGGGGGCAATCTATGCGAAGGGCCCCCCAAAACAGCATCTATCCGGGCAATCGACACCATATGTTCTCGCGATCCATGAAGCCAATCCGGCCCCACAGCCCCGTCAGCCTAACCGCCTTGGCGAGCGAGCCGGCCGCTAGCGTGGCCGGTTGACGTCGGCGTGGCGGCCGACTTTCCCAGTGCCCTCGCTGACCAGCACGATCGCCGCGCTCCCCGCCCCGGACGGACCCGATCGGGGTGGACAGGCGGCACTACCATCGGCCGGAACGAGCCCTCGCACTGTCGATCTCCCGTTTTACCGGTACCGATCCAGCGTCCACCGGTACCGATCCAGCGTTCACCGCCGGCCGTTCCGGCCGCCAAGTACAGGGAGACTGATCATGTTGAAGAAGCTGCTCGGCCTCGCCGGTGTCGGCGCCCTGCTCGCCCTGATGCTCGCCTGCGGTTTCGGCCCCGCCGGTGACGACGACGATGACGACGACGACGACTTCGCGCTACCGGTAGCGGTGGTCACCCTCCGCTGACCGGATACAACCGCTACTTCCCTCCGCCGGACGCGTTTGCCGGGAAGCATGTTCGGGCACCTCGAAGAGAGGAAATCGACCGCCGAACAGATGCCGCTATCCAGAGCGCTCGCTGCTGTCGGCACCCGAGGAGGTAGCACCATGTTCGGAACCAGTCTGCTGGACCGCCGGAGCAAGCCCGAACGCATTGCCGACCAGGCCTGGGAGCAGGTGATTTCCACGGTCAACTCGGCCGGGGACCTGGCCCGGGACGGCGTACGCTCGGCAAAACGGGCCACCAACCACCTCGCTGACGGGGCCAACGACCGGGTCGTACCCGTCGCCAACGAGGCGTGGCACCGGGCGACCTCGGCCGTGGACGCCCTCGCCGGCCGGCGACCAGGGCTGCCCTGGGGCTTGCTGATCGGGGCCGGCCTGGCCGGTGCGGCGATCGGCTGGGCCGTCGGCTCGATGGCCCAGGCCGTGCTGAGTCGCGCCGAGGCCGTCCGTACCGCCGAGCACCTGGAATTCGTCGACACCGACTCGCTGAAGCCCTCGACCGGCCTCGACATCTGACAGGTGTTAGGAAGGGCCCCTTCCTATGCAAAAAACGCTAGGAAGGGGCCCTTCCTAACCTGCGGGGTAGGCGTGGGCGGTGGCGGAGTCGACCGTGGCCCAGAGTCGACCCCCGGTACGCAGATCCAGGCGGGCCGCCACCGCGAGCGGGACGTCAGCACGAAGTGGCCCGGCGGGCGGGACGTCAGCAGGGAGTGGCCCGGCGGGCGGGACGTCGGCAGGGTGGGACTGTGTGCTCGCGAGACGGACCCGCAGATTGTCGCCGTACGGCTCCACCCCGGTCACCCGTACCGGCCAGGTATTGCCCGCATCGGCCGGTTTGGTCTGCGACAACGTGACGGACGACGGCGGGAACGCCACGAAGGCGGGACCGTGCACCTCGTCGGCGACGGCAAGGACCGGACCGTCGGTCAGCGCCACGGTACGCCCGTCGGCCTGGCCGCGATACAGGTTGAGTCCCACCAGGCTGGCGACGTACTCGGTGCGGGGGCGAGCAGCCACCTCGGCCGGGTCGCCCTGCTGCACCAACCGCCCCTCCTCCACGACGAGCAACCGGTCGGCCAGTACCAGCGCATCGAGCGGATCATGGGTCACCAGCAGGGTGGCGCCCTGATGTTCGGTCAGGTGCTGGCGTAGCTGGGCGCGGGTGTCCAGCCGGGTCCGGGCGTCGAGCGCCGCCAGCGGTTCGTCAAGCAGAAGTAGGGCCGGGCGTACGGCCAGCGCGCGAGCCAACGCCACCCGCTGTGCCTGTCCGCCGGAGAGTTGGCGGGGCCGGCGGTGGGCGTACTCGGTCAGCCCCACCTGGGCAAGCCACCGGGCGGCCTCGTCCCGTGCCTCCCGTTTGCGCACGCCCCGGCAGCGCGGACCGAAGGCGACGTTGTCCAGCGCGGACAGGTGTGGAAAGAGCAGGTAATCCTGGAACACCACGCCAATCGGCCGGCGCTCGGCGGGCACAAACCGACCAACGCGCGTCAAACCGGCACGCGTCAAACCAGCATGCAGCAGACCGGCACGAGGCAGACCATCACGGAACGCTTTGGCAGCCGGCTCGTCCACCCGCTCGCCGGCCAGGTCGATGTGCCCGTCGTGCAGGGGCAGCAGCCCGGCCAGCGCCCGCAGCACCGTACTCTTGCCGGCCCCGTTGGGACCGACCAGAGCAACCACCTCACCGGCGGTGAGGGTCAGTGCCAGGTCGAGCCGGAAGGCTCCTCGGTCGACCACCAGGTGCGCGTCCACCACCGGGAAACGGTCACCAGCCGACCGCTGGTCGCCCGAGAGATAAGCGGCCGGCTCCACCACAGTCACGGCGTCGTCGTCCAGCGCAGTCACGGCGTCGTCGTCCAGCGCAGTCATGGCGTCGTCGTCCAGCGTTCCCGGAGGGTGGCCAGGATCGTCACCGAGACCACGAGCAGCACCAGGCTGAGCACGATGGCCGCCTCCGGATCGGTCTCCATCGCCAGGTAGACGGCGAGCGGCATGGTCTGCGTCCGGCCCGGAAAGTTGCCGGCGAAGGTGATGGTGGCTCCGAACTCCCCCAGGGCACGAGCCCAGCAGAGCACCGCTCCGGCGGCGATGCCCGGAGCTACCAGCGGCAGGGTGACCCGGCGGAACGCGGTCCACCGGCCGGCCCCCAGGGTCGCCGCCGCCTCCTCGAATCGGGCGTCCGCACCGCGCAGCGCCCCCGCCACGCTGATCACCAAAAATGGCATGGCGACGAACGCCTCGGCCAGCACCACACCGGTGGTGGTGAACGGCAGGGTGATGCCGAACGTACTGTCGAGCCAACCGCCGAGGATCCCCCGACGACCGAAGACCAGCAGCAACGCGACGCCGCCGACGACCGGGGGCAGCACCAGCGGCACGGTCACCAGCGCCTGGATCAACCGTCGGCCGGGAATCGACGTACGCGCCAGTAGCCAGGCCAGCGGCACCCCGAAGATCACGCAGAGCAGGGTGGCAAGGGTGGCGCTGACCAGCGACAGTCGTAACGCGTCGAGCACCCCGGGTGCGGTCAGCCGGGCCGGCAGCGACGACCACGGGGTACGGATCAGCAGGCCGGCCACCGGCAGCACCAGGAACGCCAACCCGATCAGGGCCGGTACGAGCAGCACCACGGGCAGGCGACCGCCGACCGGCCGGGTACGGGATGCCACGATCATGCCGGCTGGAATCCGGCCTCGGTAAGCACCGTACGGGCCGGCTCGGACAGGATGTACGCCACGAAGGCCGCCGCCCCGGTCGGGTTCGGTGCCCCGGGCAGCGCCACGATCGGATAGTCGTTGACCGCGGCGGCCGACTCGGCGAACTCGATGCCGTCGACCTGCCCGGCTGCCGCCCGTACGTCGGTGCGGTAGACCAGTGCCGCGTCCACCTCGCCCAGCCGTACCTTGGTCAGCGCGGCCTTCACGTCCTGTTCGAGGGTGACCGGGGTGAGCGCCACCCCGGCGGTGTCGAGCGCGGTCCGAGCCGCCGCCCCGCATGGCACCTGCGGGGCGCAGAGCGCCACCTTCAGCCCCGACCGGGACAGGTCACGCAGACCGGTGACCTGCGCTGGATTGCCCGCCGGTACGGCGATGACCAGCTGGTTGCGGGCGAAGACCCGGGGCTGGTCGATGTCGCGGGCCGCCTCGGTGACGGTTTTCATGGTCGCCGGGCTGGCCGCGGCGAAGACGTCGGCGGGGGCACCGGAATTGATCTGGCTGGCCAGTTGCGAGCTGCCGGCGAAGGAGAAGACGACCCGTACGCCGGGGTGGGCGGCCTCGAAATCTGTACCGATCTTGGTGAACGTCTCGGTCAGCGACGCGGCGGCGAGCACAGTGACGGTGCCGGTCGGCTGCCCCGGGTCGCCGCCGGCGCGGCCGGCACCGCCGCGATCGGACGAGGTGCAGCCGGCCGCTCCGGCGATCACGAGGGCGAGCGCGAGGGCGACCCCGTTCCAGGCGCGCCGCCGGCCGAACCGCCCCACAGGTGCCGGCGCCTCCACGGCTCGGTGCCACCCGGCTCGGTGCTTCCCGGTGCTGCTTCGTCCGCTCATCGGGGCAGCTCCACCATGACGGTGGTCGACTTGACCACCGCGACGGCCACCGACCCGACCCGCAGGCCCAGCTCGTCGACCGCCTCCCGGCTGGTCAGGGCGACCAGCCGGAACGGGCCGGCCTGGATGTCGATCTGGGCCATCACGGTGTCCCGGGTGATGGCGGTAACGATGCCGCGCAGCCGGTTGCGGGCCGACGAGCGGCTGGTCCCCTCGTCGGGTTCGTCGGCCAGCGAGCGGGCGAAGCCAGCCAGGTCGACGCCGTCGATCACCCGACGGTCGTGTTCGTCGCGGGTCGCTGGTAGCCGCCCGCTGTCCACCCATCGGCGTACGGTGTCGGCGCTGACCCCGAGCAGTTCGGCGGCTTCGCCGATCCGGAACCTGTCCACGCTCGCAACCTAATCAGCATCTGCGAGCCTAGTAAAGGATCGTTGCCCGCATTCGCTAGGTGATAGGCGACATACTTGCCGCATCCACTAGGCCGCTTCTTCAGGGCTGGGCATCGGTCCGGATCGCGGTGAGGCCCCAGGTGGCGTACGACAGCGTGACAGTTCCGCCCAGCGCATTGACCGCCCCGTCCACGGCTGTCAGCACCTCGGCCATCCGCTCCGGTGGCAGATCGCTGAGGCCACCCCACGTCGACATCAGATCCGAGAGCTCCTCCCGACGGTACGAACGCTCCCAGTCGTACCGCCACAGCTCGGGTTCCCCGAACCCGCCAACCTCGCGAATCCCCTCCGCAGCCTTGGCGTACAGCGCCTGGTACGCGTCCAGGACAGAGCCGCCTGGTTGGCCGCTGAAGTTGATCGGCGACTCAGGGGCCGCCCGCCGGTAGGCCGTGGCGAGGGCTTCCGCCACGGTGGGCGGAAGCTGGTACGCATGCCCGAACGGCGCCAGCACGCCGCCCGGCCGCAGGACCCGCGCCGCCTTCGCCGCGCCGGCAACCGGGTCGACCCAGTGCCAGGACGTACCTGACACGACCGCGTCGAAGATGCGCCCGGCTGGGTTCCACGCCTCGAAGGTCGCGACCTCGACTTCGAGGCCGCTTTCTCGTGCGAAGTCGGCCATCCGCGGATCGGGCTCGACGCCCAGGACCTTGCGGCCGGCGGCTCGAAACTGACGGGCCTCGATGCCGGTTCCGCAGCCGACGTTGAGAAAGTCGGCGCCAGGACTGGCGGCCACGATCTGCTCGATCATGGTGTCTGGGTACGGAGGTCGGACCCGGTCATACCGTGCCGGGTTCAACCCGAACGACTCTGCCAGTCGACGATGCTGGTGTGGTTCGGAGCTGGGCGAGGGCGATAGAGTGACCATGCGCCCACTTTAGTGGGCGATCGCCCACTAAGGCAATCGCAAACGTTCAACGACAGAAGGAGGTACGCGTTGCCCACCGGCGTAGCGTTGCGGGACCCGCGTCAACAACTCTTCGACGCGGCGGTGCGGGTGCTGATCCAGGCGGGGGTCACCGGGCTGACCAGCCGGGCGGTCACCACCGAGGCGGGCGTCGCCAAGGGCGTCTTGCATCGACATTTCGCTGATTTCGACGCATTTCTCGTCGACCTGGTGCTCGACCGTGTCGCCCGGGTCGAGGCGCAGGCCACCGCGCTGCGGGACACGGCAGGGACCGGTACCGTCGCCGACAACCTGACCCGCGCCCTGATAGCCCTCTTCGAGCCGGTCATGGTGGCAATCGTGGCCCTCATCATCGCCCGCGACGAGCTACGCGCACGGCTGCGCGCAGCCGGCACCGCCCAGTTCCCGCTCATCGGCGAGAGCACCGCCATGATCGCCGGATACCTGACGGCCGAGCGCGACCGCGGCCGGATAGCGCTCGACGCCGACATCCACACGCTCGCGCCCACCCTGATCGGCGCCGCGCACCTACTGTTCACCGAGCGGAAGGACAGCCCGCCAGAGCCTGCAGCCGTCCACAAGATCGTGACCACCACCCTGGCCAGCGCCACGCGGCAACCGTGATCCCGAACCCCACCCGGCGACCAAGGGATCACATCATCGACAGAATCGAATTCACCGCACGATCGATGCCGCATCGCTGATTTCAGAACGTCCCGATGGCCCGGGTGGCCGAGCCGCCTTCCAACGGCTCGGCCACCCGGTCCGGGTCAGGATGTGGTGCAGCTGATCGTCGCCGGTACGCCGTTGACCCCGGCCCATGTGCCGAGGAAGCCGAAGGTGGTCGCCGCGTTCGGGGCGAGGTTGCCGTTGTACGACAGATTGCGGACCGTGACGTTCGCGCCGGTCTGGGTGTGCGTACCGCCCCAGAGTTGGGAGATCGTCTGGCCGTCGGGGAACGTCCAACCGACCGCCCAACCGGTGATCGCCGACGAGCCGGTGTTACGTACGGTCACTTCCGTCTGGAAGCCGCCTGACCAGGAGTTGGTCACCCGGTAACTGGCCGCGCACGCCCCGGCCGGTGGGGAGCTGGTCGGGGGCGGGGTCGTCGGAGGCGGAGTGGTCGGAGGCGGGGTCGTCGGCGAACCAGTCGGACTCGGGCTACCTGTCGGACTGCCGGTCGGGGTGATCGTCGGACTGCCGGTCGGGCCGCCCAGCCGGTCGGCGTACAGGATGCCCCGGCCGTTGGTGCCCAGGTAGACCCGGCCGTAGATCCGGGGATCGCCGCTGATCGCCTCACCGGCGTTGCCGTACTGGTGCTGGTCGTCGTTGATGCGTACCCAGGTCGCGCCCGCATCGTCGGAGCGGTACACGCCGGTACGGCCGTCGACCGTGCCCATCGTGAAGACCGCCGGGTACATCCGGCCCGGTGCCGCCCGGCCGAAGCCGACGCTGACCGCGCCGGTGATTGTGGTGAGCTTCGTGAAGCTCGCCCCGGCATCGGTCGACCGCCAGATCCCGCCGCTGGCCGCTTCTCCGCCGGTCAACCAGATGTCCCCGGCGGTCCCGGGCAGCGCCTTGAACCGCCCGTCCGCCGGCAGGCCAGTGGCGGCGGTGGCGGCGAAGCTCGCTCCGCCGTCGGTGCTGACATAGAACCGGCCGCCGCCCAAGCCGTAGAACCGGTTCGGGTCGACCCGGTCGGACTCGATCCGGGCGTTGGCCGGGATACCCGTCGCCGGGGTCCACGAGTTGCCGAAGCCGACCGAGCGGACCACCGGCTGGCCGGAGTCGCCCGGTGCCCAGACGAAGCGGCTGCCGTCGGCCGAGGCGGCGACCGTACCGCCGCTGTTGATGCCGCCCGGCTCGGTGCCCTGGAACCAGTTGGCCCCGCCATCGGTGGAGAAGGCGACGTGGCTGTCGTTCGGCCGGTCGGCGTCGGTGAAGTTGCCCGCCCGGACCATGACGGCCGGGTTGGATTCGGCGTAGTCCAGGCTGGTGGTGGAGGTGAAGATGGGGCTGGTGAACATCATCGACGGTACGGCGTCCAGGTTGGTGTGCCGGAATCCGCCGACGTCGCCGAGCCCGCTGATCAACGACGCCCCGGTCGGTGGGCTGACCAGGTCGAGCACGGCGGTCTCCTCCAGCCCTTTGACCATCGGCCGAATGGTGATCTGGCTGCCGGAGTCCCAGCTCCGCAGGTTCGTGGTGCCGTAGATGGTCGCGCCGGTGCCGTACATCAGCCGGTTGCCGTCGAACGGATCGATCTCCAGGGACTCGTTCATCCAGCCCAGCTTCGGGGTCTCCTCGGGTGGCGACGGATTGCTGCCGAAGGTCAACCACGGCACGGAGGTGACGTCCATCGTGTAGCGCTTGCTGCGGTTGGGGTAGCTCGTCCAGTCCCAGATCCGGGTCCAGGTCGCGCCGCCGTCGGTGCTCCGGAAGAAGATCGCATCCGGCCACCAGGAGACCTGGGTGGCCACCATGATCGTGTTCGGGTTCTGCCGGTCGATGGTCAGCCCGCTGTAGCCGAAGTAGTCGTCGGAGCTGCTGGACGGGACCGGGCTGATCTGGGTCCACGCGCCGCTGCTCCGGCTGAACTTCCAGACATCGCCCTTGCCCCCGTCGTACGGGCCACCGGTGTCGCTGGTGGCGAGATAGAGGTGTCCCCCGACGTGGTCGACCACGCCCTTGTGGGCCAGGTAGCCGGTCGGCGAGCCGGGGAGGCGTTCCCAGGAGGTGCCACCGTTGGTGCTGCGGTAGACCGGGTTCTGCTTGTCCGCCACCCCGACGTAGATGGTCTGGGTGGTGTTGCCGGCCGTACCGGTGCTCTTGTCGAAGCTGACCCAGGTGACGCCCTGGTTCTGGCTCAGGTAGCCACTGCTGTCGCCCGGATCCTGGACGTAGTTGCCGGGGTTCGGAAAACTGGCGACCTTCGCCCAGGTGACGCCATGATCGGTGCTGCGCCACAGTCCGTTGCCGCCCTCGGCCCCGTAGTAGACGACGCTGTTGCGGTTCGGGTCGATGGCGAGCCGTTCGCCCTGACCCCGACCGGGCATGTTGCCGCCGACCTTGAACGGCAGTTCGGTCGCCTGCCAGGTGGCCCCCTTGTCCGCCGAGCGCAGGATCGCACCGTTGTTCGGGTCCCAACTGTTGGTGTACATGCCGACGGCGGCGTACACCCGGTTGGTCTGGACCGGATCGGTGGCGATGCTGAGCACCCCGTTCCAGCCCCACCGATCCCAACCGACCCAGTCCAGTAGCGGGGTCCACGACTGGCTGGTCTGCTCCCAGCGGTACGCGCCACCGATGTCGGTACGCGCGTAGATCAGGTTTGGTTCGCTCTGGTTGAAGACGATGCCCGGGACGAACCCGCCACCGTCGATTCGGACGTTCTTCCACGAGTACGGCTCGACCACGGCGGCCGACGCCGGGGTCGACGGGCTGATGATCAGCTGAGCGGCGACGACCACCGCGCCAGTGGCGACGGCGACCGCCGTCGCGGTCGCGGCGGACACGAGTACGCCGCCAGAACTCCTACGCATCACGGCTTCCTCTCGGAAGTCCCGCATCGCGTCAGGGGCGGGTCACCGATCCACGTCACGGCAAGCCGGTTCCGGGTGGTGGGGGTCGACCGCCAGCGCTGGGCACGTGCGGGAGCGAAAACTACCTGACGTGGGAGACGGCCCTGGGGCTCCCACACCGGCTCGGCTCCCGCACCGGCCACGCGCAAACATTCACATGTACGGATGCAACCTGTCAACCTGGTCCCGGCCGGCCCGGCCGGCCCGGTCCTGGGCCGCCCGGCCCGGGCTCGTCCGACCACGGGTCATCGGGCCAGGGCATGGCGGGCCATGAATCGACGGGCCACGGGTTCACCGGTGGCTCGGCAGAGGGATCGAGCGTCGCGGGTGGTGGCGTTGGCGTCTCCCCCGGCGACGGCGAACCCGACGGTGGTGCCGCCGATTCGCTCGGTTCCGGCAGCGGATCGACCGGACCGGGGCCGATGGTCGGTTCCCCGGGCAGATACCAGTCCGGGCCATCCCGATAGGGACCGGTCGGTTCGGTGGGCAACGGATCGACGCTCGACCCCGACGTGGTCTCGGTCGGCGCGACGGTCGGCAACTCGGTCATCACCGGCACCGGTTTCCGCGGGGCCGGATCGACCCGAAACAGGGTGCCGCCCAACCAGACGGCAGGCCCAAGCCCCACCGCGACAATGCCCCCGAACAGTGCCGCCGCCCGCCGGTCCATTCCCCACCTCCCCGGCATCCCGCGCTTGATCATCGAACGTACGCGCCGTCCGATCCAGCCGGGAGGCTCGATCAGCTGAGGTGGAAGACCACCGCACCAGCGATCTCCTCGCGTCGGACATCCAGTCCGTCCACCGGCCGGTCAATCACATCCTGCCATGGGGTGCCCACCGCATACCCGGGAAGTACGACAACGGTTCGGATACCGAGCTGTTGTAGATAGGCCACACTCGCCGCGTCCGGGAAGCTCTCCGTCATCGCCCGGGTCTGTGCCTGGGTATCCGGCGTGAACGAGGCCAGCCCGTTGACGATCTGCGGGAAACCGTCCGTCGACCAGAGCATGACGCTGTATTCGAGGATGCCGTCACTGGGTAGCACCAGTAGTGGACCTGTCTGGTTCCGGAGTGCGGCCGGCTGTGGGATGACCGTCGCATGTGGAGTGAGGTTGATCCCCTCCACCGCGACCAGCGCGAGCGGCACCAGCATGGCCAGCCGGACAAGCCATCGACGCCCCGATCGCTGTCGGGTATCCGTCACGGCGTTAGCTGTTCCGGCAGTGGCTGTTCCGGCGGACGCCGCAGCGGCCGTTCCGGAAGCCGACCCGAGGTCGGTCTCGGTAACCGGCTCGGTAACCGGCTCGGTGACCGGCTCGGTGACCGGCTCCGGCCGGCGTAGGTTCGCGCTGAGCACACCGGCCGCCAGGATGGCGAGCAGCAGCGTGGTCCAGAGCACCAGCCGGCCCGGCGTACGCAGCGCGTCCCAGCCAGGGAAGTACTTGACCAGCGTCGCGTAGCCCGGGTCACCATCGCCGCCGAACTGGGTACCCGAGGCGAGTGCGACGCTGACCAGCACACCGACCGCGAGGAACACCCGATGGATCGGCCGCCACGCGGAAAGAAACAACCCGGCACAGGCCAGTGCGATCAGGGTGACCCCCGGCAGCAGGGTCATCTCCCCGGCGAACGTCAAGGTATCCCGGGCGGCGGCGTGCCGCTCACCCCAGAGCCACGACTCCGGCGGCGCGATGAAGAAGCCCCGCAACGGCGGCGAGAACATCTCGATGTGCGCCAGCGTGCGTCGCCCGGCCGGATGCCGCTCCACCACCTCCAGGTAGGGCAGCGCCATGAAGAGGGTCACCGCACCAAAGATCACGCCACCGACCAGGTCTGCGGCGAGCAGCCGACCACCGAAGACCGGGCGGGCCTTCCGCCGCCACCACGACCAGCCGTACCCGATCAACGCCGCCAGGCAGAGCAGGCCGAGGACGTACCCGAATGGCAGGCCGATACCGAAGCCGAGGCTGATCTGCCAGGCGGCGACCAGCCAGCCGGCCAGCGCCCAGCCGGGCCGGCGCCGCTCGGGCCGGTAGCCGTACCGCAGCGACCAGCCATGGCCCCGGGCCAGCATCGCCAGGGAGAGTGCGATCCCGCCGATGGAGAGCACGTGCAGGTGGCCGGCCTGGGCCAACCGCCACGGGGCGTACGCGAAGGCGACGCCGGCCACCGCACCGCCGATCCGGTTCGCGCCGAGCTGACGCACCAGGGCGTACGCGCCGACGAAGGCGAGTGCGTGCACCAGGACGTACAAGATGTTGTAGCGCACCACGGCCGCGACCGGCCCCTCGCCGATCATGCCGGCCGGGGCGTAGCCGAGCAGGGTGTCGGAATAGGCGTAGGTGTAGGGCTCCGGGAAGAAAGAGTTGGAGTGCCAGAGCTGGGTCGGGTCGGTGCTCAGCACATGCCCGCCCCAGGCGATCTGCCACGCCTGAAGGATCGGGTCACCGATGTCCTGCGGGATCGTCTCGGTGATGTCCCGCAGCGTCGGCCAGGTCAGGACGACCGCGAGCAGCAGCCCGCCGATCGACGCCAGGGTCCACTCGTGCCGCAGCAACCGGAGCAGGAACCGACCGGCGCTACGGCCCCGGGAGCCTGCTTTCCCCGTGTCATCGGCCCCGTCCGGGTGCGTCGGTGGCGTTTCCTGTTCCGTGGTCATCCGCCGTTCCTCACCGTCGTCGCCGCAACCACCGGCCCGCTGTCGAGGACCCACGATATGGCCCGCCGGTTGTGCTCGGGGGGCACGGGGCGCGTTTTCTGCGACGGCACTTCACCCGCTGCGGACGAGGGCAGTTCACCCGACGGGACGCGAGCATCAGCGATGACGGGTGCCGCACCACCGGTCGGCCGGATTTGGGCACCCCACGACGGGACCTCGGGAGGAACGCCCATGTCGGCACAATCGATCACCCGTACCGACCGGGACATTCAGAACGATGTGCTCGACGAGTTGAGTTGGGAACCCCGGATCCAGCCCAACGAGATTGGCGTGTCGGTGACCGAGGGCGTGGTGACCCTCGCCGGCTGGGTGGAGAACTACGCGAAGAAGTGGGCGGCGGAACGGGCCGCGCACCGGGTGAACCAGGTGCGCGCGGTAGCCAACGACATTGAGGTACGGCTGCCCAGCGCGGCTGAACGCAGCGACCCGGAGATCGCCACAGCCGTAGCCCAAACCCTGGAGTGGGATGCCGTCGTGTCGATCCGGGAACTCGACGTGACCGTCTCCCACGGCTGGGTCACCCTGCGCGGCGAGGTCGAATGGGAACACCAGAAACGGGCGGCGGAACGGGCGGTGTGCCAGCTGAGCGCCGTCCGTGGGGTCAGCAACGGCATCTTCGTCCGGCCGGGAAACCAACCGACGCCGGACGACCTGACGCAGCAGATCAAGAACGCCTTGACCCGCACCGCCGAGGCCGACGCCGAACACATCGACATCCAGGTGCAGGACGACGTCATCATGCTGAGCGGCACCGTCCGGTCCTGGCTCGAACGCGAGGTGGCCGAGCGGATCGCCTGGTCCGCGCCGGGCATCGTCGACGTGCACAACCACATCACGGTACGGCTGTGACCCATGAGTACCCCGTTGCAGGTCACGGTCAGCCGGTTGCGGACCCCGGTGACCGAGGAGGACCACATCCGAGGCGTGTCGGAGGCCCCGGTGACCGTCGTCGTCTACGCCGACTTCCAGTGCCCGCACTGCGGGGCCGCCCATCCCAACCTGACCGAGCTGCTACGGCAGCGCGCCGAGGTCGTACGCCTGGTGTTCCGGCACTTTCCGATCATCAACGTGCACCCGTACGCGGAGAACGCCGCGGAGACGGCCGAGGCGGCCGGTGCCCGGGGCCAGTTCTGGACGATGCACGACTGGCTCTTCGAACACCAGGACCAGCTCGACCCGGTCCATCTCTCGCTCGGCGTGCAGCAGCTCGGGCTACCGGTGGACGAGGTGGCGGAGGAGTTACGTACGCACGCCCACCTGGGTGCGGTCCGGGACGACTTCGTCAGCGGAATCCGTAGCGGGGTGGACCACGCGCCGACGTTCTTCGTCAACGGCATCCGGCACGACGGTTCGTACGCCCTGACCGAGCTGCTGGCCGCCGTCGACCAGGCAGCCGGGGCCTGACCCGGCCCGGGTCTGACTGGCCGGCCCGGGTCTGACTGGGTCGCGCCTCGGCCCGGGTCTGACTGGCCGGCCCGGGTCTGACTGGGTCGCGTCTCGGCCGTTAGAGCAGGCGCAGTTCCCGGGCCCGACGGACAGCCTCCCGGCGGCGACTGGTGTCGAGTTTGCGGTAGATGTTGCGGATGTGGGTCTTGACGGTGTTGACCGACAGGGACAGCTCGCTGGCGATCTCCACATTGGAGAGGATGCTCTGTAGGTAACGCAGGATGGTCAGTTCCCGTTCGGTCAGCGGCTCGCCGAGGATCCTGGGGCGGGCCGCCGCCCCGCTGCTCGGCGGCTCCTGGGCCACGACCAACTCGCTGATGGTGGGCCAGTAGGCGGTGCCGGTGTCCAGGTGCGCGGCGAGCAGGTCCCGGGTCGACGGCTCGGCGTGCACGAAGATCCACCGAAAGCCCTCCGGTTCCGCCAAGGCGAGCACCTGTTCGAGGGTGCGCGCGGCCCGCCGGCCGTCGCTGAGGCGCGCAGCGATCAGCGCGTCGAGCAGGCCGGCTGCGAGTCGTACCGGCACCGGCCAGTGGTGCGCCGCCGGATCGGTCCACGCCGGCAGGGCCCGGGACGCGGCGGCCGGATCACCATCGGCCAGGTAGCTGCGGGCCAGCGCCACCGCGAGCGCTTCGACCGCTGGCGTACCACCGTCGACCAACGGCGTTTCCGAGCTGACCGGCGACGCGTCGCCGTTCAGCGCTGACGTAGCACGGTTGACCAGGGGTAACAGCAGCTTGCGGGCGGCGTGGGTGTCGCCGTGTGCGGTATGCAGATCGGCCTCGGCCGCCAGCAGCCAATGTGTCAGCTCCGGGGATCCCGGCAGATCAGCCAACTCTTCCCGGCCGGCGCGCAGAATCCGCTGGGCACCCGCCAACTCACCCCGGGCGCGCAGCAGCTGTGCCCGGACCAGGGCAGCGAGCGCGGCCAACGCTGGATCGCCGCCTTCACCGGGCCACTGGCCGGCCATGGCGAGTTGACTGTCAGCGTCCGCCGGATGATTCCGTTCCAGGGCAACAACCGCCAGCGCCAGGTGAGCGGCGGCGCAGTCGCCCGGGTGCGGGCCGTGCGGCAGCGGCTCAGCCGGGGAGAACGTGGCCCCGCCCGATTGGGGCGTCGGCTCCAACGCCATCCGCGCCGCGTCTTCGGCCTCACGCAGCCGGCCCTGGACCGCGTGCACGAGGGCAAGCCCAGCGGCGCAGGCTCGGGCCGCCCGAGGCAGACCGGCCGGTTCCGCGTCGGCCAGGCCCACGGTGAGTTCAGCCTCGGCCGCCGGCAGGTCACCGGCCCCGAGCAGGGTGGTCCCGAGCGTGGCGTGCGCAATGGCCCGGAGGGCCAGGTCGGCGGGGGGCTGGCCGGCGGCCGGTCCGGCCGGGGGCGCGAGGGCGAGCAGCCGGTCGGCGGCGGGGCGTACGTCGGTTGGCTCGCCGGTGAGTCGCGCGACGGCCAGTTGCAGCGCCGCGACCGGTACGGCGAACCGGTCTCCCTGCTCCCCGACGCGCAAGCCTTCGTCCGCCACGGCGAGCCGCAGCCAGTCTCGGGCCGCCGGGTCGTGCCGGCTCAGGTGCTCCGCCGCGTACGCCAGGGCCAGCTCCGGATCACCCGAGGCGGCCGACGCTCCGATCGGCGACCCGGCCGGTACGCCCGACCGCGCTGGTGCCACCGACCCGCCCGGTACGCCGGACCGCGCTGATACGACCGACGCCGCTGGTGCCACCGACACCTCCGGTACGACCGACGGCGGGTTCGGTTCGGCCGGACCGTACGGCAGCAGTTCGGTCCAGTGCCCGAGCACCAGGTCGACCGCCTGTGTCCGGTCCCCGGCGGCAAGCGCGTGCCGGAGCGCGGCCTCCGGTCGGGCGTGCGCCACCTGCCAGGTGGCTGCCCGACGGTGCAGGTCGAGCACCCGGTCGGCCGGCCACCGCCGCAGCTCGCTTCGGAGCAACTCCGCCAACATCCGATGACACCGGTACGACGGAGGCCGGGTGCCGAGTGCCACCACGAACCCGATCCGCTGGTGCAGTTCGGCCAGCACCCGGTCGCCGTCGGACTCCCCGGTCAGGGCGTCGAGCAAGTCGCCGGAGACCTGGTCGGTGATTGCGATACGGCGTAACACGTCCCGCTCCCGGTCGGGCAGCGCGGCCAGCACCTCCTCGGTCAGATAGCCGGCAACGTCCGGATGGTCACCGGAGAACCCGGCGACGAACCGCGCCGGATCAGGGTGTCCGCGTAGCGACCGGGCGGCGATGCGCAGCCCGGCCGGCCAGCCCTCGGTCCGGGCCCGCAGGTCGTACACCTGCCGTGCGGCAAGGGTGACCTCGTGCGCGGCCAGCAGTTCGGTCGTCTCCTCGGCGGTGAAGGCCAACTCGGTGGCACCGATCTCGGTCAGCTCGCCGCTGAGCCGGCGGCGATGCAGGGCCAACGTCGGGGCGCGCCGACCGCCGAGCACCAGACGCAGCCGGTCCCCCGTGTGCCGGAGCAGAAATTCGAGGTCGTCGAGCACGGTCGGCTCGTCGATCCGGTGGAAATCGTCGATGACCAGGATCGTCGGTTCCGCCCGCTCGGCGAGGGCCGCCGCCAGATGTTCGAGAAAGCCGGGCCGACCATCGGGCCCCGACCCGGCGGCACGATCGCCCGGGCCGTCGATGGTCAGGGCCGCCCGCAGGTACGCCCAGAGCCGGTCGCCGGTGTCCCCGGACTCGACGGAAAGCCAGGCGGGTGTCTTCCCGTCCCGGGCCCGGCTCCAGGCGCTCAGCAGCGTGGTCTTGCCCCAGCCGGCGGGCGCGGAGACCAGGGTGACCGGCCCGGTGACGCCCGTGTCGAGCAGCTGGAACAGTCGGGGTCGCACCACCACCTCGCCAGGCAGCGCGGCCACCGCCAGTTTGGCCGCCAGCAGCGGTACGGACCGCTGGCCATCCTGGATCCGGTCCTCCACCATCTTCGCCCCATCACCTCCACCAGTACGACAGGGCGGGGTGTCCGTGCCGCCCGTCGACGAGGCCGACCGCTGCTCGCCGGCGCCGGTTACCCGACCCGCTGCGGTTCACCCCTTCGGGGGGAGCCTGGTTCACCCGACCGTTGCCCACCATGGCCGGAGCAGACCGTCGTACGGCATGGAACGGGACGGGTGAGGCTGATGGGACGGGTGGCGAAGGGTGCGGCAGCGGCGGCGGCCGTCGTTACGGCCGGGGCGGTCGCGCTGCACCGGGCGTTGTCCCGTCCGGGTCGGGGCAACTGGCCGGGTCGGGGCATCTGGCCAGGTCGGGGTAGCTTGCTGGGCCGAGCTTCCTTGCTGGACCGGGGAAACCGGCTGGACCGGAACTTCACCGGCAGATGGCCGTCCCGGTGGCAGACGGTGACGGTCGACCGGCCCCCCGCCCAGGTCGCACCGGAAGGTCGGCTGCCCGAACCACTCGTCCGGCTCGGCGACGGGGTCGAAACCCGGATTCGGCCCGCCCCCGGTGGGCGGGGCACCGAACTGGCGGCCCGACTGCGGGCCGGCGGCTCCGATGCGTTGACCGGCATGGTCGCCCACCTCACTGGTGACGATCCGCGCATGGCACTACGCGCCGCGCTGCGCCAGGCCAAGCAGCTGGCCGAGACGGGTGAGCTGCTCACCCCGGACCTGCCCAGCACGACCCGCCGTACGCTGCTCAACCGGCCGTTGGAGGTGGCCACCCGGCACGGTCGCGACCAGGGGCGATGGTGAGGGCTGCCGGATGAAGGCGCTGTGCTGGGAGGGTGTCGACAAGCTGGCGGTCGAGCGGGTCCCGGATCCGCAGATCCGCAATACCCAGGACGCCATCGTCAAGGTACGGCAGACCGCCGTCTGTGGCTCCGACCTGCACCTGATCAACGGGTACATCCCGTTCATGCAGGCCGGTGACGTACTCGGGCACGAGTTCCTGGGCGAGATCGTGGAGGTTGGGCCGGATGTGCACCGGCACTCGGTCGGCGATCGGGTGGTGGTCTGCTCGTTCATCTCCTGCGGGCGATGCTGGTACTGCCGGCAGGGGCTCTTCGCCTGCTGCGACAACGGCAACACCAATCCGGCGATCGCCGAGATGGCCTGGGGTTTCGCCCCGGGCGGCTGCTACGGCTACTCGCACGCCATGGGGGGTTTCGCCGGTAGCCATGCCGAATACGTGCGGGTCCCGTACGCCGACACCGGCGCGTTCCGGGTGCCCGACGAGGTGAGCGACGATCGGGCGGTGTTCGCCTCGGACGCCGCCCCGACCGGTTGGATGGGCGCAGACCTCGGGGGTGTACGTCCCGGGGACGTGGTGGCGATCTGGGGCTGCGGGGCGGTCGGGCAGATGGCCGCCCGGGCGGCGATGCTGCTCGGCGCGGAACGGGTCATCTGCATCGACCGGTTCGACTACCGACTGCGGATGACCGAGCGGCACATCGGCGCTGACACGATCAACTACGAGCGCACCGACGTCGGCGGTGAGCTGCGTGAGCGTACCGGCGGACGAGGGCCGGACGTGTGCATCGAGGCGGTCGGCATGGAGGCGCACAGCTCCGGTCCGCAGTTCCTCTACGACCAGGTCAAACAGCAGTTGCGGATCGAGACGGACCGGCCGATCGCGGTACGGGAGGCGATCCACGCCTGCCGTAAGGGGGGCAGTGTCTTCGTACTCGGGGTCTTCGCCGGGCTGGTGGACAAGTTTCCGCTCGGCGCGGTGATGAACAAGGGGCTGACCCTACGGTCCGCCCAGCAACACGGGCAGCGCTACATCCCGATGCTGCTGGACCGGATGCGCAGCGGCGAGCTACGCACCGAGCACCTGGCAACGCATCGGATGCCGCTGGACCGGGCACCCGAGGGCTACCAACTCTTCAAGGACAAACGCGACGACTGCGTCCGCGCCGTGTTCCAACCCGACGCCCCGATGTAAGGAAGGGCCCCTTGTTATCGCTTTTTGCATAGGAAGGGGCCCTTCCTAACACCCAAGCCGGGTTGACCCTCGACCTGGTCGAGGCGGCAGGATCGTGGCGTGGATGGTGAGCTGCGCAGCATCGGTGAGATGGCCCGGGCCAGCGGGCTGAGCGTCAGCGCCCTGCGTTTCTACGACGGAGCCGGCGTTCTGGTGCCAGCCGCCGTGGACCCGAGCACCGGCTACCGCTGGTACGACCCGCAGCAGATCGCCCCGGCCCGGATGGTGGCCAGTCTCCGCCGCGTCGGCATGCCGCTGGCGGAGATCAGCCAGGCGGTGGCGGCCCAGCGTTCCGACCCGGCGGCGGTGCACCGCCTGCTGGACGCGCACCTACGCCGGCTGGAGGACGGGCTCGCCGACGCCCGCCGGGAGCTGTCCCGGGTACATGACCTGCTCGACCACGACAGCGTTCCCGACACCACTCGCCTCACCCTGACCGGCGCGGAACTCGCCGCCACGATCGACGCCGTCCGGTTCGCCATCGGCCGTGATCCCGAGCTGCCAATGCTGAACGCCGTCTGGTGCGAGGTCGGACCGGAGAGGCTGCGCCTGGTCGCCACCGACCGGTTCCGGCTCGCCGTTGCCGAGTCGGCGGTGGGTCAGGTCACCGGTCCCCCGGTGCAGTTGCTCGTCCCGGCGACGCTGATCGACCAGCTACGGGAGCTGCTGACCGACGACGAGCCGGTGGAGCTCGCCCTGACTCCGACGGTGATCACCGTCGAGCTGCCGGGACACCGCCTCGCCATGCCCGCGCTGGAGCACGACTTCCCCGACTACCGGCGGCGGCTCGGCAATCGGCTCGGCGGTCGGCTTGAAGCATCCGGCGGTCGGCTCGGGACATCCGACGGTCAGCTGGGGACATCCGGCAGCTGGCTTCAAACAGCCGGCGGCCAGCTCTGCGCGTCCGGGGGCCAGCGGGTCACCGTCGATGCGCCGGCACTGCGCGCGGCGCTGGCCCCGGGGGTCGCACCCACCGTCGTACGCGAGCGCAACGGCGTACGGTACGACGTCGCCATCCTCACTGTGGACGAGGCGGGTGGCTTGGCGGTGGTGGACGGTGCTGGCCTGGATCTCGACCAGTCCGGTTACGTCGGGGTGAACCGGGAGTTCCTGCTCGACGCGCTCGACGCCAGCGGCCAGGGGCAGTTGGTGCTCGAACTCGGTGGGCCGATCAACCCGTTGGCGATCCGCCTGCCCGCCGACGAGGGGACGTTTTCGGTGCTGATGCCGGTCCGGCTGGCCTGCCCCGGGGCCTGACCCGGCAGAGGTCTCCTGACGCAGAGCCGGACCCGGGGCAGGGTGTCGGCTTACGGGTCGGTGGGGTCCTGTGGTTCCCAGCCGAGTAGCTGGCGGGCGGCGTCGACGTTGGTCATCCGTCCGACCGCGTCACCGCTGATCGTCACGGCGGTGAACCCGTGCCCCCGGTACGCCAGTGCGGCGTCGACGGCCGACGCGGTGTCCCGGGCCGACGTGGCGATGGTGCGACTCCATCGGTCGCCGGTACGCGGCCACTGGTCGTCCGGCGTGGGCAGGCAGAGCCGCAGCGCCACCAGGCTGATCCCGTGCTCGGCGACGGCGGCTTGGCCGACCTGCTCGCCGAGGCGTTTGGTCAGTCCGTAGAAGTCGGTGGCGTGCGGCGGGGTGCCCGGATCGGGGTACGCCTCGTCGTCGGCGGGGTTCGGGTAGACCGACATCGAGCTGGCCACCACGGCGTGCTGTACCCCGGCTTCGGCGGCTGCCCAGAGTGCCAGGTGCAGCCCTTTGACGTTGGCGTCGAAGTGGGCGGCGACGTTGGCCGCCTCGCCCCAGCCGGCGAGCGGCCCCATCGCGAGGTAGACGAGGGCGTCGGTGTCGGCGGCTGCGGCGGTGACCGATGCGAAGTCGGTGGCGTCGCCGGCGACGTATTCCCAGGGACCGGGGGCGGATGGTCGAGGGTCCAGGACGCGGATGTCGTGCTGCTGGGCGAGGTGGGGCAGGATCATCGTGCCGACCAGGCCAGATCCACCGATCATCAGTATTCGCATGTCTTCGACGTACCCCGATCCGATCGAAGGCCCGCTTAGGCTAGCCTTACCTCGTGACGGACGCCAGGAATAAATCCCAGGTCATCTATGCCACGGTGCAGCGTACCGAGTGGGTGACCCCGCACATGATCCGCGTGGTGCTGGGCGGTGACGGGCTGGCCGGGTTCGGTGCGGGTGCCTTCACCGACCACTACGTCAAACTGATCTTCCCGCCGGACGGGGTGGTGTACCCGGTCCCGCTGGATCTGACGACGGTCCGCCAGGACCTGCCCCGCGAGCAGTGGCCGCGGACCCGCACGTACACCGTCCGGGCCTGGGATCCGGCGGCGCTGGAGCTGACTCTCGACTTCGTCTACCACGGCGACGTGGGCTTGGCCGGACCGTGGGCGGCGCAGGCCCGGCCGGGCGACCAGATCATGCTGCGCGGACCGGGTGGGGCGTACGCGCCGAGCCCGGACGCCGACTGGCACCTGCTGGCCGGGGACGAGAGTGCGCTGCCGGCGATCGCCGCCGCGTTGGAACGGCTGCCGGTCGACGCCCCGGCCCGGATCTTCGTCGAGGTGTCCGGCCCGGCCGAGGAGCAGAAACTGTTCACCGAGGGGGCGGCCGAGATCGTCTGGCTGCACCGGGAGGACCGGGCGGTCGGCGTGGCGCTGGTCGAGGCGGTACGGGCCCTCGACTTCCTGCCCGGCGCGGTGCACGCGTTCGTCCACGGTGAGGCGCACTTCGTCAAGGAGCTGCGCCACCTGCTGCGGGTCGAGCGCGGCCTGCCCAAGGAGGCGCTGTCCATCTCCGGCTACTGGCGGCGCGGCGTCGACGAGGACGGCTGGCAGTCGTCCAAGCGCGAATGGAACCAGCGGATCGAAGAGGCCGAGGACCGGCTGGTGGGCGCGGCGCGCTGACCGGTCGACCGTGGGTGGAACACCACGTACGTCATCCGGCTGGCATGAGGTACCTGGTGTTCCACCCAGCGGGTGACTCACCCGCTCACCGGGCTCAGTGGCACCGCCGGCACGAGCTAGCCGGGCTCGGTGGCACCGCCGGCGCGAACTCCCGGGCTCAGTGGCCTCGGGCCAGCCACTCGTCCAGGTGCGGGGCCTCGGCACCGATGGCGGTGCTGTCGCCGTGCCCGGTGTGCACCACAGTTTCCGCAGGCAGGTCGAACAGTCGGCCCCGGATCGACTCGATGATCGTGCCGAAGTCGCTGTACGACCGGCCGGTCGCCCCCGGGCCACCCGCGAAGAGGGTGTCACCGGTGAAGACGACACCCAACTCCGGCGCGTAGAGGCAGCAGGCACCCGGGCTGTGCCCGGGGGTGTGGCGTACCTCCAGCGTTGTGCCGCCGACCTCGAGGCGCTGCCCGTCGTGCAGGTCGCCGTCGGGCGCGACATCCGGGTGTACGAGATCCCACAGCACCCGGTCGTCCGGGTGCAGCAGGATCGGGGCCCCGGTCGCCTCGGCCAACGCTGGCGCGACCCGTACGTGGTCGTCGTGGGCGTGCGTGGCGAGGATGGCCCGCACCCGCCGGCCGCCGACGGTACGCAGGATCGCGTCGACGTCGTGCGGCGCGTCCACGATCACGCACTCGGTGTCGTCGCCGACCACCCAGACGTTGTTGTCCACGTCGAAGGTCTGCCCGTCGAGGGAGAAGGTGCCCGAGGTGACCGCATGGTCGATCCGAGCAGCCGATTCCGGCCGCTGGGCCGCCGAAGGATCTGCCATCAGAGGACCACCACCGAGCGCAACACGTCACCGTGGTGCATCTTGGCGAAGGCCGCCTCGACATCATCCAGGGCGATCTCCTCGGTGACGAAGCCGTCCAGGTCCAGCCGGCCCTGAAGGTAGAGCTCGGTCAGCAGTGGGAAGTCCCGATCGGGCAGGCAGTCGCCGTACCAGCTGGACTTGAGCGCCCCGCCCCGACCGAAGACGTCCAGCAGCGGCAGCTCGACGTTCATCTCCGGGGTGGGAACGCCGACCAGCACGACTGTGCCGGCCAGGTCCCGAGCGTAGAACGCCTGCCGCCAGGTCTCGGGGCGGCCGACCGCATCCACCACCACGTCCGCGCCGTGCCCGCCGGTCAGCTCCCGGATCGCCTCGACCGGGTCGGTCTCCCGCGCGTTGACGGTGTGCGTCGCGCCGAACTTCCGGGCCCAGTCGAGTTTGCGTGGGTCGGTGTCCACCGCGATGATCGTCGTCGCACCGGCCAGAACCGCCCCGGCCACCGCGCCGTCGCCCACCCCACCGCAGCCGATGACCGCGACCGAGTCGCCCCGGGTCACCTGCCCGGTGTTCATCGCCGCGCCGAGCCCGGCCATCACCCCGCAGCCCAGCAGCCCCACGGCGGCCGGGCGGGCGGCCGGGTCGACCTTGGTGCACTGCCCGGCGTGGACCAGGGTCTTCTCCGCGAACGCGCCGATGCCCAGCGCCGGGGTGAGTTCGGTGCCGTCGGTGAGGGTCATCTTCTGCTTCGCGTTGTGCGTGTTGAAGCAGTACCACGGCCGCCCTCGGCGGCAGGCCCGGCAGGTGCCGCAGACCGCCCGCCAGTTGAGCACCACGAAGTCACCCGGCTCGACGTCGGTGACGCCCGCGCCGACCTGCTCCACAATGCCGGCCGCCTCGTGGCCGAGTAGGAAGGGGAACTCGTCGTTGATGCCGCCTTCGCGGTAGTGCAGGTCGGTGTGGCAGACACCGCAGGCCTGGATCCGGACGACCGCCTCGCCCGGCCCGGGGTCGGGTACGACGATGGTGGCCACCTCGACCGGTGCCCCCTTGGCCCGGGCGATCACGCCACGTACTTCCTGACTCACGCTCTCCTCCTCCATTGAAAGATCGACCCACCGACCCTAGGGTGAATCGATGCCGATCCGGGTCCCGCCGGCCGAATCCGCCTATCTTGACGCAGTCGTGCGTCACCTGAGCGCTATCCTCAGCACCGAACTCGTCGGGGTCTACCCCACCGGTTCCCTCGCGTTGGCCAGCTACACCCCGGGCCGGAGTGATCTCGACCTTATCGCCGTGGTCGAGCATCCGCCGCCACGATCGGTGCTGGCGGCGATCGCGGCCCGACTCGCCCACGACGATTTGCCCTGCCCGGCCACCGGCCTGGAGTTCGTGCTCTATCCCCGGGCGGCGGTCAACGACGGCGGCATCGCCGCTGGCTATCTGCTCGATCTCAACACCGGCCGCGAACTGCCGCCGAAGGTCAGCTTCGACCCGACCGACGGGCCTGGCTTCTGGTACGCCATCGACCGGTCGATCACCTGGCAGAGCGGGTGGGCGCTGGCTGGGCCGGATCCGCGCCGCGTGCTGCGGCCGGTGCCGTTCGCCGTACTGCTGCCGGTGGTGGTGGAGTCGATGGCGGCGCACCTGGCCGATCCCGCCGCGCACGGCGACAACTCCGTACTCAATGGGTGCCGGGCGTTGCGGTTCGCCGCGCAGCAGCGGTGGTACGCCAAGCCGGCGGCGGCCCGGTGGGCCCGGACCGCCGCTCCGGCCTTCGCCGGTTTGATCGAATCGGCGGTCGCGAGCCACGCCGCTGGTCGGGCCGCCGGACGCGTGGTGCCGGTCGCCGAGGTCACCGCGTTCCTCGAGTACGTCCTGCGTCAACTCCGCGCCGCGTCCACGTAAGCGGCCGGCCCAACGTCAGCGGCAGGCCCGCTCTGAGCGGCAGGCCCGCCCTGAGCGGCAGAGCCGCTGGTCAGCGGCTCTGGAGTGCGTCCAGTCCGACGGCCATGGCGATGACCACCCGCCGGTCGAGACCCGGGTGGTGGATGTCGACCACGTACCTGTCGCGCAGGCCCCACTTCTTGTCCACCGAGAAGGCCACCTGCCCGTCGATGGTGAAGTCGAAGTGGTACGGCAGCCAGGCCAGTGAGTCGATGAACCGGCGCAGGATGGCAACGGTCACGTTGCGCTCCTGGCCGGTGGCCATCCCGATGCCGGGCTGCTCGACATGCCAGGTGGAACGCAGCAGCGACTTCTTGAAGTCCTTGCGGAACAGCCCCAGTGCGGTCCCGTTGGGGTCGACGATGTCGTAGGTCGCCCCGAGGTCCATGACCTGACGGGCCTTGAAGCCGAGCACCGGCACCTGCTTGGTGTCGTCGGTGTAGAGGGTCACCTGCTCCTTGAAGGCCATACGCTTCTGCTGGGCAAAGGCGAGCAGCTCGCCTTCGGTCCCGTCACCGAGCACCGAATGGACCTCGTACTGGTTGACCATCATCCGGATACGTTGCCGGATGATCAGCTGCCGCTGTGCCTGGAGCTGTTGCAGATTCATCGGGGGTTCCTGTCACAGGAGATATCCACACCAGGTGGCTGTCGCGCCGGAGTGTTGCACAACCGGGCGACAAAGGGTGGGCCTGATGCACCAGCCACCACGCCCACCCGCAGCACCACTACCGGCTGTTGGCGACGGTGGGCACGGCCACCAGCGCCCGAGGCGTATCCCAGCCTCCCCTCCCGCCTCCGCACGTCTCATGGTCGAGAAGCACCACGTCGCCGCGCACGTCCCGGCGTACGGCGTAGGCCGCGACAATCTGACCGTCGCGTTCCAGTACGACTTCGGACAGCATCAGGGTCGCGCTCATCGGGTCTTCCTTTCCTTGGCCGCCGGAACGACCGTCGGACGACCAGGACGGTGCTGCCAACTCGGACGGTTGGTGGTCGGCCTGCCATGCGGGGGTGATAGCTGTCGCCGGTAGCCGAGTTCACCGATGCAGGTCAGCCCGAGTACGAGAACGAGCGCGCTGCTCTGGGGCAGCAGCGAGGGCCCAGCGGCCACGCTGGTCAGCGCAAGTCCGGTCGTGCTGAGTAGACCGCTCAGGATTCGTGAGATCCGCTCGCTGCGGGCATACCAGCTCACGAGTTGGCCACAGAGCAGCGCGAGAGTCGCTGCGGCGGCATAGGCAAGGTTGGAGAGCGTCACGTGGTCGGTCAGTCCGGTGAGGGTCAGGCACTCCCGGGTCAGGCTCACCAGCCCGCCGACCAGAACGACCGAATGCCAACTCGGCCTCGCCAACGAGACGTACAACCGCCCTCCGCCAGAATCTCGAAGTAACGGAACGGCTACTTTCCAGGCCCCCTCGGGGGCGGTACGTTGCTTGAGCAGCATCAGTTTCCTCAGGACTGTCGATGTTGCGGGATTAACTGGTTATCGGGTCCGCTGGGGCAAACAGCGGGCCCGATCATTTTTCACCCTGAGTCACCGTCACGCACAGTCAAAACTCGACCTACTTTTCGCGCCCAGAGAAGTAAAACTTCCACTGTCGGAAGTTGGGCACGCACCACCCACGGGCGGTAGCCATAGAGTTACCGAATGGGACAAGTCCGAAACGGTGCCCCCACTCAATGGGACTGCGTTGTATTCACCATGGTGGCTACACACAAAACCAAGAAGAAAGCCCAGGAACGCCTTTCCAGGGACTACCAAGAAGACATCACCGTCAAAGGCATAGAAAACATTCTGAAGAAAATCGACACCTGGCTTGGCGAGACGACCTTCAAGGAGCCACAAAAAGGAATCCTCGAGCTGACCGTACGTGGGAAGCGGTTCCTCAGGTTTGCGAAGAGAATCGTCACCAGCTTCCAGGAGGAACGTGCACCATCGAGCGAGCGCATGCTCCCCAAGATCGTGTGCCTGCCCCATCACGGATACGTCACCAGTCAACTTGAATGCGAACTCCGAGAACGGCACCCCAGCCACGAGGACCAAATCATCGTGGAAGAGCTGGGGCTGGACGCACGCGGCGACGATGGCTTCGAAGACGAGGCGCTGTATCCCCTGACGCTCGGCCACCACGAGATCGCGATCGGCGGCAAGACAACCGTCTACCAGGAAGAACTTCAGTCGGACGTGCTCTACAGCACCCAACTGGAGGTGATGGTTCCGGCCACCTACCAAACCGACCGGATGAGCCTCACCGAACTGGTCAACGAATATCGCGCCATGGTGCCACCGGAAGGATCCCGTTCTCGGAAGCTACTCGAAACCTGGATCACCAGGGCAAGAATCAGCGCGCCGCCAAAGGAACTCAGGATCGTCGCAGAGACGTACGAAAGCACGATGAACATCCAACGCACCTCCGACGACCATCAGCGATTCGGGATCAAGTCGAAGCGGGTCGTCGTCGCCCCATCGGATGTGGCTCTGCTATACAAGGCAGGTTCCCGATTCGGCGGAAGCGGCGTTGAATCGTCACGATGGGTGCCACTCCACCACGATGGGAAAACACTGAAACTCGACGTCTACGTCACCACGACCAAGCCTCGCCCCAAACACATCGACCCGATCGTACAAATGCTGAGGGAGATTTGCGAGAAGCGACCGCACCTGTCCGGCACATTTCCCCTGCCCCCAGCGCCGACCGCCAGGACACGCCCAAAAAAGCCATGATCTGCCCGATTTACTCCAGCCCCCCACCGTCCACCGGCCAGAAGGAATCCCGCTTCCGCAATCATTACGTTTCGTAGCGTCACCAACCACCAGCATGATCGAGTCAGCTACTCAACGCATACGAATCGGCTTCACGAACGGTTGCCCGCTTTGCCCGCTTATCCACCCACCCTGCTGGGGCGTACCTTCCTACTCGGCCGATCCACTCTGCCCGGGGCGGTCTACGCCGGCACCGACGTGTTCGCCCTCGGCGCGGTGGTCCGGGCGGGAACGGCGCTGGTCGTGGTGGAGAGGTTCACCCCGCCAGCGAAGTCGACCCCGACGCAGGTTCCGACGCAGGTTCCGACACAGGTTCTGACGCAGGTTCTGACGCAGGTTCTGACGCTGGTTCTGACGGCGACTCCGGCCGAGTGACCCGGATGCCGTGCAGGAAGTCGTCGAGTAGCTTGACCTGCCGGGCTGGTGGAAAGCGCTCCGGATCGAAGAGCACCTGTACGACGAGCCCATGCGCGAACGCGGCGACCGTCGCGGCCAGATCCTCCGGATCGGTGATGGCGGGCAGTTCACCCCGGCTCATCGCCGCCTCGACGTGGCCGCGCAACCGCCCACGCCAACGGACGTACCGCTGGGTCTGCCGGATGCCGAGGTCGGAGTCACCCAGCGCCGCGTCCCAGAAGCTCACCCAGACCCGGCTCATCGTGATCAGTTCGTCGGTGAGCGGAAGTACGTCGAGCAGCGCGGCCCGGAGCGCTGGCAGGCCGGGGGCCTCGGCGATCTGTCGCGCCCGGGTCTCGCTGCGCTCCTCGGCGACGTCGAGCGCATGTCGTACGAGCGCCTGTTTGCTGGGAAAGTAGTGGGTGAGCAGGCCGGTCGAGGCGGCCATCTCGGCGGCGACCGCGCGCAGCGTCAGTCCGCTGAATCCTCGGGCGGCGAGCACTCGCCACACCGCCTCGGAGACGTCGGCCCGCCGCGCATCATGGTCTCCTCGTGCGGGCATCCGCTGTTCTCCTCACCTGTTCCGACCAGGGGCATCGTACATAACGATCGTTCGGCAACTACGCTTCTCTGGTGCTCCCCGACGAGACCCAGCCTCCGTACGAGCGGGCCCTGCGTCACGTGGCCGCCCTGTCGTCCGGACCGCCGGTGGACCCAATGCTGCGGGTCACCCTGAACTTCCACCCGGACCGGCTGGGCCGCGACCGTCCCATCCTGGCGGCGCTGGCCGCCGACGGCGTCTACCAGTCCCAGTTCGTCACCGGCACCAGCAACGGCGGGTTGACCGCCCATCCCGGCGGTGACCGGTGGCGTTGGGAGAGTCGGATCTTCGGTGGGGTCTACGACGATGTGCCAGGCAACCTTCGGCCGGTCTACGGGGCATTGAACTTCCGGCGCAAGCCGGTCGGGGCCGCGCCCCGGTTCGGCTCGGCACATTTCCGGCTGACCGCCGCCACCCTGGCCCGGACCACCTTCTGCTATCCGGACAGCGTCTTTGAACCGACGGCGTTCGCCGTGGCGAACAGCAGCTCGCTGATCGAACTGGCCGAGGCGGACAGCCAGGACGACCTCGATGACTACATCGAGGCCCAAGTGCACGGACCGGTTCAACTGGACCGTGACGTGGAGGCGTTGGTGCTGGACCCGAGCTACCGGGGTACGAAAATCGAGGCTGCCGCCCGTCGACTGCCGTGTCCGGTGGAATGGCACCCGGGCTTCCGGCTCGCCGTCACCGAGTTGCAGCGCCACCCGGACTACCGGGGCCAGGAGTACGTCGACCTGGGCACGAAGATCGCCATCGACGGCTACCTCGATCCTCGGATCATCGGGGACGCCGCGCGTACCGGCGAGCATGACGAGCAGGCGTTGAAGCGGGTCTGGCACTATCTCGCACGGTTCGGAGCCCTGCCTCTGGGCGGATGATCACGCCCACTGTGCCCGTCACGCTGGCTCGCGCTGTCCCCGCCGGGCTGGCCAGCAGGGACAGCGTGAGCTATGCGACTCAGTCGCGGGTGGCGGCGTACGACACGAAGGCGCGCCAGGCCGCCGGACCGAAGGCCAACGTGCCGCCGTCCCGGTCCTTCGTGTCGCGTACCAACACGACGCCGGGCAGGTTGTCGGCCACCTCGACGCAGTCGCCGCCGTTAGCGCCGCTCCGGGTGGACTTGCGCCACCGGGCACCGGTCAGATCCATGGCCGCACCAACTCCTTGATCAGTTCGATCGACTGCCGTCGAGGCAGCGCCTCGTTACGCACACTCTCCCACCTTGCCAGCAGCGCGGCCACATCCTCGGTGCGGTCCTTGTCGACCCCCTCCAGCTGGTTGTCCATGAAGCCGACCCAGCCACCATCGGCCGACCGGGCCAAGATGAACGGGCCGGTCAACCCGATGTGCAGGCCGACCGTACGCGGCAGGACGTGGATGCTGATGTTCGGCCGCTCAGCGCAGGCCAGCAGGTGGGTCAACTGCTCGGCCATTATTCCGGCGCACTCCTCGGCGAATCGGTCCAGCGCCGCCTCGTCGATCACTGTGGTGAGCTGCGGCGGCTCGGCCCGGTCCAGGATGGCCTGCCGTTCCAGCCGAGTGGCCACCAACTGCTCGATCCGCTCCTCGGTGAGGCTGGTGTCGCCTCGGAAGAGGGCGCGGGCGTAGTTGGCGGTCTGAAGCAGACCGGGGATCAACGTCGGGTGGAAACACCGCAGTTGGGTGGCTCGGCGTTCGGCGTCCAGCCAGGGCCGGAACCACAACGGCTCGCCGTCGCGTTTGGCCAGCTCCAGCAGTCGTACGAAGAGGTCACCCGTGCCGAGCACCTCGTCCGCACGGGCCAGGTAGGCGGCGTCCAGCGGGCGCTGGCCCAGCTCCACCGCCGACACCATCGACGCCGAATAGTGCGCCCGCTTGCCGAACTCCTCCTGGCTCAATCCGGCGACCGTACGCATTCGGCGCAGTTGGGTCCGGATGAGGTCCGCCGTAGATGGCTTGTCAGTCGCCACACTTCCTCCACAGTGCCGGTGCCGGTGGGTTGATTCGCCTCGGGTACGCACCGCAGCCGCTACCGATCCGCCCCGCGACCTGCTAATCCCTTCCGAACGTAGTCGATTCATCACCAAACTGTGACCTGTCGGATGCGGTGGTTTTCGGCAGAACCACAGAGGGACGCAGCCGACCCGGGGCCGCCGTCGCATCGCCCGTCCCCCACACCGACGGCGGCCCCTCCCCCGGCGGTCGAATCGGACCGCCATCCACTTGAGAAAGGAACGCCCATGTTCAGTGGCGACTACGAACCGGTCCCCGCACCTCCGCGCCAGCGGTCCGCGAAATCCGCAGAGTCCTCGGACACCCCTGAGCGCGATTCAACCTCTGAGCCCACAGCAACACCTGAGCGCGAATCAATCCCGAAGCCGGAATCAACCCCTGAGCCGGCCGAGTCAGGTTCCGAGCCCGAAGCCGCGTCGTCTGCGGACACGCCGCCGCGCCCCCACCGCCCGTCCTTCAGTCGCCGGGCGTTCTGACTGATGGCGAGGCTCGATCCCACCCTGGCGGCCCTCACCGAACTCGCTGCTCGGATACGCGAGAAGGTCCGGCCCGGGGACATCCTGAACGTCCCCGAGACCCACTACCTGAACGGCACCGAGCCGCTGCGGCTGCTGGTCACCCGCGTCGGTGGCGTCGTACAAGTCGGCAGCCTGTTGATGGTCGAGATCGTCGGCTATCCCGTCGATTCGATCGGGCCGACCTGGCAGGAGCGCTGGGTGTCCGTACGCGTGGTGGCGCTGGACCTGCCCGGCGCGGTGACCCGGCCCGCGCCACCGTCCTGACACATCGGAAATACGCAGCGGCGCACATCGAATATCGTGTAGGCCACGCGATATTCGATGTGCGCCGCATTTGATGTGCGCCGCATTTGATGTGCGCCGCATTCGATGTGCGCCATAGCCAATGGCGCGCTGGCTGCCGTATCGATCAGACGGCGGCGGGGACCTTGTCGAGGAATCCGTGGACCGCCCGGATCCGACCGTCCTCGGCCAGAACAGCGACGTCGAAACCGATCACGACAGATTCGCCGCCGGCCGCCGGCACCAGTTCCCAACCAAACCGTACGACGTCGTGGTGGCCGTCGACCGCACCGTGCACCTGGAAGACGTACCCGGGGAACATGCCCTGCACACCGCCGATGACCGCGGCGATTCCCGCATGCCCGCTGACCTCGGCCATCGGGTCGGTGTAGGTGGCGTCCTCGGTCCACAGTGCTGCGACTGCCGCGGCCCGAGCCTGCTCGTCGCCTTCGTTCCAGACCGCGAGGTAACGCTCTACCAGCTTGTTGAACTCAGCCATTGTCCTGCCCTTCCGCAGCAATCCACATCAGAATCGGCGCCCGCACAAGGTCGCTTATTGACTCGCTCGTCGGCGCTGAGGAAATCATTTCCCGGATCCGCGATGCTGTCGATTACCTGCGAGGTAACCTGGCCGTCAACGACGCCAGATCATGGCGCAATGCCGTCAAGTCTGCGCGTTTGGGCTGGCCGGCAGTGGTGCGGGTGGATCGGCAGGGCCGACCCCGGCGAACCTGACCGCAGCCGTCCAGGTAACGGGACTCACGTTCCGCTTCTTGGGATGACTGATAGACCTTGGAGAAAATCGGCCCCTCCAGGAGCCATTTGACTCCAAGATTTTTATGCGGTCAGCCCGTAACCTCAGCCCGACCAGCAGCACCGATCGCGCAAGTAAAATCGCCGGGTGAGGACGTCATGACCAGTGCGATAGCCCAGCCGCCCCGGCCCTTCGGCGAGTTACTGCGACAGTGGCGGGAACGCCGACGGGTCAGCCAACTCGAACTCTCCATCCAGGCCGAGGTCTCCACCCGGCACCTCAGCTTCGTCGAGACCGGCCGCTCAGCACCGAGCCGCAACATGGTGCTTCAGCTCGCCGAACAGCTCGACCTGCCACTACGGGAACGTAACCGGCTGCTGCTCGCGGCCGGGTACGCCCCGGCGTACTCGGAGAACTCGCTCAACGCCCCACAGATGACGGCGGTACGCGACGCCGTCCGGCAGGTGTTGACCGGGCACGAGCCGTACCCGGCGGTGGTGGTCGACCGCCGGTGGCACCTGCTCGACGCCAACGCCAGCCTCACCCTGTTCACCGGCGTCGTCGCGCCGCACCTGCTGAAGCCGCCGGTCAACGTGCTCCGGGTCAGCCTCCACCCCGAGGGTATGGCACCGCACATCGTCAACCTTGGCGAGTGGCGGGCCCACCTGCTCGGCCGCTTGCGCCGGCAGGTCGAGGTCACCGGGGACTCCGAGTTGGCCACACTTGCTGCCGAGCTGCGCGACTACCCCTGCGAGCAGCCCGAACCGGAGGTCGAGCTGTCGGGGCCCGGCGAGATCGTCGTACCGCTGCGCTTCCAGTACGGCGACAGTGTGCTCACCTTCTTCAGCACCGTCGCCACCTTCGGTACGCCGCTGGACATCACCCTTGCCGAGCTGTCGATCGAGTCGTTCTATCCGGCCGACGCGCAGACCGCCGAGGCACTGCGCACCCGCGCCAACACGGCGTAATCCCAGCGAGCTGGCGGTGAGGGGCCCAGGATCGAGCCGTCGTATAGTACGTAACAAACGTTTGGCATGTGAACCGAAGGGGACACAGTGTTCGCGTACCCGCTCACCGACAACGCCGAGCTTCGGCCGCTCGAACCGTGGCAGGCGGCCGACTTTGCCGCGTACGTCGAACGTAACCGCGCCCACCTCGCGCCCTGGCTGCCCTGGGCGCAGATCATCGTCGACGAGCCCAGTGCCCGACAGTGGTTGCAGCGCTACGCCGAGCGGCAGGCCGCCGACAGCGGTCGTATCTACGGCATCTGGCTCGACGGCGCACTCGTCGGCGGCACCCTGTTCCGGGTCTTCGACACCGCCAGCGGCGTCTGCGAAGTCGGCGTCTGGCTCTCCCCCGAGGCGCAGGGACAGGGCCTGGTCAACCGCGCCGCCCGCTGCATGGTCGACTGGGCGGTCGACGTACGGGGAATGGCCCGGGTGGAATGGCGGGTGGATGCCACCAATGCTCGCAGCATCGCCGCCGCCAAACGGCTCGGCATGACCCGGGACGGCGTACTGCGTGAGGTCTTCCCCCTCAACGGCGTCCGCATCGACCTCGAAGTCTGGTCGGTGCTGGCCGACGAGTGGCGCGCGGCCCGCGCTAATCGGTAGGCCGACGCGTGGTCCCGAAGATCGACACCAGCCGGGCCACCACGGTTACCAGGAAGATCTGCCCAAACAGCGCTTCGAGCACGGCGAGAGTGCGGGCTGGTTCTCCCGCCGCCGTGTAGTCACCAAAGCCGACCGTGGTGAGAGTGCTGAAGCTGAAGTACTGGATGGCACTGTTGGTGGCAGCCTTGCCCATTGCGAACAACGGCTGCCCCTGAAACAGCGAGACTGCGGAGAACAACGCCGCGAACAACAACCCGATCAGCAGGTAGGCGCTAAGCACACCGAAAATCGTCTGCACGGTGACGACCCGGTGGCCGACCAGTACCCGACGCAGCAGCACGACAATCGTGTAGAGAAGGATGACTGCCAGCCAACTGGCGACGGCACCATGGACCGCCCGGTCGTTACTGATCACGGCAGCTGCCACGGCGACCACGGACCCAGCCAGCAGGATCCGTCTCCCGCCCCTCGATGCCGACGACTTCGATGTCACCGTCCGCATCGCCAACAGGAGCGCAGCCAGATACAGAAAGAGCGGAATAATCTGGATCTGCCGACCGGGCAGGAACGCCGAGAGAACGAAACTGGCCAGCAGCAGGACGAACATCAGCACGAACCGATCGCGCCCCGTGCGGCCACGATCACGTGTCGGTACCGGATCGCACCGGACGGACTTACCCTCACGAAACAGCCGGAAACCTCGCGCCACGCAATACAGCTACTCAAGTGAGTAGTGCGTCAGCCCGACCAGGAGTAGGCGAGCTGCGCGCAGAGCACCCCGAGCCAGCTCCAGCCAACGATGATCGCGATGCGCTGGATCAGACCGGTGCGCGGGGAATCCTGCTCCCAGGCCTGACCGAAGCCGATGAACAGCAGGGTAGCCGCGACTGCGGTAAACCCTGAGTACCACCGCCACACCACACCATCCAGGGCGAACACCGCGACGATGGCGGCGGTCGGCAGCGCGGCGAAGACCACTATGCCCGCCCAGTCGTGTGCATGGTGCCGCCAGCTCAGCTCGGACGGTGTCTCGTCCGGCGTGCCCGGCGGGTAGCCCCGCATCGGGTCCATGGGAAACACACCGGAGGCGACGAGCGCGAGACCGAACACGGCGACCGCGATCGCCAGCCAGAGACTGCCCGTGGCCTGCCTGAGCCCGAGGGCGGAGGTGGCGATGAGCCCGCCACAGAGTACGAAGCTCGTGACCTGCACCCAGCCCCGTGGGCCGAGCGCCAGCGCGCTCACCGGTTGGCGCACCGGATCGTACCCGGGCCGGGTCGAGCCATCGACAAGGAACGTCACGACGAACAGCACCGTGCCAACGACACCGGCCATGAGCAGCAAGTTCGTCATCGATCCACGTTAACAAGTAATCCGGTCGACACCCACCGTCAGACCTCGCAATCCGCACTGATGTTCGAGAGGATGGGGCATCAGCCGGGAGGAGTCGACAATGGCCGACCACAGCGCCATCGAATGGACCGAGGCCACGTGGAACCCCACCACCGGATGTGACCGGATTTCGGCCGGCTGCGACAACTGCTACGCCCTCACCCTCGCCAAACGCCTCAAAGCCATGGGCTCCGCCAAATATCAGAACGACGGCAACCCGGCTACCTCCGGCCCCGGGTTCGACGTCACCATCCACGAAGACGCTCTCGACATTCCCCGCCGCTGGCGGGAACCCCGCACCGTCTTCGTCAACAGCATGAGTGACCTGTTCCACGCCCGGGTGCCGCTGGACTACGTACGGCGGGTCTTCGACGTCATGGCCGATACGCCGCGCCACACTTATCAGGTGCTCACCAAGCGGGCCAGCCGGCTGGCGAAACTCGCGCCGCAGCTGGACTGGCCCGGAAACGTGTGGATGGGCGTCAGCGTCGAGTCCGAAGCCGAGCTTGCTCGGGTCGACCACCTGCGCACGGTCCCCGCAGCAATCCGGTTCATCTCCGCCGAACCGTTGCTCGGCTCGCTCGACGGCATCAATCTAGACGACATTCACTGGCTGATCGCGGGTGGCGAGTCCGGCCCGGGTGCACGGCCGATGGACCCCACGTGGGTACGGCACCTACGGGATGCCTGCACCACCTCGGGTACGGCGTTCTTCTTCAAACAGTGGGGTGGTCGCACCCCGAAGGCTGGTGGACGTGTCCTCGACGGGCGCACCTGGGACGAGATGCCGTCTCGGGAGCTTACGCCGGCTCGATGACCTTCTTGATCAGGTCGCCCTTCGAGTCGGTCCTGGTCACGTCAGGATAGAGGCGCTTCCAGGCAGCCCGAAGGTGCATCTCGCGGGCCTGACCAGCGGCGCTGCCGAAGACGTCACCGTACCGGTCGAAGATCTTGAAGGGTTTCCCGTCGCTCAGCAGCTGTCGCAGGTTCGCCTCGATCTCGTTCACCCACCCGTCAGTCAGCGCTTTTTCGCTTGCCTGGAAGGCGACCTCATCACCGAAGAGCGTGTCGGCGTTCATGATCTCGTGTAGGGCTTGGCGCCACCTCTGCAGACCGAGCGACAGCGCCTCACCGAAGGCGATGAACCCGTCGGGATGCCGGGTGAGGAACACGAGGTAGTACACGGGCTTCTGGTGTGCCCGGTTTCGTACCGGCGTGGTCCACCAGCCGCACCGCTGGCTGCTGGCCAGCCGACGGGCGTACGCCGCCACGACGGCCTCCTCGGCCGCGTCGTGGTCCTCGCCATGGTCGAGCCACGTCTGCCGCCACCAGTCGCTTCCACAGGCGGCGTCCATGCGAGCGAGCGCGGCCTCCTTACCTGGGATCACCTTTTCGCTGCTGAGGAGGCCAGCGATACGCCGCAGACCACTGGCGTTGAAGTTGATGAGCAGTTCGGTGGCCGGCGGCTGAGTCGGACGCTGGTGGAAGATCTCCACAGTGGCGGTAAAGGGAATCATGACCCCGAACGGGTCCAGGAAGACCAACAGTGGCACGTCCTTGACCCGCGCCAACAGGTGCCCCAGATGGTCGGCGATGCTTCCCTGGAACAGCTCCACCGGCAGGTCAGCGCCTTCGGTTGCGACAACCTGCCGCAGCTTGGCCAGCGGCACCGGCTCGCTCTCCACGAGGTAGCTCTCCAGGCATCGGTTGATCCGGGTAAGCTCGCGCGCCTTCCGCATGAGCATGGCTGGCGACGCCTCTTCACCGGACGCGTAGCGCCCCTCGCCGGCGTACCCGTCGATGACCGCAACCCGATGGCCGAGCGAGTACAGGCCGGTCTTGGCTACGAACTGATCGATGTACTGGTTCATGATTGCGTGCTTGAGAATCGCTGCGGGCTTCTTGCCCTCGAAGAAGGTCATCTGCGGCTCGCTTCGCTTGAGGAGACGGACGACTTCACACCGTGACCAATCACTGTCGATCTGTCACGGTGACAGTGCGTCGCCCGTCTTCGCAATGGATGCTGGCCGATGAAGCGATACGTTGTCGACTACCCGACACCATCGAACGACGGCAGGAAAGGAGAACACGGACATCGACGCCACGCCCCTGGTCCCCGTCTGGCTGCTCGACGTGGACGGAGTGGTCAACGCACCCCGGCCCGGCTGGAGCGCCGCGCCCCACCGGGCCAAGGTCTGGTCCCCCACCGACCGCTACGAGTACGTCCTACGCTGGGCTCCCGCCCTGGTCGAGCGGATCCGCGCACTACACCTCGCCCGTACCGTCGAAGTGCGCTGGTGCACCACCTGGTGCCCGGACGCCGACCAACTCGAACGGCTCTGGCGGTTCCCACCGCTGGACCGGGCACTGCCCGAATGTCCGGTGCCCAAGGGGGAGCACAACTGGCCGTTGAAGCTCGATGCGGCCCGCCGGGTCCTGGCCTCGGGCCGGCGGCTGATCTGGACCGACGACGAGGCGATCCCCGTTGACGGACCGGCCCGCGACGAGCTGACCAGCGACGGTCGGGCCCTGCTGGTAGCACCGTCTTCTCGACACGGCCTACAACCCGACGACCTCACCGCCATCGAGGTGTTCCTGACCAACGTCTCCACTGAGGACGGCTAGCTAGGAACACGGATAGTGGGGCCTGCGTCGCGACTCAGAAGCGTAGGCCGAGGTAGGTGAGCGGGCCGGGGTCGGCGACGTCGATGGTGTGGAAGCCGAGCCGACGGTAGAAGGCGTGGGCCGACTCATTCGCGGTAACCATCCCCAGGTGCAACCCGGGTACGCCGGCCCGGCGCAACGCCGCCGTGAAGGTGTCGATCAGCTTCCGACCATGTCCAGCCCGCTGGTATGCCGGCAGCAGGTCGATATGCAGATGGGCCGGGTAGTCCTTGAGGTCAGGCAGGATCATCCGCTCCGGGGTGTGCAGCAGATACGCCATGATCTCGTCCGAGGTACCCGGCTCCCCCGGCGGTGCCGGGTACCGGTCGGCGACCCGGGGCAGCCATTCGGTGCGGAACCGTTGGACAAAGTTCGCCGTGTCGGCGGTGCCGAGCACATATCCGACGGCCTGCCCGGCGTCATCGAGCACGAACGCCAGCTCCGGCTCCAACTCGGCGTACGGGTGGGCGAAGATGGCCGGCAGGACATCCGGATCCGCGTACGAGCCGGAGGCATCCTGTCCCGCATCAGCCGTACGGATGCAGATGTCGTGTACGGCGTTCTGGTCACCTGGCTGATACGGGCGGATGATCATTTAACAGACCTTACTGGCTCACGGCAACTGCTGGAGCGCGGCCAGCAGGTCACGCTCGCGCACGGCGCTGAGGCCAGCCCGGCGCTCCCGATCCAGCCCCAGCTCGCGTTCCCAGGCCAGCGTGTCGGCGAGCAGTTCCGCCAGTGGCCGGTGCCGCAAACCGGCGGCGACAGCAGCTGCCCCGCTGCGCGTCGACCAGCCCTCCCAACCAGGCTCGACCAGCCACATCGGCAGCGACTCCGGCCCCATGTATTCCTTGACGCCCTGCTTGAGCAGCCAGTCCGGGTCGGCGGTCACCACCGGACCGGTGTGCCCGCCGAGCGAGCGGGACAACTCGATGAACTCCGCAAAGGTGCTGACCTCCCCCACCGTGTTGTACGTCCCGACGGTCCCCGCCGCCGCCGAGTCGAGCAGCCAGGCGGCGAGATCTCGTACGTCGATGACCTGAGTCGGCAGCTCTGGGGTGGCGGGGACCAGCATTGGCGTACCCGGGTCGCGGGCGGCCCGGCCCACCCAGTAGCCGGCCCGGTCGCTGCGGTCGCCCGGACCGCCGATGAGCCCGGCCCGCGCGACCAGCAGCCGGTCCCCGACGGCGGCCTGCGACGCCTGCTCGCAGGCGGACTTCGCCTCGCCGTACAGCTCGCGGTCCACTGTGTCCAGCTCGGTCGGGGGCAGTGTCTCAACGGACTCGTCCGCACCCGGGGTGCCCTGGGAGGCGTAGACGTTGCCGGAGGAGACGTAGGACCAGTGTCGGGCCCGGTCACCCAGCGCCGCCAGTGCACCCCGGACAAAGCCCGGCTGCCAGGACACCTCGATCACAGCGTCCCAGTCGCGGTCGACCAACCCGTCGTACGCCGTGGGGGCGCTCCGGTCGGCGGCGACCAGCCGCGCCCCCTCGGCCACCGCACCGCTCTCGCCCCGGGCCAGGCAGGTCACCGCGTGCCCCCGGTCCAGCGCCTGCCGAGCCACCTCGCGGCCGAGCCACGCCGTACCACCCAACACCAGGATCTCCATCGGGCCACTCAAACACTGCTGTTCCACGTTTCCCAAGCCCGTTCACAGTGGGCGTAAACAGTGGCGGGGCGGCCCGGTCAGCCGTTCAGAGCGTGATCGTCTGGAGGTGGCGCATCTCCAGCACCTGGGTCCGCAGCCCCTTGGCCCGGATGACCTCCTTGAGCGTCTTCACTCCGGTCAGGTCCAGGGTGTTCGGCAGGTTGGGGTCGTCGAACCCGGTGACCATGTCATCGTGGTGCACCGGAATGACGTACTTCGGCCCACCGAGCACGGTGAGCAGCCGCTCCAGATACTGGTGCACCATGCTGAAGTTGGTCAGGCAGAGCGCCACCACGTCGGGTCGCAGCCCGGCCAGTTCCCGCTCGACGTAGTTGGTGCCGCCGAACATCAACACCGAGAGCCGGTCCGGCACCGTGACCTGATAGGCGAGGGAGCCGCCTTCGACCAGGTCGGCGGTGGTCTCCGGCTTCGACGGCGGGGTGTTCCGAAGGCCGGGCGCGAAGTAGCTGCCGCCGGCCGACTGGCTGTGTACGGAGCGCAGCACCTGCACCCGGTAGGCCCCATTGTGGAACGACAGGTCCTCGCCCCCGCTGGCGGTGATGAACTTCGAAATCCGCGCCGCACCGGTCCCCA
This sequence comes from Micromonospora sp. NPDC003197, assembly GCF_053590565.1. Taxonomy (NCBI): domain Bacteria; kingdom Bacillati; phylum Actinomycetota; class Actinomycetes; order Micromonosporales; family Micromonosporaceae; genus Micromonospora; species Micromonospora sp. NPDC003197. The sequence continues at coordinate 67,377 of NZ_JBSFTE010000013.1, read as the reverse complement.
TCGCCTGAAGAAGGTTACGGTGCGTGTCGGTGCCGATGGTGCTGATCGGCGCGTCCTTCCAGGCCGCCCGGTTGAGCAGGTCCGGCACGTCGCCCATGTGGTCCCAGTGGCTGTGGCTGATCATGATCAGCTCCGGTGGACCGGAGAGCCTGCCGGTGGCGAGGAGCTTGTCGGCCACCGAGGGGTCCGGTGCCAACCGCCCACCATTGGCCTTGTGGTCGAACCGGCTCAGGTACGGATCGAAGTAGAGCACGTGACCGTCGAAGGTGATCTCCAAGCCGGAGACGCCCAGCCAGCGCAGGGTCACCCCGGCCTGCTTCGCCTTCCCGGCGGTGGGAACGGCAGCGGAACGCTCCGCGCCGGTCCGCGCGGCAACCGCCGGTACGACGCCAGCGGCCACCCCGGCCACCGCCGCACCGCCCATCAGCGCGGTACGAAGCACGTTGCGCCGCCCCAGTTTCGTACGCGGCTGCTTGTCCTGATCCATGGTGTGGATCCTCTCGCTCGTTGAACGATCACCAGCAGACCAGGCGAAAACAGTGCGAATCAAACACCAAGTTTGTCTTGGCTGCGATATCGGATCGGATATCGTTCCTGCTCGTGGATCTTTTACGGCACCTGCGGTACTTCATCGCAGTCGCCGAAGAACTCCACTTCGGACGAGCGGCCGCCCGGCTACACATGTCCCAACCGCCGCTGTCCCAACGCATTCAACGCCTGGAAAAACAACTCGGCGTACGGCTCTTCGACCGGTCCGCTCGCTCCGTGGCCCTGACCCGCGCCGGGCACCTCCTGCTCGGCGAAGCCCGCGACCTCATCCACCGGGCCGACGCCCTGAGCGAACTCGCGATCCGGCTCCGCGACGACGACACCGGCCCGCTGGATGCCGGCCTGCCACCGGAACTACCCGGCGCCACACTGGCCGCCCTGGTGGCCGAGTTCGCGGCCCGGCAACCTGCGGTCGTCCTCCGGCCACACGAGATGACCCCGGCCGCCCAACAGGAGGCGCTGGCCGAACGTCGCCTCGACGTCGGCGTACTGCGCCTGCCGTTCGACACCGGGCTGCTCACCCTCGGTCCGGTCGTACAACGCCCACTCGGGGTGCTGCTGGCCCGTACCGACCCGCTCGCCGGCCGCCCCGAACTGCTGCTGTCCGAACTCGGTCACCTCACCCTGGTGCTGTCGCCACGCACCGCCGCACCCGCCGTCTACGACGAGATCGTCGACACCTGCGCCCGGCACGGCTACCGGCCGTCGGCCGTACACGAGGTGAACAATGTCGAGTTCGGTCGCGGGCTGGTCCTCGCCGGGGGTGCCTGCGCCTTCGACGACGGGACGACGCCAGCCCCCGAGGACGCGGTCTGGCGACCGCTGACCGGGCAACCACTCACCCGGCGAATCACCACCGCCTGGCCGCGAGGGCGGGAACACCCGGCGGTACGGGCGTTCGCCGAGGCGATCACCACCGTGCTGCGCCGCGAAGCGGGAATGACGATCGTCGGCCCGGACCGGCCCACTCCCCTGCACGCCCGGCCGGTGTCGGAGTTCCTCCCCTGGGGGTCGGCATGACCACAGACGCGATCCGGGTACGGATCGGCCAGGCGTTCGCCGACGCCGGGGTCACCGGCTGGCTGCACGCGATCGACCTGGACCGGGGCGACGCCGTGGACGTCCGGGCCGACACCCCGGTCGTACTGGCCAGCGTCTTCAAGGTGCCGCTGGTGGTGGCGTTCTTCCGGGCCGTCGACGCGGGACGACTCGACGCCACCCGCCGGGTCACCGTGTCGCTGGAGGAACGCAGCGGTGGACCGACCGGCATCGCGGCCATGCTGGACCCGGTCACCATGTCCCTGCGGGACCTCGCCTATCTGGCCCTGACCGTCTCCGACAACGCCGCCGCCGACGCACTCGCCGAGCACGTCGGGCTGGACGCGGTCGCCGACACCCTCGACGCGCTCGGGCTGGCCCACACCCGGGTGCCGCACCTGGCCCGCGACGTGGCCGCCCGTACCCGGGAGGACCTTGGCGCACAAACCTCCCTGGTGGCCGACCCGACGGCGGTCAGCCGGCTACGGGTGCTCGACCCGGCCCAGACCAACCGATCCACGCCCCGGGACTGCACCCGCCTGCTGGGGCTGATCTGGCGGGACGAGGCGGCCAGCCCTGCGTCCTGTGCGGCGCTGCGCCGGATGCTGGCCCTCCAGGTGTGGCCACACCGGTTGGCCTCCGGCTTCCCCTTCGACGACGTACTGGTCGCCGGCAAGACCGGCACGCTGCCCACGCTGCGCAACGAGATCGGTGTGGTGGAGTACCCGGACGGCGGGCGGTACGCGATGGCGGTCTTCACCCGCAGCGCCAGCACCGCGTTGACCCTGCCCCGCGCCGACGCGGTGATCGGCACCGCCGCCCGGATCGCCGTCGAACATCTCCGATCCCGGCGTACCTAACCTCGATCGGTGCGCCGGCCGCTCCCAGGGGGTTCACCGGTCCCGGCCGATCTCAGGGGTTCACCCGCCCCGGTCTCCGGGACAGCTCAGGGGCGCTACCCGGAGGCGCGACCCGGTCCTGCTCACTAGCGTCCTGACCATGATCGAATCACTGCGTGGCGCACCCGCCCGACACCTGTTCGCGGCGCTGGCCTGGGTCGGCCTCGCCCTGACGGTGCTCCTCGCGGTTATCGGACAGGTCAGCCCCGACCCGTACCTCGATCCGCTCACCCTGACGGTGAGCGACTATGCCGTAGCGGATCGCGGTGGGGTGACCGACGCCGCGATGGTGACGTTCGGTGCGTCCGCGCTGGCACTACTCATGGCCCTGCGCAACCTCCCGCGCGGTGCGGTCGTGCTGTTGAATGTGTTCGCCGCCGGCATGTTCGTCGCGGCCATCGCGCCCACCGACCCTGGTACGGACCTGTCAGTCACCGGTCAGGTCCACCGCTACGCCTCCATCGTGGCGTTCGTCGCGCTGCCGCTCACCGGCCTACTGCTCACCCGTCGCGCCCCGGCGCTGCTCGGACGGGCCATCGACTGGGTACGCGGTCTGGCGCTGGTCACCGGGGTGTTCATGGTCGCCATGCTGGTCAGCTCGACGGTCGGGGACCGGCTGCTGGTCGGGCTGGCCGAACGACTGCTGCTGACGACCTCGGTCGTGTTGCTGGCGGTGCTGGTCACCCGGGCTGGCTCACCCCGTCGGGTCAGAACTCGCTCGCAGCTGGCGTAAACGGATCCGGGCGTAAACGGATTCGCGCGCGACGGATTCGGGTGTGACCGGGTCTGGCAGGATCGACGAGATGCAGAACGAGGACCGGCGGGAGCTGTGCCACGACTCGCTCACCGGACTGTCCGTCGGTGACGCGCTGGGCGCGCAATACTTCGTGCCAGGTCGCCACAGCGCCGACCTGGTGCAGGGGCGGGTGCCGGCCGCACCGTGGGAGTGGACCGACGACACCGAGATGGCCTGTTCGGTGGTGGCGGCGCTACACGAGTTCGGCACAATCGACCAGGACCTGCTGGCTGAGGCGTTCGCCCAGCGGTGTGAGCCCTACCGAGGTTACGGTCCGGGCGCGGTGGTGCTGCTGCACCGGATCCGTGACGGCGTCCACTGGGGTACGGCGGCACCGGAGTTGTTCGACGGACAGGGCTCCTGCGGCAACGGTGCGGCGATGCGGGTCGCGCCGCTCGGGGCATACTTCGCCGACGAGCCGAAGCGGGCTGCCGAGGAGGCGGCGCGGTCGGCCGAGGTCACGCACAGCCATCCGGAGGGGGTCGCCGGGGCGGTGGCGGTCGCCCTGGCCGCCGGGCTGGCCGGGGCGGCGCGCCGGGGAGAGGCCCGACCGCCCGCTATGGAATTCCTGACCGCGCTGACCGACCGGGTCGGGCGCGGTGAGGTCGGCGACGGCGTCCGGCGGGCCCGGGACCTGCTCGGCCGGGGCGTCGACGAAGCCGCGTACGAACTGGGCAACGGATCCCGGGTAACCGCTCAGGACACCGTGCCGTTCTGTCTCTGGGTTGCCGCGACCTACCTGGACGACTATCCGGCGGCGGTCACCGCCTGTGTCCGGGCCGGTGGTGACATCGACACCACCGCGGCCATCGTCGGCGGGATCGTCGCCGCGTACACCGGGATCGGGGACCGGCCGGAGGTACGCGGGGTGCCCCGAGCGTGGCTGGCCGCACGGGAACCACTGCCCGACTGGGTCGCGTGATGGTTCGAGGGTGTCCGGCCTGGTGCGGGCCGGACACCCGCTGAACCGATACGGTCCTAGGTCGATACGGTCCTAGGTCGATGCGGTCCTGGACCGATACTCCTCAGGCGCCGCAGTAGAGCAGCCGGTTGGGCGTTCCGGCACCCGGACTGGTGACGATTCCGGTCGTGGCGTTACCGAGCAGATACGCGATCACCTGCCCGGCCGTCCAGCTCGGATTGTCCGACCAGATCAGTGCCGCGCAGCCGGCGACATGCGCAGAGGCCATCGAGCTGCCGCTGATCGTGTTGGTGGCGGTGTTGCTGGTGTACCAGGTCGAGGTGATGCCCTGGCCGGGGGCGAAGATGTCGACACAGCTGCCAAAGTTGGCCGAGCCCAATTGGGCGTCGGTCGGCGTGGTGCCGGCGACGGTGAGCGCGGCCGGCACCCGGGCCGGCGAGTAGTTGCAGGCGTTGGCGTTGGAGCTGCCGGCCGGTACGGCGTAGATGATCCCCGAGTTGATCGAGGCGGTGATGGCGGCGTCCAAGGCACTGCTTGGACTGCCCCCGATGCCCATGTTCACCACCGCCGGTTTGATCGCGTTACTGGTGGTCCAGTTCACCCCGGCGATGACGTTGGCGTAGGTGCCGGAACCGTAGCAGTCGAGCACCCGGACCGCGACCAGTTGTACGTCCTTGGCCACCCCGTGCAGTTCGCCGCCGATGGTGCCGGCGAGGTGGGTGCCGTGTCCGTTGCAGTCGGCGGCGGGCAGCGTCCCGTCGACTGCGTCGTAGCCATCAGTGACCGAGCCACCGAAGTCGACGTGGGTGGCCCGGATACCGGTGTCGATGACATAGGCGTGGACGTTCGGTGCCTTGTTCGGGTAGACGTACCGCTGGTCCAGTGGCAGGTACCGCTGGTCGATCCGGTCCAGCCCCCAGGACGGCGGGTTGAGCTGCACACCGCCGGTCAGGGACACGACGTGGTTCTGTTCGACGTACGCCACCGCTGGGTCGGCGGCCAGCCGCTTGGCGGCCCGCTCCGGCATCCGTACCTCGAATCCGGTGAGTGCGGCGTGGTAGACGCGGGCGACGGTTCCGCCGTAGCTGCCGGTGAGCCGGTCCGCGGTGGCCGAGACCGCTGCGGCCGTAACCGGTGCCCCGGTGGCCGTACCAGTCGCCGCCGATCGCAGTACGACGATGTAGCTGTCGGGTACGGCGCTGACGCCCCCGGCCCCGCGGATCTCACCGGTCTCCCCCGACGTGACCCCGGCGGCAGCGGGCTGGCCGGGAACGAGCGCGACGGTCAACGCGGCGAGGAGATTGAGGGCCAGCAGTCGCCGGCTCCGGGACCCTGAGATGGTCATGGTTCCTCCCTCCAGACAGGTCCGGCCCCGAGGCGGTTTGCCTCGGGGCCGGGGGTGCGGGGTATTACCTCAGGCCGTGGGGGACACGTAGAGCAGGCGGTTCGGCGAACCGGTGCCCGGGTTGGTCACCACGCCGGGGGTGGCGGTGCTGACCAGGTAGCTGTGCACCTGGGCCGGAGTCCAGCTCGGGTTGTTCTGCAGCACCCGGGCGGCGGCACCGGCCACGTGCGGCGCGGCCATCGAGGTGCCGCTGATGGTGTTGGTCGCGCTGTTGCTGGTGTACCAGGCCGACAGGACGCTCACGCCGGGGGCGAAGAGGTCCAGGCAGGTGCCGTAGTTGGAGAAGGACGCGCGGGCGTCGTTGCTCTGCGTCGCGCCGACGGTGAGTGCGGTCCCCACCGAGGCGGGTGAGTAGTTGCAGGCGTTGGCGTTGGAGTTACCGGCCGCCACGGCGTAGGAGACGCCGTCGGCGATCGAGTTCGCCACCGCGGTGTTCAGCGAGGTGTTCAGGCCACCGCCGAGGCTCATGTTCGCCACGGCCGCCTGGCCGGCAGCGTGGTTGGAGGTCACCCAGTTGACGCCGGCGATGACGCCGGCGTTGGTGCCGCTGCCGGAGCAGTTGAGCACCCGGACGCCGACCAGCCGGACCTGCTTGGCCACGCCGTATGTCCGACCACCGACGGTGCCGGCGACGTGGGTGCCGTGGCCGTTGCAGTCGGCGGCCGGCAGCGCGTTGTCGACGGCGTCGTAGCCGTGGGTCGCCCGGCCGCCGAAGTCGGTGTGCGAGATGTGGATACCGGTGTCGATGATGTAGGCGACGACCCCACTACCGGTGCTGGTGTAGTTGTAGGTCGTGCTCAGCGGGAGGTTCGCCTGGTCGATGCGGTCCAGACCCCACGGCGGGTTGGTCTGGGTGGTGGCGAGGGTGACGGTGTGGTTCTGCTCGACGTAGGCCACGGACGGGTCGGCGGCAAGCCGCTTGGCGTCCTGCTCCGACATCTTCGTCTCGAAGCCGTTGAGCGCATCGCCGTACAGGTAGCCCACCTTGCCGTCGTAGCGCTCGGCCAGGGTGCTGGCCGTGCTGGCTACCGTGGCCTGCTGGGTGCCGGCCCGACCGCCGACCGCGCTGTCCTTGAGGACGACGATGTAACTGTCGGCGACAGCGGTGGCGCCCCCGGCGAAGAGGATCTCACCGGTGGCGGATGCTGCGGTGACTGGACCGCCAATCATGACCGTGGCCACGGAGGTGGCGACCGCAACGCCGAGCGCGGCAATTCTGCGTCGATGCGTGTATGGAAGTGACAACTTCCAGCCCTCCCTTACTTGATCTCTCCACCGGACCGACGATCCGGGAAGATGATCCGAACGGTTGGGCCGATCCTACAAGAATATTCACGTCTATCAATTTGTGAGATTTTGCAAGCAAGTTCCACAGGAAACATCATCGCCGCAGATAACGATCGTCGCGAATCGATCAATCCGAGGTGTTCACCAGTCGCCGAACCGCCACTCGAACAGACTGTACGACTGATGGCTGCAAGATGGACTGACAGACGTGGGGACAGACAGCGACGGTGCCACCCGGTCGGGTGGCACCGTCGATCCGAATCGCTGGCACAGAAATCAGCGGGTGCAGTGGGCGACGCGTCAGCGGGTCAACGCGCTCCCCCGGTCCGCGTCGTCTCGGGTCACGGTTGCCCCATTCGCGTCGTCCCGGGCCACGCCATTCGCAGCGTCTCGGGACACCCGCCGGATCTCCCGGTCCCGCCACGCTGCCGCCATCGTCGTACGGCCGTTGGTCCGCAACAGCGAGCCTTCGTACAGCCGCGACCCGGCCATCAGCAGAACGACCGCAGCGAGAATCAGGATGGCCAGCGACAGCACCGGCTCCCAACCGGCCGCATCCTCGGTAAAGAGCCGCAGCGGCATCGCGGTCGGGGCCGAGAACGGCACGTACGACAGGATCGTCATCGCGAGCGGGTTGTCCTTGAGGAAGATCACCCCGAAGAACGGCAGCATGACGAGCAGCTGCACCGGCGTGGACGCACCACTGATGTCCTCCTGCCGGTTGACCAGGGCACCAACGGCAGCCCAGAGCACAGCCAGCATGACGAACCCGGCGACGAAGAACGGCAGGAACCAGCCGATGGCCGGCGACAGCAGCGTCATCAGGCCACCATCGCTGTCGGCGAACCGCATGCCGACCATCGCCACCGCAGCGGTCAGCCCGACCTGCGCGAAGGCGAGCAGGCTGCAGGCGAGCACCTTGCCGGCCAGCAGGGCACGAACCGGGACACTCGCCACCAGGATCTCCACGATCCGGGTCTGCTTCTCCTCGGTGACGCTCTGCGCGATCTGGATCCCGAAGGTGATGGAGACGAAGTAGAAGACGAACGCGAACGCGAACGCCACCATGAAGCCGACCATCGGGTCCACGGCGTCGGGGTTGAGTAGCTGGACCGGCGGTCTGGTACTCAACGCCCCCACCAGGTCGCTCGGCGCTTCGTTCATGGCGAGCACCTTCGGACCGGCGACCACCGCCGCGTCCACCTCGCCGTCCCGGACGAGCTGTTCGGCGGCCTGGTCGTCGGCGACCGTACGCAACTCCAGGTCCGTGCCGGCGAGGGCGGTGGCGACCGACTCGGTCACCGCCACGGTGGAGGGCCCGCCGGAGATCAGCGCAGGCACGACGGTGCCGACGGCAGCGAAGAACAGGAAGAAGAACGTGCTGAGCAGGAAGGTCTTGTCCCGGAGCTTGACTCGGATCTCCCGGGCAGCGACCAGGCGGGTGGCGGCGAAGACGTTCACTGGCTGACCTCTCGGAAGATCTCGACGAGGGACGGGGCGACCGGGCCGAAGGCGCGTACCGGGCCACGGGACAGGGCTGCGTGGAGGACCTCCTGGTCGTCCACGCCGGCCGCCAGATCGAAGACGGCGCGGGCACCGTCGAGGTCGATCAGCGTCACCCCGGGCTGGTCGCGCAGCCATCCGGCGTCGCCGTCGACCAGCATCTCGTACCGGGGCAGGGTGTACGCGGTGCGCAGGCTCTCGCGGCTGCCGGCGGCCCGGATCACCCCGCCGGCGATGATGACCAGGTCGTCGCAGAGGCGTTCGACCACGTCGAGCTGGTGGCTGGAGAAGAGCACCGGTACGCCCCGCGCGGTGCGCTCGCGCAGCACGCTCACGACGGTGTCCACGGCCATCGGGTCGAGTCCGGAGAACGGCTCGTCCAGGACCAGCACCTCCGGGTCGTGGACCAGGGCGGCGGCAATCTGGACCCGCTGCTGGTTGCCGAGCGACAGCGATTCCAACTGGTCGTTCGCGCGTTCGGCGAGGCCCATCCGGTCGAGCAGGTCGGCAGTGTTGCGCTGTGCCGCCTCCCGGCTCAGCCCGTGCAGCCGACCGAAGTAGATCAACTGCTCCTGGGGGGACATCTTCGGGTAGAGGCCGCGTTCCTCCGGCATGTAGCCGAAGCGCTGCCGCATCTGGCGGGTCAGCGGAGTCCCCTGCCAGCTCACCCGACCGGAGTCCGGGGCGAGTACCCCCAGGATGATCCGCATCGAGGTGGTCTTACCGGCACCGTTGCCGCCGACGAAGCCGGTCATCCGGCCCGCCGTGACGTCGAACGAGACCTCCTTGAGTACCTGCCTGTCCCCGAAACTGCGATTGATCGACTCGACTTGGAGCACGTGGGTCATGCCATAAAGGTTAGGTTTCACCAGCCCTTACGGCGTCCGGCTGATGATCGATCAGTTGGGTCCGCCGCGCGGCGGACCCGCCTCAGCCGCCAGGCGTAACCACACCGTGCTCGTACGCGAAAACCACCGCCTGCGTACGGTCGCGCAGCCCCAACTTGGCCAACACCCGGCTGACGTGCGTCTTCACCGTCGCCTCGCCCAGGTAGAGCTGGCTGGCGATCTCGCTGTTGGTGGCACCGCCGGCCAGCAGCACCAGCACCTCCCGCTCCCGGGGGGTCAACTCGGCGAGCCGCTCGTCGGTGCGGGCTACCGCCTCGGGGCGGGCGAAGGTGGCGATCACCCGTCGGGTGATCGCCGGGGCGAGCAGCGCGTCGCCGCTGGCCAGCACCCGTACCGCGTCGATCAGGTCCTCCGGGGTGCCGTTCTTGAGCAGGAAACCGCTGGCCCCCGCCTGGAGGGCGGCGAAGAGGTAGTCGTCGCGGTCGAAGGTGGTCAGGATCAGCACCGCCGGGCCGGTGCCCTGCGCCGCGATCCGCCGGGTCGCCGCCAGACCGTCGAGCCGCGGCATCTCCACGTCCATCAGTACGACGTCCGGCTCGGTGGTGGCCGCCAGCGCCACGGCCTGCTCACCGTCGACCGCCTCACCCACCACCTTGATGTCGTCCTCCGTCTCCAGGATGACCCGGAACCCGGTACGGACAAGATGATGGTCGTCGGCGAGCAGCACCCGGATGGGATTTTCCGGGCTCGTCATACGCCTGCTCCGATCGGGGCGAGCGGGAAGCGTGCCCGTACCCGGTATCCGCCGCCGGTACGCGGCCCGATCTCCAACTGACCGTCGTGGGCGGCGACCCGCTCCCGCATACCGATCACCCCGAGCCCGCCGACGCGGGACGTCTTCCCGCCTCGGCCATCGTCGGACACGTCGACTTCCAGTTCGTTGGCCAGGTAGCGAATCCGCACGTCGATCATGGTAGCCCCGGCGTGTTTCAGGGTATTGGTGATCGCTTCCTGCACGATCCGGTACGCCGCCTGCGACAACGACGCCGGCAGCGGCACCTGGTCGCCGTACACGCCGAACTGGGTGGTCAGGCCGGCGGCGCGGACGTTGGCCAGCAGGTCTTCGACCCGCTCGACGGCGGCGGTGGCGGGGGCCTCCGTCCGGTCGCCGGTCACGGTGGGCTGACGCAGCAGGTTGAGCATCCGGCGCAGCTCGTCGATCGCCGTCCGGGCGCTCTCCTCGATCGACGAGAGCGCGGTACGGGCCCGCTCCGGGTCCTTCGCCATCACCCGGCGGGTGGCTGCCGCCTGGATCCCCACCACCGACACGTGGTGGGCGACCACGTCGTGCAGCTCCCGGGCGATGCGAACCCGTTCGCCCAGCACCGCCCGCTCGCCCACCTCGGCCTGCGATCGGCGCAGCTCCTCGGCCTGTACGTGGAGCTGGTGTTCCCGGCGGGCCGCCACCCAGGCGGTCTCGCCGAAGAAGAAGGCGAACCCAAAGAACAGGACATTACTCAGGATTGTGTACAGGAGCACGGCAAGCAGCGGGGGCACCGGCCCGGCTGCTTCCGCGAACGCGTCCTCCGGAATCGAGGCCAGCGAGTTCCAGAAGGAGACCCCGATCCAGACGAACATCGCGGCGATGATGCCCAGTCCGATCCGGCGCGCTCGCCTATGGTCCTGCCCCCAGGCGACGATCGCGAAGATGGCAGCGCAGATCGCGCCCGAGGAGAGTGTCGCTTCCGGCGCGGCTCGGACCTGCCCGCCGATGAACGCCACCGCGACGATCACGGCGGTGACCTCCGGCCAACGGCGTCGCCAGGCCAACGGCAGGGTCACCGCCACCGCCCAGAAGATCTGCTCCGGCCAGGACGGTGGCGGCCCGAACATGAATCGTCCGGTACTGGCGGTCAGGGTGAGACTCAGTAGCGCCACGGCGGTGACCGCCAGCCCGACGAAGACATCGATCCGTTTCTGATCGACTGTCGGCTTCGGCCGACACCACTGCTCACCACCGCTTTTGCGTTCCACCCGCCGACAATGCCACGCCCCCGCCAGCGACTCCCAACCGGCAATCAGCCCCCAACCCAGCTCCCTGACCAGCCGATCACCCGGCCACACCCACGTGCACCACACCGACATCGCAAGCGCTGACCTGGTCGTTGACAACACCGTATGTGGCAAAAATCGACACGACTGGCAGGCCGCTCATACCGGCACCTATACCGGCATTTTCCGGCACCTTCCGGCGAAAGGAGCGCGCCTTGACGTTCGCAATGTTGGACTATCACGGTCACCGTGAGGCGCTGTCCGGCCCCGCCGACGCGGCGGACTGGTTCGACGAACAGGCCGGCACGATCATGAGTCACGGTGGCTCCGGCCAGGTGATCCGGTTCGGACGGGCCGATGGAGCGACCGAGCTACGGGTCGACATCGATGTCGACGCGGATCTGGCCGCACTCTGCTGGGTGTCCGACGGGACCCATGCCGTCGAACTCGAACCGGTGGCCGCCATCACCGTACTGGAGTCCCCCGACACGGGTCTGATCACCGTACCGGCCAGTCACGCCCGGGTGCGGGCCGCCACCGCCCGCCAAGCGGTCCTGGAGTACGTCACCACCGGCCAGCGACCGACCTGCGTCACCTGGGTCCGCGACCCGGATAGCCAGGACGAAGCCGGATAGCGCACTGGCCCGCCCGACGATGGACGCCGGGTCAGCTCGATGACGGACGTGGATTCGGACGTCGGGTCATGGCGACCGCGGACGCGGGTTGGCGTCGGTCGCGGCCCGGACGAACTCTCGTACCCGGGCGGTCGTGTTCGACTCCAGCCAGATCGGCCCTCGCTCGATCGGCGGGGCGTCGCGGATCGGCACGTACGCGAGATCCGGGCGGGAATGGTAGCGGCGGGCGTACTCCCCCACCGGCAGGACGCCCCGGCCCATCGCCACCAGGGAAAGCATCTCGGAGAAGGTGTTACCCGCCGGCCCGTTCGGCACCGGACGACCGGATGGGGTGTGCTCGGGTGTGCGATCCCGCTTGAACTCGGCGGAGGTCACCGACGGGTACTGCACCACCGGATAGTCGGCCAGGACTTCAAGGGAGACCGACTCCGCGCCGGCCAACGGATGCCCGGCGGCCACGGCCAGGACCCGAGCCTCGGTGAGCAGCGCCGGACCACAGGCCATGCCGTCGAACGGGTACGACGCGATGAGAATGTCGACGGAGCCGTCGAGCAGACTGGCCCGGGAGTTGGACAGGTGCACCTCGTGCACCTGGACCTCACAGTCGGGGTGGCGTTCGGCGAAAAGGCTGACCGCCTTGAGCAACACCGGCGCGGTCCACTCCCCCAGGAACGCCACCCGCAGTTGGCCGCTGATCCCCCGGCCGGCGTCGACGGCTCGCCGTACCGCCTGGTCGAATTGGGCCACCAACGGTGCCAGGTCGTCGGCGAGTTGCCGGCCGATCGGGGTGAGCTGGACGACCCGGCTGGTGCGCTCGAACAGTGGTGCCCCGATTCGGCGTTCCAGCTTCTTGACGACGTGGCTGATCCGGCCGGTGGTGACCCGGAGCCGCTCAGCGGTACGCCCGAAGTGCAGTTCCTCGGCGAGCGTCAGGAACGTCTCGACCTCGTAGCGTTCCAGCACCACGACCCCCGATTGTTGAATCTGAGTCAACGATCGTAGTCCGATCGTGGCTTGGTCGGCGTCGCCGCTCGGCGGATCGTGGACGACATCACCGGCCGACGGGAAGAACCCGGGCCGATCCCAACCGCAATCCACGGGGGTATCCGCATGTCCAGCACCACCACCGGCAACCGCCGCATCGTCACCGGCCTGTTCATCTCCCTCGACGGCGTGGTGGAGGCCCCCGAGACCTGGCACTTCCCGTACCTGAACGACGAGATGAACGCGGTCGTCGGCGGGATCATGGCCAGTTCCGGGGCACTGCTGCTGGGCCGGGCCACGTACGAGACGTTCGCGGCGACCTGGCCACACCAGACCGGCGAGATGGCCGACGCGTTGAACGCGATGCCGAAACTCGTCGCGTCCCAGACGATGACAACGGCCGAGTGGCAGAACTCGACCATCCTCGACGGGGATGTCGTCGCCAAACTGACCGCGCTCAAGCAGCAGCCGGGCCGCGACATGGGCATCTCCGGCAGCATCACCCTCACCCGCGCCCTACTGCGCGCCGGGCTCGTCGACGACCTGCACCTGCTCGTGCATCCGATCGTCCTGGGCAAGGGAGAACGACTGTTCAACAGCGACGACCAGCTCCCGCTGACCCTCGCCGCCTCGACCACCTTCCGTACCGGCGTGGTCCACCTGCACTACCAGCCCGCCTGACATTCCGAGCAGCTCGCCTGACATTCCGAGCAGACACCAGAAGGAACCCAATGCGCGCAACAGACGTCACCGACTACCTGACCGGCCTCGACACCCCGCTACGGGAGATCGGCGAGCAGCTGCGGTCGATCATCGACGCGGCCCTGCCCGGTGCCAGCGGCGCGATGTGGCATGGCCACCCGGTCTGGAGTTTCGGCGACAAGCCGGGAAAGAACCCGATCTGCCTGCTGAAGGCGCAGAAGTCGTACCTGACCTTCGGGTTGTGGCGGGGGCAGCAGGTCACCGACGCCTCCGGCCGACTCACCCCCGGGGCCCGCGAGATGGCCTCGGTGAAGCTGCACACCCTCGACGAGATCGACCCTGCCCTGTTCACCGACTGGCTCCACCAAGCCCAAAAACTGGAAACGGAATGAGCATGCTGCGCGTCAAGGCCTTCGACCACCTGGTGCTCAACGTCGAGGACGTCGAACGCGCCCTGGACTTCTACTGTGGCCTGCTCGGCCTGGAGCCGGTACGGGTCGACGAGTGGCGCGCCGGGAAGGTCGGCTTCCCGTCGGTACGGGTGTCCGCCGAGACCATCATTGACTTCTTCGCCGGTCCTCGAAGCGACTCGAACGTCGACCACATCTGCCTGACCGTGGAACCGCTGGACTGGCAGGAGGTCATCGACTCGGGCGTCTTCACCGTGCTGGAGGGACCGGTGGGACGGTTCGGCGCGCGGGGCCGGGCCACCTCGATCTACGTACGGGACCCGGATGGCAACACCGTCGAACTGCGCTGGTACCCGCAGGACGCCTGACCGACTGTGGGGCGGGCCGCGAGGCGTCACCCACCCCACCCCCCGTACCCTCGCTGATGTGTAAGGAAGGGCCCCTTCTTATCGCTTTCTGCATAGGAAGGGGCCCTTCCTAACACCAAAGCGGAGTGGAGGGCGAGCGGTGATCATTCCTGGGCGTTTCAACGGGCCAGCCGGATCGGGCAACGGCGGATACTCGGCTGGGGTCTTCGCCGGCACCGACCGGTGCGAGGTCACACTCCGCAAACCGCCCCCGCTGGACACCCCGCTGTCCCGGGTCGGCGGCCAGGTCCACGCCCCCGACGGCACCGTCGTGGCCGAGGTCGCGCCGACCGAGGAGATCGACTCGGTCGTCCCGCCGATCGGGTACGCCGACGCGGTCGCCGTCTCCGCCAAATATGCCGGCTTCACCGAGCACCCGTTCCCCACCTGCTACGTCTGCGGGCCGGATCGCGTCGACGGGCTGCGCATCTTCCCAGGTCGGATGCCGGACGACAGCACCGCTGCCCCGTGGACTGTTCCGGGGGACGTATCACCCGCGATGCTCTGGGCTGCTCTGGACTGCCCCGGCGGTTGGGCGGTTATCGGTGCGGGTCGGCCGTACGTGTTGGGCCGGATCGCCGTACGACTGGACCGGCTGCCCGTACCCGGGGAAGAGTGCGTGGTGCGCGGGGCTCTGACCACGACGGAGGGCCGCAAGGCCCTCGTGCACACCACCCTGTACGACTCGGCCGGCACCGAACTGGCCCGCGCCCGCGCCACCTGGATCGCCATCAGCGGCTGATCGAGTCGGCGGGTACGCGGCCGACCACAGCCGATAACCCCTTGCACAATCGGTCAGGGGCGATAGTCGTCGTGCAGGACCACCCGGGAAAACTCGAAACCGTTCGACGTACGCCAATAGTGCAGGCGACGCGCGGCGGCGGTGTTGCGTTGTAGGGCGACCCGCCAGCAGGTCGCCCCGTCGGGGCGACACACGTACGAACTGCCAGCCAGGCCGTCGCGCAATCGATGCAGGTCGCGGCCGGGCATACGCTGGACCTGCTCGGTGAGGACCTCCACCACCACGGCCACCACCTTGGCCCGGTTCACCCCCTCGACCTGGTCGATGGAGGGCAGAAAGTCGGGGCCCAACGTGTACGGGGCCAGGGGTTTCTCCGCCTTCTCGGCGGCTGGAATCCGCTGTGCCCACTCGCCGGAGACCTCGTAGCGGAACTGCTCCTCGGGATCCAAGAACAGCTGGTCGCCCCGGTCGCGCGGCGGATCGGTCCGCCCCTGGGTGCTTTTGAGCTGCTTGAGCGCCTGCTGTCGAGCCCGGTCGGCGTTGCGGTAGCGGGTCTGTAGTTGCTCGATGGAGCGGTTCGCAGTGGCGAGATCGTCCTCAAGTTCTGCTGCTCGGAGGCGCAGACCGGTAAGTTCGTCGGCCAGGGCTTTACGGGTGGCCCGTTCCGCCGCCAGCTCGGCACCCAACTGCTGGAGTTCTTCAAGACGTACGCCGGCGGCGAGCCGAGGTGCCGCCGGCTGCCCTCCGGGCGTACGACGTCGGTCCAGGTCGAGCGGGGTCGGCTGCCGGGGCAGTGTGGGCGCCGCCTTCGGCCCGACCGACGTCGGCGGCGGTGTGATCAGTGTCGGCGACAGCGTCGGCGGGATCGGTACGACTGGAAGCTGCGGCACGGGCTCGGGCAGGCACAACCAAGGCGGACCGCCGGGAAGCAGACTCGGTGCGGATTTCAGCGACTCTGCGTCGTCGACGTCGTCCAGGCGTAGCCGTGGCGGGTCGAGCGCGACGACCCGGCAGGCAACGATCTCGCCGACGGTAAACAGTCCGGTCAGCAGGTCCATCGGGTTGGTGGTCACCGCGTCCCAGTCGACCGCTACGTCGAGTCCGGGCAAAAGCCGGAGCCGCACCGCCGCCTCGGCCACCTCCGCCACGTCCGCCAGGACGGCATCCCCAATCTGGTACGCCTCGTGCACCGCCCGCTCGGCGTCGACCGGATCGGTGAACCGCACCGCGTCACGCAGGTCCAGCCGTCGCGAGACCGGATCGTAGGTGCCCGTGACGGGCTGTCCCTTGGTGAGCAGCCGTTCCAGGGGTACGCCGGGGACGGTCAGCTCCTCCCAGACCATTGCTACCGAGTTGTCGTCCAAGGTCACCAGCGCCCGGGATCCGATCACGCCCTGCACCTGGCCCGACCGTTGCTGGAGCCCAGGCCGGGTACGTGACTCGACCAGGCCGGCTGCCATTGCCGCCGCCAACGCGTCGTTGATCAGCTGGTCGGTGATCCGAGGCCGGTCGCGGGGTGTGTAGGCGAACCGTGCTCGGCTGCGGCTTGGCTTCCCGACCCAGCTGTGGTCGACGGGATACACCCGGCTGGCACCGCCGTACACCTGGGTCTGGGCGGGCATCTCGCCGGAGAACGCCCACGAGACTTCGCTCGTCGGCATCAACACCACCTCGGCCAGGTCGCCGACCGCCTCCTTGATCTCCTCCGGGTCACCGAACGGTTCGTCGTGCCCGGCTGAGATCGTCAGTACGACCACCGGCCACCGCCGTCCCGGCGTCAGCAGCCGGTGGGCGAGTTGCCGGGCCTCGGCCCCCGATCCGAGGATCTGAACCTCGGCTGGTGGTAGGTCACCGGCGCCCAGCTTGTCGCTACCCGACCGCCCCATCGGGTCAGCCTGCCTGCCGAAGACGCAACCGACAAGACTACGTATCGGTACGATTCCGCAGGTTGCCGTCCTGTTTGGCCTGCTACGCCCGTACGGATCCTTGTCGTGCTCGATGCTTCGACTAGGCTCGACCGCCGAGCCAGAGGGGGTATGCGGTGTTCGAACGGTTCACTGACCGGGCCCGGCGGGTGTTGGTGTTGGCGCAGCAGGAGGCCCGCGACCACAAGCATCCGCACATTGACACCGAGCACATCCTGCTCGGGCTGCTCGCCGAGGGGCAGGGAATAGCACCGTTCGTGCTGGAGCGCCTCGGCCACTCGAAGGAGCAGCTTCGCACGCAGATCGACCAGGTCATCGGATTCGGCAGCGCCGAACCGGTCGGGCATCTCCCGTTCACATCACCAGCCACCCAGGGTCTGCGACTGGCGGCGCAGAGCGCAGAGCAACTCGGGACCGACTACATCGGCACCGAACACATCCTGCTCGGCTTGCTCGCCGAAGGTACGGGGACAGCCCCGCAGCTCCTCAATCGGCTCGGCGTCGATTTGGCCACCGCCCAGCAGGAGGTCAGCCAAGTGGTGGCTCAACTCACCAGGGCCAAGCAACCGTAGGCCAGCACTCCGCCCGGCCGGGAGATGCCATGCGCTGCCGGGGGGATGCCGTGTTCACGGGGTCAGGAGTCGGCTCGTCGGTGCCGTTCGGCGCGGTCGCGCAGCGGCTGTGGAATGAGTTCGAGCAGCTGGTCCGGACGCAGCGGAAGGTCGAGGAGACTGAGCTTGACCCTGGCCCGTTGGGCGTGGACGTCCGCGTCCAACCGGATCAGGGAGACCGCATCGGGGTGTAGCCGGATCGACAGTACCTTCTGCGGATCGAGCTGGTCGAAGCGCGCGCCGTCGACTGACATGAGTAGCGGCTGATCGAGTGAAGGGTTCGCCAGCGAGATCTCGTCGTCGGGGCCGAGCACCACCGACCGGCCGATGCCCGACATCGGTGCCACCGGGGTGAGCACCACGGACGGGGATGACGGCGAGATGACCGGCCCGCCAGCCGCGTAGTTGTAGGCCGTGGATCCGATCGGTGTGCAGCAGACCAGGGCATCGCCCCGGTAGTAGCCGTGCCGCACCCCGTTGACCAGCAGGTCGACGGTCATGCCGGCGAATGGCTCCGGGGCAGTGATCACCACATCGTTGAAGGCCATCCACCCGGCCGCGACGCCCTCGACGTCCACGTCCAGGCAACTGTGCGGCTCCAGTGTGAAGGTGCCCTCGACGATTCGGAGCAGGGCAGCCTCCAACTCCGCTGGGGCGATCTCCACCAGGAAGCCGAGCCGGCCGTGGTTGACCCCCAGAACTGGTACGCCTCGGTCCACCACCAGCCGCATCGCCCCGAGCATCGTGCCGTCACCGCCCAGGCTGACGACAGCGTCGGCCCGGTCGACGAATTCCGCTGTGTCGACCAGAGTGACATCGCTGCCGACCCGGTCGGCGTCCGTCTCCCGAGCTATGACTGCGACCCGGTGTGTGATCCCAAACGCCGTGATCACACGTATCGAGTCCAGCACGCTCCGGCTCGGATGCACCACGAGGCCGATCGTGTACGGGTGCACACCGGCACCACGCTCCGTCGCACTCGCCATAACCGCGATTATGACCCACTATGTTCGCTTTGCCATGCACTTACGGAGTCGTCCCGGGCTGCGCCCGGCGACAACCCGGCGACAGCCCGACCAACATAAGAACCGTTCGCCCGCCGACGCGGGGGCAACCAGCATGGTGGATGATCCCGACATAACCGGGGGGTTGTCGATATCTGGGATGAGACAGCCCGAGCAGCCCCGGGTGATAGTCCGTGCAACCCAACTACTGCTGAGGGTGCATCGGAATGACATTGAGGTACAACCGCCCAGGCCAGGTATGCGTGGAGCATCGGCTGGACGTTCCACTCGATCATGACGATCCGGGCGGACCACGGATCGAACTGTTCGCCCGTGAGGTCGTCGCCCAACATAATGCCGACGCCACGGACCTGCCGTGGTTGTTGTTCCTACAGGGTGGGCCGGGACATGCGGCTGACCGGCCGTCGTCATCGAGCGCCTGGCTACACCAGGCGCTACGGGACTACCGGGTGCTCCTACTCGATCAACGGGGCACCGGCCTCAGCACTCCACTGAACCGGCAGTCGCTGGCCGGGCTCACGGACGCGGAGGCAGCGGCCTACCTGCGTCACTTCCGGGCGGAGGCGATCGTACGGGACGCGGAGCTGATACGCCGGCAACTGCTCGGGGACCGGCAGTGGAGCCTGCTCGGGCAGAGCTTCGGCGGCTTCTGCGCGATGACCTACCTCTCGTTGGCCCCGGAGGGCCTGGCCGAGGTGATGATCGCCGGTGGTCTGCCGAGCCTGACCGCTCCCCCGGACGAGGTGTACCGGGCTGCCTATCCCCGGGCGTTGGCGCACAGCGAGCGGTTCTACGCGCGCTACCCGGGGGACCGTAAGGTCGCGCGCCAGGTAGTCGACCATCTCGCCGACAACGACGTCCGGTTGCCCGGCGGCGAGCGGCTGTCACCCGAGCGGTTCCGGATGACAGGCATCACGTTCGGCACGACGACTGGTTTCGACAACCTGCACCACCTGCTCGAACTGGCCTTCATCTCCGCCCCGCGCGGACCGGTCCTCTCCGATACGTTCCTGCGTGGCGTCGACGGGATGGTGTCGATGGCCGACCGGCCGCTGTACGCGCTGTTACACGAGTCGATCTACTGCCAGGGCCCCGCCTCGGCCTGGTCGGCCAGCCGGGTGCTGGCCGAGTTCGACGAGTTCGACCTGCAGCACCGGGCCGAGGTCAACTTCACCGCGGAGATGTTCTATCCATGGCTCTTCGAGCAGGATCCCGTGCTCAAGCCACTGCGCGGGTGCGCCGATCTGCTGGCCGCGTACGACGACTGGCCTCGGTTGTACGACCCGGACCGGTTGGCCGGCAATACCGTTCCCGTCGCCGCCATCGTCTACTTCGATGATCTCTACGTCGACTTCGCGCACTCGATGATGACCACCGCCCAGGTCCGTGGGCTGCGCCCCTGGGTCACCAACGAGCACGGTCATGACGGGCTCAGTGCCCGTCCTGCGGTGTTCGATCGGCTACGCGCGATGGTTCGAGGTGAGGTGTGAGTTCGGGTGAGGTGTGAGGTGTGAGTTCGGGGAAGTGACAGGCCACCAGGTGGCCCGGCCCGTGCACCTGGACCGGCTCGGGCACCTGCTCCGCGCACCGGTCCTGGGCCTTCCAGCAACGGGTACGGAACCGGCAACCCGATGGTGGGTTGACCGGACTGGGCACCTCACCGGCGAGGTGGATGATTTCGCGTCCTGCCGTACCGTCCGGGTCTGGGTCTGGCACCGCGGACAGCAGCGCGTGGGTGTACGGGTGCGCGGGGCGGGTGTAGAGGGTCTGGCGGTCCGCGATCTCGACGATCCTGCCGAGGTACATCACCGCGACCCGGTGGCAGAAGTGGCGGACCACTGCCAGGTCGTGGGCGATGAACAGGAACGCAATCCCAAAATCGTCCTGAAGCCGGCGCAACAGGTTGATCACCTGGGCCTGGATGGAGACGTCCAGCGCGGAGACGGGCTCGTCGGCGACGATCAACTTCGGCTCGGTGACCAGGGCTCGGGCGATACCGATGCGCTGACGTTGCCCGCCGGAGAACTCGTGCGGGAACCGGTTGTAGTGCTCGGGGTTGAGGCCGACGGTTTCCAGTAGTTCCTGGACGCGACGGCGTCGGCCACCGACAGGGTCGATCCCGTTGACCTCCATCGGCGCGGAGATGATCGCGCCGATCGTCTGACGTGGATTCAGCGAGGAGTATGGATCCTGGAAGATCATTTGAATCTCGGGACGGATCTTTGCCATCGCTCGACGGGAAATGGTGGTCAGGTCGTGTCCGCCATATCCGATGTGCCCTGCGGTCGGCTGGATCAGTCGGGCCACCATGCGCCCGGTGGTGGATTTGCCGCACCCGGACTCCCCCACCAGGCCCAGGCTCTCCCCTGCGGAGACCTCGAAGTCCACGCCGTCGACGGCCCGTAGTACGCCGTGGCGGCGGCCGAGCAGTCCACCGCCACGGACGGGAAAGTGTTTGGTCAGGCCGGTCACCTGCAACAGGGGGCTCATCTACGGTCCTTGAGGTCGAGCAGTACGTCTGGTGCGAGATGGCAGGCCACGTCCCGCCCCGCCGGTCGTTCGGTCCGGCAGCGGTCACCGCCGACCAGCACGGTGTACGCGCAGCGCGGGTGGAACGCGCATCCGGTGGGCGGGTCGAGCAGGCTGGGCGGCTGTCCCTCGATGGGTTCCAACGCCCTGGTCAGATCACCGTCCAGCCGAGGGGTGGCGGCCAGCAGGCCACGACTGTAGGGGTGCCGGGGTGTCTTCAGCACCTCGCGTACGGAGCCCCGCTCCACGCACCTGCCGGCATACATCACCAGCACCTCGTCGGCGGCGCTGGCCACCAGGCCAAGGTCATGGGTCACCAGGATCACCGCGGTGCCGTACTCCTGGCGGATCCCGCCGAGCAGATCGATGATCTGCGCCTGCACGGTCACGTCGAGCGCGGTGGTGGGTTCGTCGGCGATGAGCAGGTCCGGGTCGCAGACCAGGGCTATCGCGATCATCACGCGCTGGCGCATGCCGCCGGAGAACTGGTGCGGATACTCGGTGGCCCGTGACCGTGGATGTGGGATGCCGACCCGGGCGAGCACCTCGACGGCGCGTTCCCGGGCCTTGGCCCGACTCGCGCCGCAGTGCCGGCGGTAGCTCTCGGCGATCTGCTCACCGACGGTGTGGTACGGCGAGAGTGCGGTCATCGGATCCTGGAAGATCATGGCGATCCGGCTGCCCCGAAGTCGCATCAGTTGCCGCTCGGACGCGGCCAGCAGGTCGGTGCCGTCGAAGCGCACCTCGCCCTCGATCTCGGTCCGCCGTCGGTCGTGCAGGCCGAGCACGGCCAGGTTGGCCACGGACTTACCGGAGCCTGATTCGCCGACGATCGCCAGCATGCGGCCCCGGTCGAGGTCGAAGGAGAGACCGTCGACCGCTTTGACGACGCCGTCGTCCAGCGGAAAACGCACCCGCAGTTCGCGTACGGACAGCAGCGGGCTCATCGGGTCCGCACCCTCGGGTCGAGAGCGGCGTAGCAGGCGTCAACGACGATGTTGGCCAGCAGCATCGCGGCGGCGGCCACCAACGTGACACCCATCAGGATGGGCAGGTCGGCGTTGGTCACCGACTTCACCGCCAACTGCCCGATGCCGGGAATGTTGAAGGTGGTCTCGGTGATCACCGCGCCGCCGATGAGCACCGCCAGGTCCAGGCCGAAGATGGTGGCCAGTGGCGCTGCCGTGCCGCGCGCGGCGTACTTGAAGAAGACGGTTCGACCTGGCAGCCCCTTGGCCCGGGCGGTACGGACGAAGTCCTCGCCAAGTGTCTCGATCATCGTGGAGCGGGTGAACCGCGTGTACGTCGACGTGTAGACGAAGGCCAGGACGATCCAGGGCAGCAGCATCCCGGCCAGCCACTGGCCGGGGTCCTCCAGCGGGCTGGTGTAGCCGGGCCGGGACAGCAGTTGCCACTGGTCCACTAGCACGTACATCGCCACGATGCCGATGAAGTAGATCTGTAGGGAGGAGCCGACGAGGGCGAAGCCCGTGGCGGTCTTGTCCAGCCAGGTGCCACGGAACCGCGCGGCCAGCATGCCGCTGCCGGTTCCGGTGATCAGGAACAGCACGGCCGCGCCGAGTGCGAGGGAGAGGGTGGCCGGGAACCGGTCGACCAGCACGTCCAGGACCAGGCGGTTGTCGGTGAAGGAGTAGCCGAGACAGGGCGCGGCGCAGTGCACGTCTCCGATGTCGCGGCCGGCCACCAACCCGACCAGGTAGTTCCAGAACTGGGTTGGCAGGGGCTGGTCCAGACCGAGGCTCTGCCGCGCGTGGGCCAGCATCTCCGGCGTGCAGATCTTGCCGCAGAACAGCCGCGCCGGATCTCGCGGTACCGCGTAGAAGAGCATGAACGTGACCGCGATGATCACCAACAGGATGGCGACCGCCCCGACCAGCCGACGGACGAGGAAAGAGAACATGGCAGGACTTTCGGGGGGTAGGCCCCGGGCGGGCGGATGCCCGCCCGGGTGCGGGTTCAGCTCCTGAGGAAGAGGTTCGCCAGCGAAGTCGCGCCATAGATGTCAAGCTCGGCGCCGCCCACGTTGGAGCCGTGCAGCCGGGTGGTACGTCCGTACACGTACGGCACGACCGGAACCTGCTCCATGATCTTCTTGTCGAGCGCCATCCACTGGGCGTTCTGTTCGGCCACGTCGCCGATCGCGGCGATCCGGTCGATCTCGGCGTTGACGGTGGCGTCGTTGTACCGGGCGTAGTTGTAGGTGCCGTCGGCGATGGTCCGACCGTCGAACAGCACGGGGATGAAGCCGGACCCGCCCGGCCAGTCCGAGGCCCAACCGCCGGAGTACAGGTCGAATCCGTTGTCCTTCTTGTTGGACTCGTCGTACCAGGTCTCGGCGCTCACCGGCTTCTTGACAATCTTGAACCCGGCCTTCTCCAGGCCCTGCTGGACGGCGACGGCGATACGTTCGTTGGCCTCGGTCTGCTGGTAGGCGTAGACGATGGTCGGGGTGGCACCGGCCAACAGCTTCTTCGCCGCGTCGGGATCGCCGGTCGGCGGCACATTGAACAGGTCGTAGTTGCTGAAGCCCTGCACGGTCGGGCTGAGGATCGTGGTGGCGAAGTCGCCGTAGGCCGGTCCGCCCTGGATCTGGCGTACCTGCTGTTTCGGGAACGCGGTGAGGATCGCCTTGCGGACGTTGAGGTCGGTCACCCGGGTGGTGTTGATCGCGTAGTAGTAGACGTAGGGGTTGACGCCGGAGAGCAGCCGCGCCTTCAGCTCCGCCCGGGTCTGTACCTGCTCGGCGTACTGGCTGTCGATGCCGAAGCTGAGCGAGATGGCGTTGCGGTCAGGGCCAACGTCGGCGATGAACTGCTGGGTGGCCTGCTGGGTCTGTAGACCGAACTTGACCTCCCACCGGTCCGGGTAGTTGTGGCGGATCGGATCGGTGGCCGGGTCCCAGTGCGGGTTACGCACCAGCGTCAGCTTGGTGTCGTCGTGGCCTTCCACCTTGTACGGGCCGGTGGAGACCGGCGCGTTGTCGTACGCCTTGCCGTCCCGGCTCTTCTGCACGGGCGAGGTGTAGGGCATCGCTACCGCGAACGGGAACTCCGCGTGGACGTCCTTCAGGCGGAAGATGATCGTCTTGTCGTCGGGGGTCTCGACCACGTTGTCCGGCAGCGACCCGCCCTTCGCCGGTCCCTGGTACGCCTTGGTGTAGTCGCTGCCCGACAACCACTGCGGCACGTACTTGGGTCCGAGCACCTTTGCCGGGTCGTAGAGGCGCTCGACGCCGTACTTGATGTCCTTGGTGGTGACCGGCGTGCCGTCGTCGAACTTGACGCCGTCCTTCAGGGTGAACTTCCAGGTCCTGCCGCCGTCGGTGGTGGTCCCGGTGTCGGTGGCGAGATCGCCCACCAGTACGAACTTCCCGTCCACCTTCTTGTAGGCGGTCAGTTGCCGGGTGAACAGCATCGAGATGGCCTGGGCGTTGTTGGGGTACACCTCGGCCGGGTCGAGGTGGGTGATGTCGGTCTGTTCGTAGACGGTGACCGTGCCACCGGTACGGGCACCCGGCACCGGGGCGGCGGGACCGGTCGAGGCGGCAGCGTCACCGATCGTCACGGTGGATGTCTCCGCCTTGCTGGGCGGTGGCGAACTGTTGGCTCCCTGGTTGCCGTCCGAGCACGCCGAACTGGCCAGTACGACTGCGGCCAGTAGGCCCGCAGAGGTGGCTCTACCCACGGATTTCTTCATATCGGAATCCCTTCGGAGGTTGGTGATTCAGCGGGATGCCTTGGGATCCAGGGCGTCCCGGACGGAGTCCCCGAGCAGGTTGAAGGCCAGCACAAAGATCAACATCGCCAGGCCAGGGATGATCATGTACGTGATGTCGCTGGCGTACACCTGGGCGCCTCGGTGGATCATGCGACCCCAGTCCGGGGTGGGCTCCACGATGCCGACCCCGAGAAACGACAGTGCCGCCTCGGCCGTGACATAGGCGGGCAGGTCGAGAGTGACCGTGACCAGGATGGGTGTCCACAGGTTCGGCAGCAGCTCGCGGCGGATGATCCGCCACCGCCCTGCCCCGCTGACCCGTGCGGCCTCGATGAACTCCCGTTCCCGCAGCGACAGCACCTGCCCGCGCAGCAGCCGGGCGGTACGGGTCCAGCCGAAGAAGGACAGCACGATCACCAGGGCCGCGATCCGCAGCGACACCGGCGTCTCCTCGTCCGGTGACACGAACAGCGCGGTCACCACCGGCATGATCGTGATGAAGAAGAGCAGACCGGGGAAGGCCAGCAGGACGTCGATGACCCGGCCGATCGCGAAATCGGTGAACCCGCCGAGATATCCGGCGGCGATCCCCAGGAGCACACCGACGACCGTGACGATGACGACCACCGCCATCGCGATGAGCAGCGAGGTACGGATGCCGTACACCAGTTGGGTAAGGACATCGCGACCCAGTCCCGGCTCCAGGCCAAGCCAGAACTCGCCGTCGATACCACCGTTGGGCTTGATCGGATAGCCGTACTCGTTGAGCAGCCCCGGCTGGTTCTGACCATAGGTTTCATACGGGTTCTTCCCGTACAGCCAGGCGATCAGCGGCGCGCCAAGCCCAACAAGAAAGAAGAGCAGGACGACGACACCAGAGACGACCCCGGTCCGGTCACGACGGAACCTCATCCAGGCGAGTCGCCCGGGCGAACGCCCCTCGCGCTCTCCGACGGCTGAAGGTCGACGTACGAGCATCGAACGCCTTTCACAGGGGGCTGAAGTCCAGCGATCGTCACACGCGACCAGGCACCCGGATACCTCTCGTCTTGCCATACCAGGCCAGTTATGGTTCCGCCGATCACCCATCTCGGCTCGGGATAACCCGGCCGTTATATCTGACCCTGACCTGCGGATTCACCCACCCGGCAAGGCAGCGTCCCACCCGGATCGGGCCGGACGTGACCCGAACGTGACCACCGGCCGGCAACATCCTGCGCACTTCTCAGAAAGGAGAACCCGTGCGCAGACTTCCTCTGTTCGTCGGCGCCCTTCTCGCCACCAGCTGTGCCCTGGCCGTACCTGCCCACGCCCAGGAACCGAACAGGCTCAAGGTCGAGGTCTTCAGCGAGCACGGCCCGGAGGGCTATGTCGAGGTTCCGGCCCAGGTGGGTTCCCGCGCCCGCACCTCGGCCACCCCGACCGCCACGGTGACGCCGATCGAGATCAACGGCCCCAGCGACAAACGCATCGACCTGGTCTACCTCGGCGACGGCTACACCGAATCCGAGCAGGACCTGTACGCGACCCAGGTGGCCTACAGCTGGAACATCCTGGCCCAACGCGAGCCGTTCCTGAGCTACCGCAAGCTCTTCAACGTCTGGCAGGTCAACGTCATTTCCAACGAGTCCGGGTCCGACAACGACCCCACCGAGGGCGTCCTCAAGGACACCGCGCTCAACAGCGAGTACTACTGCAACGGCCTGGCCCGGCTGGTCTGCCTCGACGTCCCCGCCGCCGAGTCGTACGCGGCGCTCGCTCCCGCGTTCGACCAGATCGCCGTCGTCATCAACAGCCCCACGTACGGCGGTGCCGGCTACACCGATGAGGACCTGGTCACCTTCTCCGGCGGGCACTCGGCCGGGGCGGAGATCCTGCCGCACGAACTCGGTCACTCCCTCGGCGACCTGGCCGACGAATATCCGTACTGGGCCTACCCAGACGACGGCAGCCTGTACACGGGTGAGGAACCAGCGCGCCCCAACGTCTCCATCTACAACGCCGAGCAGCAGGTGGCGCAGCGGACAAAGTGGTGGTACTGGCTCGGTGAGGAGAGCCCGGACGGCGGCACCATCGGCGCGTTCGAGGGTGCCTACTACTACAACCTCGGCATCTACCGCCCCAGCGACAACTCGCTGATGCGCTCGCTACGCAAGCCGTTCAACCTGGTCGGCCGGGAGGAGATGACCCGCAAGTTCTACGAGTCGACCGGCCTGGTCGACAGCGCCACTCCGAGTACGGCACCGGTGGCGGGCCGGGCAACGCTGACGGTCGCACCGGTACCCATCCCGACCGTCTCCACCCGCTGGTTCATCAACGGCCACGAGATCACCGAGTGGGCTGGCCGTACCTCGGTCGAGGTCCTGGCGAAGAAGCCGAAGCAGCGGAAGGGGCAGCCGGAGTCGCCGTGGTGCGGTCGCAAGGACCTGCGGGCCAGGGACACCTGCACCTACACCGTGCAGGTCTTCGACTCCACCGACTTCGTTCGGAACCCCACGTACCAGCGGGCTGCCCTGACCTCGACGATGACGTGGACGGTCCAGAAGCGGCACGGTAACGGCCACGACAGCCTCGCCTGGTAGCCAGCGTCTCGCGCCCGGTAGCCAGGGTCTCGCGCCCGGTAGCCAGGGTCTCGCGCCCGCTAGCCAGCGCGACGGCTGGCTTCTCGCAGAGGGTGTCCAGGCCGGAAGTCACACCGGCCTGGACACCCTCGGGTGATCTGACTCAGTGGCGGCACGCCCGTGGATCGCCGTCCGCCACGCAAAGCGAGTCCAGCTCTACCCGGAAGCCCCGCACCGGCAGCTGTCTGGTCCCCCTGCTGCTCTGCCCCTGCACCGACTCGCCCGTCGAATCCGGCGTGGCCCAGCGCAGCAACGCGGCAGTGGCCACGGCCGCGTTATCCGAGGTCAGCCCGGCGATATTGGCACCATGGTTGGCGCCGGGTGCTTCGAACACGAACGAGTCCTGTGTGCCGGGGCCGAGCCGGAACCGTTCCGAGCCCCACGGGTCGCGCTCACCGTAAACGAACATCAACGTCGAGCCGTCGTGCCGGACCCAGTTGTCGACGTGACGCATCACCTGCGGTTCGAACCGGGCGACCGGGATGTCACGTGGCACCCAGTTCTCCGCGTCGTACGCGCCGGGGTAACGCAGCAGACCCTTGAGGTGGTTGAACTTGAGACTGGGGGCGCCGAGCTGGGTCGCCGCCTGGTAGTAGTACGGCGCGTACGGCGTCAGGCCCTGGTCGGTGTAGAAGGTGAAGCCCGCGACGTTGTCGAGGAAGTCCCAGATGTCGTCCGTCGCTGCCCCGGTCTTCGGCACAGTCGAACACCAGCTCTGGCCCATGTACTGCCAGAAGGCCCAGACCGTATCCATCACCAGCATCTCGAACGCCACATCGGCCGTACCGAAGATGCTGGTGAACGTGAGACCGTTGGTCGTCGCGTACGTCTCGAACCGCGACACGAGCTCGCCCCGCCGCCGTAGCGCCTCGGCCTGGAGGTTGTTCAGGTCAGCCCGGCAGACCGGGTCGGTGCCCACCGTCGCGAAGAAGCGGTCGTAGGCGGAGTCCTCCCGGTTGACCACGTCGTTGGGGGCCACATAGGCGACCGTGCCGTCGACGTCGTCCGGGAAGAAGCTGCGATGGTAGACGGCGGTCATGCCGCCCTTGCTGCCACCGGTCGAAATCCACTTGCCGGCGTAGATGCTCTTGAACGCCTGGACGATGCGATGCTGGTCGTTCGCGGCCTGCCAGATGTTCAGATCCCGCCAGTCGGCCGGGGTGGGCCGGGACGGAACGAAGAAGCGGTGTTCCAGCGAGATCTGGTTGCCGCCGAGTAGCCGCGTGGGCTCCGATCGCGAGGTGCCGGTGGAGACGCCGTAGCCGGAGGTGTACAGGACCATTGGAAGGTCGGCGTCGAGGTGCATCAGGTTGATGCGCTGCGTAAAGCTGCCCTTGCTGGGGTCACGGTGGTCGTTGGGCTGGCTGAAGTTCAGGATGAACTGCCGATAGCCCAGAGCCACCGTCCGGTCGGTAAGCACCGTCACGCCGGGGATCGCCTCAACCCGGTCACGGATGTCCACCGCAGCGGTCTCGGTTGCCGTAGTGGTGCCGGTCGTCTCAGCCGTGCCGGCCGTTGTGGTGCCGGTTGTCTCAGCGACAGCCGGCGTGGAGCTGACCACGGCACCCCCGCCGCTGGCAAGCGCCAGCACGAGTGCAAAGTTCGATATTCGTCGCCAATGCGTCACGGAGTCTCCTCGGATAGGCGCAGCCAGCCAGATCGATCGCCCACGAGCGTGGCGTGACCGACCCGTACCGTCACGTTCTTGATGTGCGGCTGAATGACTGTGGCCCATCCGGGCCGATTGGGGAAGATGCCAGGTCAGACATCATCCATAAGATTAATATTATGTCCAG
Source organism: Micromonospora sp. NPDC003197 (assembly GCF_053590565.1). Classification (NCBI taxonomy): domain Bacteria; kingdom Bacillati; phylum Actinomycetota; class Actinomycetes; order Micromonosporales; family Micromonosporaceae; genus Micromonospora; species Micromonospora sp. NPDC003197. The sequence goes on along the minus strand of NZ_JBSFTE010000013.1, from coordinate 37,953 downwards.
TTGCGACGGTTGGGGATACCTCGTGACCGTGCCGACGTCGCCACCGGAGGTACTCCGGCCGCCGTGCGGCATATGCCTGGTACGCCTCACGCGCCAGCCGGACGAGATCGTCGAAGTGTTCGGCCAGCGGGCCGTCCCGGCGGCACACCAGCAGGTGGCGCAGGGTGATCGGGCTGCCGGCAAGGGGTCGCACCACGACGCCGTCGCTGGCCGGAAAAACGGCCTGACAGGGGCTGATGGCCCGACGGGTGGCGACCATCTCCCGAATCGGAACCGCATCGGAGATGCTGTACAGCACACGTGGAATGAAGCCCGCCTGCTGACACGCCAGATGCCAGCAGTCCGGCCAACCAGCCCCGTCCGACGGGGTCAGCGCCATCGGCTCGTCGGCCAGATCCACCAGATCGACCTCGTCGCGCTCGGCGAGCCGATGCCCCTCCCACAGGGCCACAAAGACCGGCTCAAGCACGATCACCTCCCACAACACGGTGGGCGGTGGCCGCAGCTCGAAACCCGGATAGTCGAGCACGGCGGCGGCGTCCAACCGGCCGGAGAGCAGCAGTTCCCACAGCAGCCGTGGCGAATACTCGGCGTGCAGTCGCACCTCGACGTCGGGAAGATGGTCACCGAGCCGATCGGCGAGCCCGACCGAGACCGGGCCGGCGATGCCGCCGAGGCGTACCGTGTCGATCACCGGCCGGATCTGGCGAGCGGCGGTGCGGTGCAGGTCCTCCATGGCCATCAGCACCGTACGGGCGCGGACGAGAACGAACTGCCCCAGCGACGTCGGTCGCACACCGTGCCGCCCCCGAGCGAAGACCTGGCCGCCGATCTCCCGTTCCACCCGCTGCAGCAGCGCCGTGAGGGCCGGCTGGGACACGCCCAGGGTGGCTGCGGCCTTCGTGATGCTTCCGGTGTCGGCGATGACACACAGGGCGCGCAGGTGGCGCAGCTCCAGGTTCATAAGGCGGATGTTATGGCATGTCGCGATTGTCGAACGTCTCAGATCCACGTCGATATTTAGATGCAGGCCGCGCGGCCATCCATTCACAGACGAGTCTAGGAGGCCCTCGTTGCGCCCCATCATCCGATCAGCCGCCGTTGCGGCGCTCGTCATGGCAGCCGCCGCCGTCGTAGCGCCGGCCCCGGCACTCGCTGCCCCGACGCTCACAGCTCCGACGCTCACAGCCCCGGCCTCAGCCTCGGACGAAACCCGGTGGTTGGAAGCGTTCTCACCCGACGGGACGATAACCCAGGTACCCACCCCGGCCCAGGCCAGCTCAGCGCCGGCCGCCGGCATCACCGCAGCGCCCCCGCCCGCCGCGGTCACCGCTCTCCAACAGACCGGGAGTACGGCCGACCGCTTCGACCTGGTCTTCGTCGGCGACGGCTACACGTCGTCCCAACTCGCCCTCTACCACCAGCACGTCGCCGAGAAGTGGGCCACCCTCACCACGATCGCCCCGTACAGCACCTACAAGAACTACTTCAACGTGTGGATGGTGGACGTCGTCTCCGCTCAGTCCGGTGTGGACAACGATCCCACCCAGGGCATCAGCAAGAACACGGCGCTGGGAATGTACTTCTGGTGCTCAGGCACTGAACGCCTGCTCTGCCTCAACGAATCGGCGGCCCAGTCGTACGCCGCGAACGCCCCGGCGGTCGACATGATCGTCGCCATCGGCAACAGCACCAAGTACGGCGGCGCTGGCTACAACACCATGGCCACCGCATCCGGCGGTAACGCCCAGTCCGGCCAGATCGTCCAGCACGAGCTGGGCCACTCCATCGGTGGCCTGGCCGACGAGTACGACACTCCGTACAACCGCTACTCGGGGTCAGAACCCAGCGCGCCCAACGTAACGAGGTACACCGCCAGCCAGCTCACCTCCCGTCAGCACAAGTGGTACGGGCTGCTGGGACAGAGCACGCCAGACGGCGGCGTTATCGGTGCGTACGAAGGGGCGGCCTACTACAAGTACGGCCTCTACCGGCCGTCAGAAAACTCCCTCATGCGCTCGCTCGGCAAACCGTTCAACACGATCGGGTTGAACGTCATGACACAGAAGCTCCTCGCGAGGATCAATCTCAACGCGGCACTTCCCGCCGGCTACGACCCGATCGGCTAGGCACTCGACCAGTCATCCCGCCCCGACAACGGCAACCTTCCCAGTGGTGCGCGACGGTGTCTCGAGGTAGCTGGTCTGCTTGGCGACCAGACTTCGAGGCACCGTCGGTATGGGCGGGAACTCAGGCGGCTACTTTCGTCGCACCATAAAGTCCCAAAGACGGCAGATCGTCAATCTTGCTAGGGTCCACACTCCACCGACTGGCGACCTGCATCACGTGCTCCTCATCAGGAGTAGTGGCAAACCATTCATCCCACTCGTCGTCAGTCAAGTCGTCCAGGTCGGCCGGCGCTGGTCGCGTTCCGACGCCCAGTTCGCGCTCAGCATCGCTGGGCTCGCCAACAAACTGCGGCACCTCGCCCGACTCACCGACATAGCAGTACGCCCGCAGCACCTGGCCCGCCCGCGCATGAGCCCAGGCATGATATTCCACTACCCGATGGGTTCCGAAGAACTGCACTTCACCGAGCACGGCGCTTAACTGCGCAAGCTGCTCGACAAATTCAGGTGTCGTCGCATCGAGCAAGTCGCTGAGGGTGTCGGCGCCGTGGGCAAGGACCCAGCCCGAGACCGGGCCTGCGACGTAAACGCCGCCACGGTAAGCGGCCTCCACACCTTCACTCCAAGGCAGCGGACTGGCCAACTCAAGCCCAAGCGCAGCAGCGACGTCATTGACGGTGACGTCGCGCACTGCGATCCACGTCGTCTTGTATCCAAACCCCACGGGGCCCCCTCTCAATCGGCCGGTGACGTTACCGCTCACGTCGACGAATGACACACCTGAGCCCTAGATAAACTGTGAAACCCCGGCCTGCCAGCAGCATGGCGGGCCGGGGTTCGCCGCATAGCACCGTCAGTTCGTTTGCCCAGTTGGCAGATGCCGGCCGATATAGCCGACATAGAGCCGACCGCTCTGCGCCGTGTCGTCGTAGTAGTGCATCCTCGGGCTGATCATCGCGAATCGCGCGATCTTGAAGTGTGCCCCCATGAAGGTCTTTCCGCTCGGATGGACCGATGTCGGCACGGGAAGCTCACGTACCTTCCTATAGGTACGGTTGGTCCGTACCTGCTCGCTCTCGTCGCGAGCGTGCCGTCTCGCCGACCACCTGTGGCAGCCGTCCGGGGTGTTCTCGAGGAAGCCCTGCACATCCCGGTCCCAGCGTCCGTCGGCTTTCGCGGTCGCGTAGTCCTGAAGCACCAACAACGCGTCCCAGGTCTTCGAGGCCCACGCCCCCAGAATCTCATTGCTGTCGAGGTCTGCTGCCTGGTCCGGATCGCCGGTGAACTCGACGCACTTAAGCCTCGGCAGCCAACGGAGCAACTCGCCAAAACTGTCCGGCCGGGATATATCTTCTTCAGTGGGCTGCGTCGTCCAGGCCAGGTCCGCCTGACCGGTCGTTGCCAACTGCTGACGTAGCGCACGGACCATCTCCTCGGAGCGGGTCAGGCTCTTAACCGCCTCGCCGTTTTCGAGCTGCTCGTCCTCCAACTGCCGGATGACTTCTCGGTAGCTCGTCTGCGTCTCGTCGAGTTCGGTCTGCAGTTGCTCCAGTCGAGCGGCAACGTCTTTCTGCGTCTCCTGAGACGATCTGCCGATCTCGGCCCAGTGGGCGATCTCATCTATTCGGTCGACAGTGAGGCTTCCCAGACCAATTCTGATCTTGAGGTAGTCGAGCAGCATGCTCTGCTGCGTGTCTACCTCGTCCAGATGACGTTCGCTCCTCGCTGTCTCAGCGGCTGCGACCGCCGACGACGAAGACATCAGTGATGCCGGTGTGACACCCGCATCGCCGAGGCGATGCACCAACATCTCGTCGGCGATGCGTTCCAGCATCCGGTGCACCCGCGCTACTGCGGATGGCAATGGTTGCTCGAGCGCCTGCAGTTGCGCATGCGCGGCAAGCATCCGGGCAAGGCGATCGTGTTCGCTGTCGTCCAGGATGCGATCGGTGCCCAACACCCGGTGACGCAGTCCGTCGACGTCCGAGTCTGGCTGCACCTGCGACCGATAGGTACGCAGCCGACCAGGCAGCACGGCGTGCGCCTGGCCAACCCGGTCGTTGAGCAACCGGGTTGCTTCACCGTCGAGCACGTAGCAAGCGGCCATGCCCTTGGTAAACCGGGTCAGCTTCGCAATCAACTCCACCCACGGGCCGAACGGCAACATGTCGTCGCCGCCGGCAACGAAGACGACTCCCCGCCGATCCGGATCGACAAGGGCCTGATAGAGCTCCTCGACCTCGTCACCACGGATTATCACCGGGCGGGTCGTCAGGCGAGCAGTGCCGTCCCAGGCGTCGAGCACATCGAGGATCGGTGCAACGAACCGGGGGGTGCCGGCACGTCGCGCTCGACTAGGCGAGTCCACACCGTCAGGCTCCGGAGGCTCGATGTCGATCCAGGCCCACGCCTCACGGTCCTTGGTGTTAGGCACATGGGTGGTCAGCTGGGTAACCCACTGGCCCTCCGTCTTCTGCTCGGCAATCCGTACCCGAACCGAGGCTGAGCCGTCCTGCCCTTCGTGTTCCAGTAGGAGTGCCCGTGCGTTGTCGCCGATGGTTGCCCACCGGTTCATGCGTAGCGCAGCCGGGTCCCAACCCTTGGGGCCCGCAATCCACCGGTCGAGTTCTTCCCGTACCAGCGGCAGTAGATGGTTCCGTTCGTGATGGGTCGTGAACACCGACCTGAAACCGAGCATGATGCCGTCCTGAGGGGTTGTCCGCGAGCGGGCCTGGCCAGCTGCCTAGCCCGACTCGCTCGTCACTGCGGCGGGATTAGAGGGCAGACTCCAGGTCATTGAGAAGGGCGTGCACGGGCGCCCAGCACATCCGAACGGTGTCCATGTCCGGTACGAGTCCGTAGTCAATCTGGTGTCGGGGGTGCACGAAGTTGCGGTAGTCCCGAACCTTGTCCATGAAGTCCTTGGCGTCAGCCTGGATCCACTCCTGTTTGTGGGCGTGATCCAACAGGAGATGCAGGCCGGCACGATCGGCTGAGACACGTCGACCCCGCCGATCAACCAACCCGTTCGCGCGCACCTGCTCGTCATGCCGCATGACGACGGCGTGTAGCAGCCCTTCGACAAAGCTGCCGATGCCGATGATCGCCAGGGCATAGGCTCCGTTGGTCTGGCAGACCGTGGCCTCATCGGCGCGCGCCATGAGGATGTCGACCGCCTTGCCGTCGCCAGCAAGTCGTCGCACTCGCGCAGGTAGGTCGGGTGGTGGCCCGTACGAGGGGGTGTCGCTGGTCTGACTGAGCTGACCGAGCACCGGGCGTCCGCCGACGTACGTGACGGTGAGCTGCTCAGGTGCCAGGATGCGGTTGAGCTCCTGGGCGATTGGTTCCACAGCTTCGATGCCACCGTCGTACTCCAGCGGGTCGCAGATGCGGCAGAGCAGTCGGTCGAGGGCGGCGGCGTCATTCGCGTGCTTGGTCAGTACCTCGGTAAGCCAGGGCACCCGCGGCGAGCCGTCATACTGCGAATCGCCAGGCCACCGGACCCGGTGCAGGAACCGCTCGACCTGCCATCCGTTCCGCTCGTACGGACCGTCAAGGTCGCAGATCAGGCGGGCTACCCGTTCCAGGGTGAGCGGGTCGAGGGACACCATCAAGACACCTCCAGGTCGACGCGCTGCTGCGCGATGTCGAGTGCTTCAGTCAGACGACGGAAGATCACCGATCCCCGTTTACGGAACCCGAGCTCGGTCATTGCCTCCTGCACACGTTCATCCCGATCCCGCTGCAGCTGGTCGCTCAGCAGCCAGGTGCAGATCCGTACCAGTTGTTCGCGGGTGTACTCGGTGATCCGTAGGCCGGTCGGGACGTTGGGACGCGGGCCGCGACGGGACGCTGGGGGCGACGGCGGTTCAGCTGCCGGTGCCGGCTGGTTATCCGCCGCCCGATCAACCCGATCGGCCCGATCAGCCTGGTCAGCACGCTCTACCGCCTGCTGCCAACGGGCGACGAGCCGCGCAGTCTCGCCGGCGGGGTCCCGGTACCAGTCAGTCGACCAGATCCGGTGAAACTCCCACCCGAGTCGTTCCAGGTGCTGCTGACGCAGCCGGTCCCGGTCCCGGGCGCTGTGCGCCTGGTGGTAGGCGTGGCCGTCGGTCTCGACGGCGAGCACCATGCGGCCGGGCTGCTCCGGGTGCGCCAGCGCCAGGTCGATCCGGTAGCCGGAAACTCCCCACTGCGGCACCGCAACGATGCCCTGCTGCTGCACGGCAGTCAGCACACTCTGCTCGAGGCCGTTCAGCGTGACATTGGTGTGCTGCCGCGCGCCGAGGTCGCCGTCCTGGGCGACGAACTCCAGGTAGCGGCGGAGCAGTTCAGGGCCACGATTCTTGGCTGCCGCAGTCTGGGTCGGGTCCATGTCGTGGTGGGAGAAGGAGCTCAGTACGGTCATCCGACTCCGCGCTCGGGTGACCGCGACGTTCAGCCGCCGTTCTCCGCCTTCCTGGTTGAGTGGGCCGAACTTCAGCGTTAGTCGCCCATCCCGGGTCTTGGCGTAGCCGATGCTGAGGATGATCGCGTCTCGCTCGTCGCCCTGGACGTTTTCCAGGCTCTTGATGAAGAAGCGCTGACTTGCGGCACGGTCCTGGGAGAAGAACTCGTTGAGGTCCGCACGGTCACGACGCCGGCTACGCAGTGCGATCTCGATCCGTTGAGCATGCGGATTCCCCATGGTGATCACTCCGAGGCTTTCGTTCGGGCGCTGCTCGGCGTGCTCCAGGATCAGCTCGACCGCCCGGTTGACCTCCTCGGGTGATGAGCCTTTCTGTCCTGGGACGACACGGCCATCCACCGTCTCCAACCGCAGCGGGCTGTCCACCTGCACCCCGGGGAACGTCACCAGTGTCCGGTCATAGATCTCTTGGTTTGAGAAGGCAATCAATCGTTCGTCCCGGCTGCGGTAGTGCCAGGTCAGGCGATACCGGTCCGAGACCATGCCGCTGAGAACGTCAAGGATGGACTCGTAGTCCGTGAGGTTCTCCTCGTCGTCATCGTCGTCACCGGAGTCGGCCTGTGGGACGAAGCGCTTGAAGAATGACATCGGTGGCAGCTGTTTCGGGTCGCCGGCCACGACGAGTTGATTGCCGCGCATGATCGAGGCGACCGCGTCATGCGGCTCGACCTGGCTCGCCTCGTCAAAGATGACCATGTCGAAGAGTCGCTCGGCAGGAAGTATCCGACTGACCACGAGGGGCGACATGGCCCAGCACGGAAACGCGGCGAGGAGCACATCCGGTGCGCTGCTGAGCAGCTTCCGCAGCGGCATGTGCCGGGTTTTCTTCGTCGCCTGCCCGCGTACGAGCAGGTTCTGGTCGGGATTGGCGTCCCGGACCTTGCGCAGGTTGACCGCCACGTTGCGACGTACTCGCTGCGCCGCCACGGCGATGTGCGCGTGGTCCGCTGCGCGGAAGTCCTCGACGACCGCGGCGTGCTGCTGACCCATGAACTGGCCGAGGTACGGCACTCGCATGCGCATCTCGTCGAAGACCACCTGAAGCCAGGCGCGCAGCAGGGTGTCGGCGGCCTCGTCACTGGAGACATGCCGCGCCGCCAGGTCATCAAGCAGGTAGCTCAGTCCCAACGAGCGGAAGCGTTCCTGCTGCTTGTTGAGGTCGGGCATGCGGAACAGGGTGTCGCGGTCGGCGTCCAGCTCGGCGAGGGCATTGGCGGCACTGGTTGCTGGTCCCCGATCGAGGCCGTCGATACGGGCACAGGCCGCCACCGCAGCAAGGTCGTTACGCACCCGCATGAAGGACGACAAGCAGAGATCAGCTCCGGCCAGTGCCGTGGGCGCGCTGTCCTGGCGGCTGAGCTTCTGCCACCGCTCGCGTTGCGCCACTGCGGAAACCAGGCCCTGGTACATCTCGGGTCGCTTCCGGGGCGCGGCTGGGCAACGCCGCCGCAGTTCTCGGCGTAGCTTGAGCCGTCGAAACCGCCCGAGTGGTTCCTTCCGGTGTGGCCGAGAGCGTCTCGGTGCCGTCGCGTAAACGTAGTCGTCGAGCTCAGGCCCGAAGACCTGCTCGCCATAGCTGGCAATGCTGCGCTCCACCTCGCTGAGCAGGTCGAACAGCCTTGTCCAGGCAGCAAAGTCATCCGGTACGTCCAGCCCGGCTCGGTCGACGAGCTCCCGGATCTGCTGCTGTGCTCCCTGCAGGGCACCAGCGGCGAGCCCATCGAGATGGACCAGCACCTTACCCACATCGTCCGGAGTGCGGATTGCGGCCTTTGCCCAGGGTGACTCACCACGCCAAATCCGCAGCCCGCCTCGGTCGACGAAAACTCGGAGATCCTCCCGCACGGCCTCCATGGCCGACCAGTCCAGGTGCCTGAGGCTGGACGCCCGCAGGTTGTACTTGCTGACGTCGTATGCCGGTAGGGCAAGTAGCTGTTCGATCACCTTGAACGCACTGATGCCCCAGGGCTTCCGGAGTTCGTGCAACTCGGCCGGGTGCCGTTGGGCTGCAGCCCGCCGACCATGTAGGCGTCGGTGTAGCTCACCCGCGTCGACTGGTGGCTCGCTGCCGGCTCGGGCAAGAACCTCAGCGATGCGCTGCGCCACCTGCCGCTTGCTGATCTTGCGGTCGTGCAGATCGAGTACGAGGTTGTCGAGTCCGACGTCGCCAAGGCGGTTCGTCACGGCTTCGATGGCGGCCCGCTTCTCGGAGACGAACAGGACACTGCGCCCCATGGCGCCCATGAACGCGATGATGTTCGCAATCGTTTGGCTCTTGCCAGTGCCGGGCGGCCCCTCGATCACCACGTGCCGTCCCGACAGCACCGCGTCGATGACGCACTGCTGGGACGAGTCCGCGTCGTGAACCAGGAACTCCTTGGCTGGGTCGATTCGATCAGCGCTGGAGCTGGGCCCCTGAGCCGGTTCGGTGCGCAACTCCTGCCGGGCATCCTGACTTCCGGCCATCGCTGCGATCACCGGGTGCGATCCCAGCAGCTCCGCCGAGGACCGCAGGTCCTGGACCATGGGCAACTTGTCGAAACTGAAGACATCGGCGATCACGGTTGACTCAAGCCGCAGCGACAACCCACTGGGGGCGACCGCCTTGGCAATCATTTCGTAGGCGGCGTCCAGCTGCTGTTGCGGGTCGGCGGTGTCGACCAACATGGTGGCCAAGTTCTCGTGTAGGGCGCTGATATCCGCTTCCACGCCGTACTGCCGCTCAAGCGCATACAGCAGCACAGGGTTGATCTCGGGCGAATCAGAAAGCTCCAGAGTGAAGTCGTTCTCGGTCGCGGTCCGGCTCTCCAACGCCATCTGATGCAGGAGCAGCGGTGCCCGCAGCGGTTGCATCGGTACGGACCCACGGGTGTACGACTCGACCATGCAGATCAGACCGCGAGCTACCCAACCGGCCTGGATGCCCTGCTCCTCCTCCAACTCGACCAGCTTGCGACGTAGGCCCCGGGCGGTGGTGCAGGCACTGCTGTGGCGTTCCTGGTCTGAGAAGAGCGTCCGTAGGCGGACCTTCTGTCCCCGCAGCAGATCGGTGACAGCTCCGGTGGCGGCCCCGGCGAAATCAAGCGTGCCCGCCTTCCGCTCCTTGAAGTAGAGCAACGTGTTGCGCGGACCGAAGTCGATCAGCTGGTCTGCCCATCGGCCGGCGGCCTGTTGGACAAGGTTGAGCACATCCGGTTGGGTCGACACCATCTCGTCTCCCATATCAGTTGGCGTAGGCCAATGCCGATCTGCCAGGCCACCGGCCCGAGGCAAAGCCCTACAGAATAGGGCCCAGAACACTTCTGCGTATGCGTCAGATTTCCGACAGTGACGATCGGCTAGCCTGCTGGTCAGCAGACCAGCCGATCGTTGGTTCTGTGCCGGCGACAGCACCGGTCCGGCTGGCTACCGACCGCGGATCTTGCGACCGCTTTCGGTGTCGGGGTAGAGGATGGCGTCGGCGACCCGACCGCCGGAGTCCTTCGCTCCACCGCCGAAGTTGAGTACGCCGGCGGAATTGGCACTGGCGGCTACACCGTCCCAGTAGCGGGCCTCGCGCTCCCAGCGAATGCTCTGCAACAGGTCCAGCAGGTCGCTTTCGGTAAGGGGGATGCCTCCCGTGGCCCAGCCGGTGGCCTGGTGCGCGGCGATGCCGATGCCGGCCAGGACGGCCGGGGCGGAGGCTGCGGACCGGGCGGCGAGCTGCGGATAGAGCTGCGCGAGCAGGGTGGACAGCAGCGGCACGACACGACGTTCGATCCGTTCAGCGGTCACCGACGCGGGCAGCTCGGTAACGCGAACGGTAGCCGAGGAGAGGCCGAGTCCCGGACGACCAAAAATGGCGGTGATGACGAGAACTCGCAATGCGGAGAGGGTGATCAGCTCGGGGTCGGTCTTGGTGAGCTGACGCTTGCGCGCCTGGATGAAGGTGCTGAAGGAGACCAACTTGCCGCCGTGTTCGACCTTGACCGCCTCCGCGATGCGGTGGGCAAGCTGGGTGCCGAAGTCCCGCTGGTCCATGGACATGGCGAGGTTCTTCGCCACCGGGACGCCCTCGACGTTGCGGTCGTAGAAGATCTGCCGAGCGTCCTCGACGCTGAGTCCCCAGTACAACTCGAACGGCAGCCGAACCCTTTGCAGGGCGGTGTAGGTAAGGCCGTACTCCTCGGGGTCATCGTAAAGCTCGTGCAGTGCGGTCACCTGCGTCTCGCCGTCGATGGCGACGACCGGGGACCCGGCGAGCAGGGTAATCCGCACAATGCCGCTACCGGGGACAAGCTCATCACTTACGGCGCCGGGCTCGTCGGCGAGCCAGAGGGTGATCGGCGGGGTGGACCAGCCGGAGCCGAAGTCGCCGTTGATGCCGGCGGCGATGTAGCGGGCGTAGCCGGCGACGTTGCGGCCCTTCTGGGTCGCCTTGAGAGTGCGCTGGACCAGCGAACGGATCTCGGCGTGCCGACGCATCGCCCCGGACGAGAACTTCAACGCCCGCTTGTCCTCCTCCACCTTGGGCGAGGGGACAAGCTGTAACAGCGCCGGCAGCCCGATCGTGCCGATCACAGCATCGGCACGGAAGGGGGTGACGGTCAGCTGGATGCCTTCGACAGCAGCGGTCGGCATGGTGATGGACACGAGAGTCCTCCTGAGCAGGGGTCGCAGCCCGCCTGGTCGTACGCGGGCAGGGGGAACGGGGAAGTCAGCGGCGGATCAGGGAAGCGAGCCGGCACAACTGAAACCAGACCCTAGCACAGTCTTCGCTGAAAACTATGTCAAACAGCATGAGCACCTTCGACTCGTGTAAGGTGCGAGATACCGCGCCAGCTACTGACAGGACGCCCATGTCGCAGCCCACCCAGGTCACCGCCGCCGAGATCTCCCGGCTGGCCGGCGTTACGCGCGCCACCGTGAGCAACTGGCGTCGGCGTCACCCTGACTTCCCCGCCCCAACAGGCGGTACAGAGGCGAGCCCGACCTACGACTTGGACGCTGTGCGGACCTGGCTTGCCGCACGCGGACAGTTACCCGCCAACTCCCCCGTCGATGAGTTGCGCATTGCTCTGCGCACCATCGCAGCCGACCCCGCACACCGAAGCAGATTGCTCTCCCTCGTTGTGACCGTGAGTCGCATTCCCGACACTAAGCTCCAGAAGATCGCCAAACTTCCTGACGAGGAGCTGTCCACATGGGTGCAACAGACGACCTCGTCAGCCACCGCAGACTCCCCCGACGCCACCGATTCGAACCTTCCGCCCACCTCGGCCGAACTGCTGCGCGCGCTGTTGCGCTGCGTCGCTGCGGTAGGTGCGGTACAGACGGTGGATGTGCTCGCCGAGGGCGAGGACACCGAGACCAAGGCAACCAGCAGCTATCACACGCCGACCCCGCTGGCCGAGCTGATGGCCGCACTTCTCGACAATCCTGGCGAGGCGTACCCGGAAAGGGTTTTTGATCCGGCGTGCGGTACCGGTGCGCTACTCCTGGCCGCCGCCGAACGCGGGGCTGACAAGTTGTACGGCCAGGACATGCTGCCGCTGGCCGCCGCGCAGGCCGCCGCCCGACTCGTCGTACAGGTCGAGGTCAGCGAAACGCAGATTCGGGTGGGCGACAGCCTGCGAGCCGACGCGTTTCCGGCACTGACGGTCGACGCCGTGCTCTGCGCACCGCCGTACGGCCAGCGGGCTTGGGGGCAAGAAGACCTGGCGTACGACCCTCGGTGGATCTTCGGGTTGCCGGCCAGAAGCGAGCCGGAACTCGCCTGGCTGCAACACTGCCTCGCCCACCTGGCCCCGGGCGGTCAGGCGGTGCTGCTTATGCCACCGGCCAGCGCCGAGCGCCCAGCGGGTCGACGGGTCAGGGCCGAGATGCTGCGCAGCGGGGCACTACGAGCCGTTGTCGCCCTGCCCGCCGGAATCGCACCACCACTACACATCGGCCTGCACCTGTGGCTGCTGGAACGGCCCCGGCCCGAGACGGCCCTGCCGTCGAGCGTCCTCCTGGTGGATGCCGCGGCCCCGGACCCTACTCGCGGTACAACGGTCGGAACGCCGGACCAGCGGCCCAACTCGGACTGGTCGAGCATTGCCCGTGCGGTGCTCGACACCTGGCACCACTTCACCCGGCAGCCCGACAACTTTCCCCCGATGCCCGGTACGGCGCGGGCGGTCCCGGTTATCGATCTGCTCGATGAGGCGGTTGATCTCACCCCCGCCCGCCATGTCCGTGCCGCCCCGGTGCCTGCCCAGCCAGACAAGCTCGCCGAACTGGCGCAGGAGCTGTGCACCCAGCTACATCGGGCGGCAACCGGACTGCTGTCCTTCAGCAGCGACGCAGCGAACTGGCAGCCGGTCGGGGCCGCGCCGCTTGCCTGGCGTACGGCTAGTGTCGCGGACCTGGTGCGGGGTGCGGCGTTGACGCTGCTCCGCGCGTCGGCGTCGCCCCGCAGCTCCTCCCCCACCCAGTCGGGCTCGCAGATGCTCCGGACGCTGACCGCCCGGGATGTGGTGACGCGTCGACCGGCTTCGGGCAGCGCGGAGGAGCATTCCGCGCCGGAGCGGATCCTGATCCAGGAGGGGGACATCATCCTGCCGGAGATGCTGCACGAGGGTGTGGGCACCGCGCGGGTGGCCGATGCTGGCGACGACGGCAAGCTCCTCGGCCGGCATCTGCATCTCCTGCGTCCCGACCCGAGCCGACTCGATTCGTGGTTCCTCGCTGGGTTCCTCTCGGCCGAGAGCAATCTGAACGCCGCGTCATCCGGCTCCACTGTGGTCCGGGTCGATCCGCGTCGGCTGCGGATTCCCCTGCTGCCGCTGGCCACACAACGGTGGTACGGCGAGGCGTTTCGCCAGCTCAACGCGCTGCGCTCGGCGGCGGACCTCACCAACCTGCTGGCTAACGAAACGACCCGTACGCTTGCAGCCGGACTCACCGGCGGCGCGTTGCTCCCACCGGGACCTACCCCACCTGCCTGATCCTCGACCTGACGTTCGTCAGAAGCGGAAGGAATCCGTTGAGCACCAGCAAGCACAGCGAACTGGCGAATCACGCTTGGTCGGTCGCCGACCTCCTGCGCGGCGACTACAAGCAGTCCGACTACGGCAAGGTGATCCTGCCGTTCACGGTGCTGCGCCGCCTGGAGTGTGTCCTGACACCCACGCGGGACCAGGTGCTGGAGACGTACGAAAAGCGCAAGGGCGAGGATGTCGACGTGGCGCGGTTCCTGCGCCGCGCCGCTGGACACAGCTTCTACAACATCAGCGGCTACACCCTGAAGTCGATCACGAACGACTCCAGCCAGACGGCGAAGCACCTGATCGCCTACATCGGCGCGTTCTCCGAGAACGCGCAGGAGGTGCTGCACCGCTACGAGTTCCCGCAGCAGATTCGCCGCCTCGACGGCGCGAACCTGCTCTACCGGGTGGTCGGCCGCTTCGCAGACCTGGACCTGGACCCGTACCAGCGGGACCCGAAGACCGGCGAGATCCGCACTGACGATCACGGTCAGCCCTTGGCCAATGTCTCCAACCACCAGATGGGGTACGTCTTCGAGGAGCTGATCCGGCGGTTCGCCGAACAGTCCAATGAGACCGCCGGTGAGCACTTCACCCCGCGTGAAGTGATCGAGCTGATGGTGAATCTGCTGGTCGCCCCGGACGACGACGCGTTGAGCGTGCCGGGCGTGGTACGCACGGTGCTGGACCCGGCCTGTGGCACCGGCGGCATGCTGAGCGCGGCCGAGGAGCACATCACCAGGCACAACTCGTCGGCGACCGTGGAAGTCTTCGGGCAGGAGCTGAATCCGGAGTCCTGGGCGATCTGCCGATCCGACATGATGATCAAGGGTCAGGATCCGGAGAACATCAAGTTCGGCAACTCGTTCAGCGACGACGGCCACCGGACGGCCAGATTCGACTACCTGCTGGCCAACCCACCGTTCGGGGTCGAATGGAAGAAGGTCAAGGACGAGGTCGAGAACGAGTACGAAAAGCTCGGCACGAGCGGCCGATTCGGTGCCGGCCTGCCCCGGATCAACGACGGCTCGCTGCTCTTCCTCCAGCACATGATCTCAAAAATGAAGCCGGTGACCCCCGACGGCAAGGGCGGCAGCCGGATCGCCATCGTCTTCAACGGCTCGCCACTGTTCACCGGGGCGGCCGAGTCGGGCGAGTCCCGCATCCGCCAGTGGATCCTGGAGAACGATCTGCTGGAGGGCATCGTCGCCCTGCCGGACCAGCTCTTCTACAACACCGGGATCTCGACGTACTTCTGGATCCTCACCAACCGCAAGCTCCCCGACCACCGGGGCAAGGTGATCCTGCTCGACACCCGGGAGCACTTCGCCAAGATGCGCAAGTCGCTCGGCGACAAGCGCAAGTACCTGACCGCCGAGCAGATCACCGAGATCACCAGCCTCTACGGCGAGGCCCTGCACGCCGCCGAGGACCCCGAGCACAAGCTGCACCAGAAGGTGAAGGTCTTCGCCAACGAGGACTTCGGCTACCGCCGGATCACCGTCGAACGGCCGCTGAAGCTCCGCTTCGAGGTCACCGAGGAAACCCTGACCCAGGTACGCGAGTCGAAGCCGATCGGGAAGGCGCTGGACGTCGACGCGTTCGAAACCGCCCTGAAGCCGCTGCTCGACCGCTCGTGGAAGACAAAGCGGGCGGCCTGGGACGCGGTCCGCACGTCGATGGCCGAGACGGGTGTGCTCTGGCCCAGCGGTGCCCCGTTCCAGAAAGCGCTCCGCGAAGTCCTCGGCGTACGCGACCCAGAGGGCGAGGTGCAGCTCGTCAAGGGCGAGCCCGAACCCGACCCGGAGCTACGCGACTACGAGAACGTGCCGCTGCACGAGGACGTGGACGAATACCTGCGCCGCGAGGTGCTCCCCCACGTCCCGGACGCCTGGATCGACCACACCAAAACCAAGATCGGGTACGAAATCCCGTTCACCCGCCACTTCTACGTCTACAAACCCCCCAGGCCCCTCGCCGAAATCGACGCCGAACTAAAGGCGCTAGAGGCCGAAATCCAAGCCCTCCTCAGCGAGGTGACTCAGTGATCAAGTTCGGCACTTGGGCCACTCGCCGCGCAAGATTCGCCTTCGCACAACGCGACGTACGAGGGGTTGCGGCGCCGCTAGCATCCGCAACAAAAGATGGCGTACTCTTGCGAACCGATCTCGATTTTTCAGTCTGGAACCCGGATTCCGACATTTCCAACTACAAGCTCGTCGAGCCAAACGATTTCGTCATTGGATTACGCTCTTTCCAACACGGGATCTCACACTCTACCGTTAAGGGCCTCGTTAGCCCCGCCTACACCGTCCTACGAGCAACACCTGAACTAGAACCGCGCTACTACAAGCACTACTTTCGATCAAGCGTTCTTATCTCACAGTTGGCGAACATCACCCAGGGGATCCGGCAAGGCCAAGCGATTGACATAGAAGCGTTTAGAAATCTTGATATCCCCGTTCCACCATTAGAGGCACAGCAGCGCATCGCCGATTTCCTCGACGCCGAAACCGCCCGCTTGGACAGATTAGGTGAGGTGATGCGTCGACAGATTGACGCACTCACCGAGAGACGACTGCGAACACTCGACATTGCCCGGCCATCTGACCCGAATGCTCCCACGAGGCGACTTGGGTACGCGACGCAGCTAGTGACCAGCGGCTCTCGCGGATGGGCCGATTTCGTAAGGGATAGCGGGTCCCTCTTCTTCCGCAGCGCGAACCTCCGCCGGGACAGCCTTGACCCGAACCTGGCGGCCCTAGCCTATGTGCAGATTCCCCCTTCAGCGGCAGCAGAGGCATCACGCTCTCGAATCAGTGAAGGCGACATACTAGTGGGCATCACTGGAGCCAACGCGGGGTGGGTAACTCTTGCCGACAATTCGGTAAAGGGTGGCAACGTAAGCCAGCATGTCTGCCTAGTACGGCCTGCAAATGAGGAAATTCATAGTCGATGGATCGCCTACCTAATCGCCTCGCCGACCATACAGACAGGTCTCATGGAAAGCCAATACGGGGGCACGAAGACACAGCTGTCCTTGCCTGACATTCGCAATATCCGCATTCCTGTTATGCCGACCTTTCAACAAAAGATCCTTGCGGCCGAGATTGACAGCACCTTGAAAATCTTGGACAGGCAGAGGGATCTACGTAACCGTCAACTCCGCACCTTGACCGAGCATCGGCAGGCGCTGATTACAGCAGCGGTAACTGGGCAGATTGATACTTCCACCGCCAGCGGCCGAGGAGTTGCATAACGGATATAGGTCAGGGTCGGCCACCTTCCCCAACCTATAGCTCCCGGGAAAGACCTCGGCAGTTCAATCCATCCGGGCACCTCAGCGAACGCTTTCCAGGATTGCCTCTATTCGGTCGAGGTAGTCCCACCATTCCTCGTCATCGCTCCGACAGGAGGACAACAGGTGCCCGGCAACCACGAAGGTCAGGATAGTAACGTTCTCGGTCGGGACTACACCAACAAACGGCTCGCCATTCATTAGCCGAAGGAGAAAGGTGGCGACTTCTTCATCTGCCGGTTCCGCCCACGCTTCGGCTCGAACGACCTCAGTGGCCACTCCCCGGATCTCACCCTCGCTCGGGTTCCCCTCATGAATGTCAAACATCAGGGTATAGACGATTGAGACGCCCAGCCCTATAGCTTTCCGGGCGGTTTCTTCATCTGGGAAAGCCTGTAGAGCCCTATTCAGCCTGGGAAAGTCACTTATAACAGCCGCATGGATAGTGTTCCGGACGATCGGCTCAACCCGACTATCGATCTTCATCCTGCTTCCTCTGCGTTGAGGGGTAAGCCTCCCCGCAGTTTGACCAGCAAGCACGGCCATGGCCGGTCGGGTCGACGCTGCGGAAGGGCTGATGCAACACCTTCAACGCGGCATGCCCGATGGAGAAACGCCCTCGGCGTTGGGCATATGGCAAGGTGTCCGAACTCCAACTCCTCAGACAAGGAGTTGCTGACCAACAGCGGAGGTGTTTTTCTTCACCTGCCCGAGGTGCGAGGCGTTGGCGGACTATACCGAGATTGGCCGCCGCCCAGACCGAGGCCCTGCACGACACGAAGCACGGTGGTCAGGCCACCACGATAGGGATACCTAGCCCCAGGGATCGTCCGCTGGCATCCGGTCATGACCTGCTGGACCGTCCTCTGTCCCGATCTGGTCGCTCCAATCGACGCAAGTGGGTCGCTCGTCTGTCATGACGAGTTGCCGCACAACCTCGAAGGCCAATTCGGGGGTAATGCGGGTTTCGGCAGGGTGGTAATCGGTGGCCTGGCCGCCATAGCTGAACTCGATGTCGCCGTCC
Source organism: Micromonospora sp. NPDC003197 (assembly GCF_053590565.1). Lineage (NCBI taxonomy): Bacteria > Bacillati > Actinomycetota > Actinomycetes > Micromonosporales > Micromonosporaceae > Micromonospora > Micromonospora sp. NPDC003197. Next base: position 20,024 of record NZ_JBSFTE010000013.1, on the reverse strand, counting down.
CAAGGGCTGACGCCGGGCACGACGGCGTAACCGCCTTCGGGGTGGCCGAAATAGAGCACAAACGACCGATTCGGGTGACCAACACCAACCTGAGCACCACCATCGGGTCGCCCGTCGCGATAGCGAAACACATCAACCACGATCGGCTGCCCCATCTCGTGCAGCGGAAGGAGGAGCTGCTCGACCTGCTCCGGGCTGTTCAGCGTGGCGTGGCCAGTACCGAGCCAGGTCGCTTCGTAGGTGGTCATCCCGTGGTTCCCTCTCCGGTGCCGACGTATGTTCTCCAAAACCTCACGCGGCCGTCCGCTCCCATAACGTAGACCGACAGGCGCGAGTTAGCTGGTAGCAGCTCAGGCAAGATCGTGCTGCAGCCGTACGGGCCAGGACAGGGCGGTGCGGAGAGCACCAAAACGGCATCCTTCGGGCCGCTCGGGCGACGCATGACCGCAGCCGCGTGACCCTCCACGTGCTCAACCGCCGACTTGAGTCGGTGCCACTGGTTGATCTTGTCGTCGCGGCGTAACCCCGGGGCTCCGGCTGCCGGTCCGTGGGTCCCGCTCCACATCGGCTTGCTCCGGGTACGTCCATCGGCGGTCGCGAGCACCCCGACGGTCTTGTTGCTCCGAGGTAGCAGTTGGCATATGCCTTCCCCCACGTGGTGCACCCATTCAGGAACAACAGGCGCGAATGGCAAGTTGGCCGACTGTTCCGTAGATGTACCGCCTGCCGCAGAAAGCGGAACTCCAATGATGGTGGTCGAGTAGTAGGCGAGTGCTTCAGCAGCTCGCAAGGTAAGAGTGGCGGCCTCGTCGGCTCGCCCGGCTGCACCGGACAGCGTGGTCGCGGCGTCGGTGACTTCATGTCGTCCCGCTCCGTACGCAACCGCAGCAAGCCGCCGCTGTGCCTGGTCGAGCTTGGCGCGGGCCGTATACAGGGCGGCAGCAACGGCATTCAGATCGGCGACCTTGGCCCGTATGGTCGCGGCGACCTCAGCGAGTGCACTCATGCCCCTCCATCAGTTCATCGTTCTGACGGAGTAGCTAGCCCTCAGCAACGACGGAGGAGTTGCGAGAGCGGAAGCTGTTGGCCTTGAGGCTGCCAGTAAAGGTTGTCCACGCGGCCGGGTTGAAGCTCAACATCCCGGCGGTGGGGGCCTTGGAGTCGCGGACGTCGACCTGGGCATCCCGGTCACGCACCTCGACGCACTGGCCGTTGCTGCCGGATCGGCTCGACTTGCGCCAGGCGTTACGTTCCATGCTTGCTCAGCTCCTTTCACAATCAGCGCCTCTGCCGCTGTCATTCAGCGCTTCAGGTGGCGATTAGGTCTTTGGCGTCTGTGCAGAAGCGACTCACGGCAGGAGTACGCCGGTACGGGGCCAGGGCACCGACGAGGTTGCGTACGTGCTTGATGCACCTCGCGGAGGTGACCTGACCAGTGAGGGTCTGGACGGCTTGGTCTCCGAGGGCGAGCGCTTTGTCCAGGTCGGGATGCCCCTGCCGGACGTACGTAGTGGCGAGCAGGGCATTTCGCAACGCGCCCTCACGGGTGTACTCGTTGTCCTGTAGCCGAAGTGCTGCTCGTAGGTGCTCTCGGGCGCGCGACCAATCTTCGAGCTTGACGTAGCAGTACCCAGCTTGCGCGTGGGCCTGTGCCTCGTTGATCCAGTAGGCCCAGTCCGGGTCGCCGTGCTCGGGCTGATTGTCAGCGAGCCTGTCGAAGGCACTGTCGAGCGCGCGGCGGGCATCCGCCACCGACTGATTGTTGGCGTACGCCTCCGCGGCCCTTAGGTCGAGGATTGCCGCCACCCTCGGGCTCGTGGCCGGATAACTCGCCCGCGCGGTTTCTGCGAGGGTCACGGCTTGCCGGAGTTGCCCGAGGTCCTTGGCCTGGCAGGACATGAATCCGAGGATGTTCGCCCCGAGGCCACGGTCGCCAGCGGTGTGCGCTTGGTAGAGACCAGCGATCCAGAAGCGCTGAGCCTGACTGTGGTGACCGTTGTCGAATGAGAGCCAGCCGGCCAGACGTAGCAACTCACCGGCGGTGGTGTGAAGGCGGCGTCCAACGGTGTCCGGGTAGCGGCGATTACGCAGCACTCCGACCACGGTGCTCAGATGTTCGCGAACCAAGCCGAGGGTTTGTCCGCTGCCGAGATGATCGTCCATGCGTCGGAGGCTGGCCGTCACGGCGTCCAGATGGTCGACGACCTCGCCGGAGATCGGGCGACCGGTAGTCGACGCAACGTCAAGCGGCGGCTGAGTGATCAACCACTCATGCGCTGGTGACGTCAGTGCGGAACCGAGCAGAGTGAGAAACATCCGTCGGTGCATCATTCCTTCAGGTTCGTTCACAACCTCAGCTGCTTGCAAGGCCCCGGCTGGTGACCAGGGCAGCTCCAAGCCGGCAGAAGCGGGTGCGGCCTCAAATCCGTCGTCAGGCCAACCCAGCTCATCAAGGGTGACCGCTCGGCGTAACTGCTCGGACAACAGCGCGATGATCAACGATGGCCACGGGCTGCGGGGGACGTCGCCCTTCTTCCACTTGTACGGCGTCTTGAGGTGCAGCCGCTCTGTTCGGCCATGCCGTTCCGCGCACTCATTGAGGCGCCGGGCAAGCTGTTCGGGCTGCCAGCCCACCTCGGTCAACAAACGGCTGATCGCATCCCCGCTGGATGTCACCCTCTCCTGACCCTCCATGCGTAGTGGCCGGTCACACGCACAGTATCGGACGCATCGTGAACAGTGAGTCCTCGGCACTGATCCGCACCGATAGGCACCCACGCGCACCGACCCACGTCACCGTCTCGGTGAGGTCAACTCGACGCACCCAAACGGACAGTGACCCAATTCAAGTCCGGTGGAACGGCTGGGGGTTGCGGGCGCGGCAACGCCTCGACTCCCGGCCACACCAGAAGGTGAGAGTGCTCGTGATCAGCGAAATCCTGTCGATTCCCTACAGCGGTGTGCTGTCGGCGTCTCTGCTCAGCCCCGGCGAACTGGAGACACAGCGGTGAGCCGGCGGCGGGAGTACCACGGGCGGCATCGGCTGGAGGACCGGCGATCCGCCACCCCTACCCGGCCGGCGTGGGACGCTCCGACCGCCCTGATCGGGCCGGTCCTCCCCCACGCCCAACAACACTCCCTACCGGCGGGCGGTGGCCGCAGATGAACCCACCCAACCTGCCCGACATCCCACCCGGCACCCTGCTCCGGCTCGACACCGAAGACTGGTACCACCCCGACGAGGCCACCTTCGAAGTCGACCGCGACATCGCCCTGATCGTCGCCAAAGTCCACACCGACACCGCATCCGCCACCAGCGTCTCCGTCTGGGTCACCGGCCACGCCCCCGAATGCACCTGGCCCACCAGCGAATACCACCCACCCTGCATCCAGGTCCGCGTACTCCGCGAAGCCCTCCGCCGACTCGTCGGAGGCAACCAGCAATGAACACACTCGTAATTGACGAGATCCTGCGCATCGTGCTTGGCGGACTCGGGCCCGGATTCCTGCTCGGCCTCTTCGCCTTCAAAGTCAAGTCACGGTGGTGCCCCCGCTGCGGCGCATCCACCGAAACCCTGCGCCGTACGGAGGACCGATGACCGGACCGGGCCGGCAGCAGCCCAGCGGGATCCCACCCATCGGCCGACGAATGGCCCAACTCCGAGCCCGACGCGGAATCAGCCAACAGGTTCTCGCCAACCGGCTCGGCAAGTCGGAAAGCTGGGTTGGCAAGGTCGAACGCGGCGAGCGACGCCTCGATCGGCTCTCTGTCATCGAGTCGGTCGCCGAGGCGCTCGGCGTCAGCCCAGAGGTCCTACTCACCCACAAGACTCGACAACGCACCCCGCCGATCGAGGACGTCGCCGGGGCCGTGGAACGCGTACGGGTCGCCTTGGCCTGCTACGACTCCCCCGGCCCCGGGGCCAACAACCGCCAGCCGCCGTCGTCGGTCGCGGCCCAACTCGAGTACGCCTGGACCGCATACCAGCACGCCGACCACACCCAGGTACTCCGCATGCTGCCCGACCTACTCACCAACATCCGCGCCACCACCGGCCCGCAACACACCCGCGAACTACAGGTGCAGGTCTACCGGATCACCGCGCAGGAGCTGGTGAAACTCGGCGAACCGCATCTGGCCTGGCTCGCCGCCGACCGCGCCATGGCCACCGCCGCCGGCAATCCACGACACACCGCCATCGCCACGGTTTCCCTGGCCCAGGCGCTGCGCGCTCTCAACCGAGGCCGGCTGGCAATGGCCGCCGCCATCACCGCCGTACGTCAGCTCACCCCGCCGCCGTCCCACCAGCCCGCGCCGGACGACCTGGCCCTCACCGGAACCCTGCTGATCGAGGCCGCCCTATCCGCCGCCACCTACCGCGACACCACCACCGCACGCCACCTCGCCGACCGCGCGGCCCGCCTCGCCGACACCCACGACAGTCACCCTGACCTCGACAGCGGCGGCATCTGGTTCGGGTCGATCGTGGTCGACCTCGCCCGCGCCCTCATCGCCGCCGACCTCGGCGACAACCAACAAGCCATCACCACCCACCAGTACGCCACCAGCAGCAACACCTGGCCCCGACTCCCCGCCGAACACCGAGCCGCCCACCTCATCGACATCACCCACGCCCACCTCGACCTCGGCAACCCCCGCGCCGCCGGTCGCGCCCTCGTCACCGCCGACCGCATCGCCCCTGCTGAGACGCGCATCCGCCCCGCCGCCCGCACCGCACTCACCGCCGTGCTCCGCACTGGCAGCACCTCGGCCGACGTAACCCGCCTCGCCACCACCATCGGCCTGGCCCGCCGATGAACCTAACCGCGCTGAGAGGCCTGGTTCGGGCGCTGGCCAGCGCTGACTGGGACGCCGCGGACGTCTTCGCGATGCAGCTCGGCCATGACGGTTGGACAGGCGGCCTGCAATTCATCGGTGCCGCGTTCGCGCTCGCGGTCAACGAGCACTTCAGACCCAACGCCGCCCCAACCGATGTGGCCGCCTTCGTGTCGATGACCCGGGCGTCGTACCAGGAACTCGACTGCCTGCCAGCTCTCGAAATGGAGCATCTGATCCGGGCCGCCCTCGGCGAGCCGGAGCTCGCCGACCCCATTGCTGCCGCAGACATGCTCAGTCTCGAGATCTTCGTCCTCGGTCACCTACTTCCCCGGACGCACCTGACCCCAACAGAGCTCGATGAGTTCGTGGCCGAGGCCGAGCAACTCGCGGATCCCTGGCAATTATCGTGAGCCGATGGACACATCCCAGCCGCAGGCACCGCACGACCACGGCCAGCAGCCGTACGGGCCACCGTCCGCACCGCCGCGTCGCCCAGGTGTTCGGGGGAAAGTGATCGCTGCGGCGGTCGCCGTATGCGTGGTGCTGATTGCCGCCACCGCCGCTGGGGCGTTCCTGACTTGGCAGCGCGTCAGCAGCAGCGACAACCAACAGTCCACTGTGTTCGTCATCCGGCTCTGCAGCGCCCAGTCGCCGAATCCGGCGTGCCAACAGCAGGATCACACCGACGCGCAGGCCGCCGCGATCAAGGAGATCCTTGTCGAAAGCGCTGTAACCATGTCTGTGTCCTTCGACGAAGCTGTCCCCGTGACAGCATCCGGGTCCTCACAGAACTGGATCGCCGCAGCGTTCTTCCTGCACACCGTCAAACCAGAGAAGATCGAAACGATCAAGGCTCTCGTTGAGGGACAGCCCGCCGTCGACGACGTCGTGCCCGGATAGCTCACAGGTTCCCGCCTGCGAGAACCGATCCGTCTGGCTTTCCCGCCCGCCATCAAAGTCGTCTGCAAAGGGCGGCCGAACGGGCGACCCGGGCCACTGCCCGCAGTGTGGCCGATGATCTCCGACAAATGTCGTACTAGGTTGATGCTGGTCAACCGCAGGTATCGGCAGCCAACCACTTCGGACGGTTTCCGCGCGTCGCTCAGCCGGCTACGATAGGTGCTCACGGGCGTCAAGATCAGATTCGTCCCGCGGATCGAGGCACGCCACCATGCGGCGACCAGCCTCGCCCAAACCGTCCACAGCAACTTGCGCCAACACGGCCAAAGGTCAGCAGTTAGGTAGTCGGGTGAGCGGAAAGAACGCGATGCCGAGCGCGGCAGAGCAGCATGACACAGCACCGAAGACGCAGATTCGACAGGTACGGAGTGCGCTCAAACGAGAATTCGAGGACCTGATCGACCTCACGGATCTCGGCAACAAGTCGGGCAACGAGCGTGAGCAGGCATTCCTATCGAGAGCCCTGGCCGCTCTGGTGGTACGGGATCTGACCGGCTGCGATTCTGCGGCCGCCGCCGAGGCGGTCATCGACGGCCGAGACGATATCGGCATTGACGCGGTGGCCACCGACAAAAGCGCGTCACACCTGTGGTTGATTCAGTCGAAGTGGAGCGACAACGGCCGAGCGGGCTTCGGCGTCGCCGAAGCACTCAAGTTCATAGATGGACTTCGCCACATCGACTCTCGGCGTTTTGATCGATTCAATATCCGGTTCCAGAACCTCGCGGACCAGGTCGCCGCAGTTCTGAGTAATCGCGGATCGAAGATCACGCTGGTGCCTGCGGTCATGCGGACCGACGCCTTGTCGGACGAGGTCGTAAGACGGCTTGTCGACGCGCAGGACGAATTCAACCAACTGGGCAACATGCTCGACCAACGCATCTATCTGGCGCGAGATGTTTGGGAGGTGGTGCGCAACGACTTTGCGGAACCTCCGATTGAGCTTACCGCCAAGATGCAGGACTGGATTCGGATCACCGAACCCTACGAGGCGTTTCAGGGAATCGTCTCGGCAGCCGAGATCGCCGAGTGGTATGCCACCCACGAGGATCGCTTGTTCGACCGCAACATCCGCAAGCCACTCGGCATCACACAGGTCAACCAGGGCCTGATCGAAACACTTACCGCAGAGCCACACAATTTTTGGTTCTTCAACAACGGGATCACCGTTCTGTGCAATGAACTAGTACCCGACTATTTCAGCCGCGCCACACGATCACCAGTCGCGCTGAAGTTGGACGGTGCCAGCGTCGTCAACGGCGCGCAGACTGTCCATGCAATACACCGGGCATACCAGAAAGACGGCGACACCGTCACCGACGGGCAGGTGACGGTCCGGGTCATCTCTCTGAAGAACTGCCCCCCAGGATTCGCCGAAGCAGTGACCACGGCCACAAATACGCAAAACCGAGTCGAGCGGCGAGACTTCGTCGCGCTCGATCGCGTGCAGGCAGCTATCAAGGAAGATTTCACGCTTTCGCTACAGAAGACATATGCAGTGAAACGCGGAGAGCCGGAGCCTCAGCTCGAAGACGGATGCTCAGTGGAGAGCGCAGCCATCGCACTCGCCTGTGCACACCGCAATTCTGATCTGGCGGTCCGCGCCAAACGCGGGGTGGACCTTCTGTGGGAAGAGGGCCCGCAGGGGGCCTACAACCTGTTGTTCAACGCGGAAGACCCGCCGTCGGCTTACCAGGTCTGGCGCAGCGTCTGCATCCTCCGGGAAATTTATGCCACGTTGCATAACACTGCGAAGAATCGTCAAGCGCGAGCTGAGGCGATCGCGGACCGCGGAAAGCTGCTCATCGCTCATATCGTCTTTCAGCACCTGGACCTCGACGGTATCGACGACCCCGAGGCCAACTGGGAAGAAATTCTCGCGCAGGTACCAGACGCAGTCGAACGCGTCACCGCATGGCTCGTTTATCACGTGGACGCCGAGTTCAACCAGAACTCAATCGTCTCCAGCACGCTTGCAGACCCCGACCACTGCCGCTTACTGGTTGGACTAGTGTTGGCAGACCTGAAACGCGATGTCCCCGTGCCCGATCTGCCTCAGGAATATCGTCCGGCAAAGAGGGTCCCGAGGCAGCGTAGACCCAATGCCGTTCCGACGCTGATCGACGCGAAGCGGCTGGCTGATGGCACGCCGCTGACCTACAAGGCGACCGGACAGACCGAGCGGGTGGCGATGGCCGAATGGCTCGCGGAGGACCCTAACCGCAGTGCCGCCACCTGGGTCAACCAGCGAGTACGGCCGATCTTGTGGGCTGCGGACGGAAAACGCTACTCCCCTTCTGGCTTGGTGCAGCAGATGTGGCGGATGGCGGGTTGGAGCAAGGCACCCGTTGCTGCCCAAGGGCCCTCGCGGTGGTACGTCGCGGGGGAAGGTTCGCTTTGGACGCTGGCTAAGGAGGCCATGGTGTCCCTCACCGACGCTGACGAGGGCGACGCCTAGACGGCTTGTGACGCCTGCACCTGGTCAAGCCGTCTTGAAGGAGATCCTATGAGTCCCATTCATCATGAGTCAGCTTTCGGTGATGCGATCGTCGCGGCGATGCTCGCCAACGGCTGGTCGGAAGGGAACCCGGCCGACTACCGGCCCGAGCTGGGGCTCGACACGCACCAGCTCTTCACCTTCATCGGGGCGACCCAGGCCGAGGCGTGGGACGACCTGGTCACCTACTACGGCGGTGACCCCAACGAGGCACAGCGCGGATTCGTCAAGCGGCTCGACCAAGCGATTTCGACCGACGGGCTGCTTGACGTACTCCGCAAGGGCGTCAAGGACCACGGGTTACGGATCCGGCTCGCCTACTTCAAGCCGTCCTTCGTGGAGTCCGACGCGATTCTGGACGACTATCGCCAGAACCGGCTCACCGTGGTCCGGGAGTTGGCGTACGCGACCAAGCAGGCCGACCGGGGCAACCGGCTCGACCTGACGCTCTTTCTCAACGGCATCCCGGTCGCCACCGCCGAGCTGAAGAACCCGCTCACCGGCTCCGGCGTCGAGCACGCCAAGGAGCAGTACCGAAGCGAGCGCGACCCGACCGAGCTGATCTTCTCGCGGCGGGTCGTCGCGAACTTCGCCGTCGACCCGGAGCTGGTCTTCGTCACCACCCAGCTCCGGGGTGCAAAAACTCGGTTCCTGCCGTTCAACACCGGCAGCGCCGGGCCGGGCCGACCGGGTGGCAAGGGCAACCCGCCCGCCACGGCGTACGGCACGTACGCCACCTCCTATCTGTGGGAAGAGATCTGGCAGCCAGACAACTGGCTCGACCTGCTGGAACGCTTCATCCACCGGCACCAGGAAAAGGGCGCAGACGGTCCTACCCGAAAGGTTTTGATCTTCCCCCGCTACCACCAGTGGCATGCGGTGCAGAAGCTGACCGCCCACGCCGCCTACCACGGGGCTGGGCACAACTACCTGTTGATGGCCTCGGCCGGCTCCGGCAAGTCGAACACCATCGCCTGGCTCGCCCACCGGCTGTCGTCGCTGCACACCCCGAACGACCCAGCGGAGCTCGACCCGGACGCCCTCGCCGCCGGGACCAGGCCAGGCAGCCCGGTCTTCGACAAAATTCTCATCATCACCGACCGGCGGAACCTCGACGCCCAGCTGCGGAACACCGTCGGCAGCTTCGAGCAGACAGCCGGCCTCGTCATGAATATCAAAGAAAGTCATGGGGCCAAGTCGGAGCAGCTCGCCAAGGCGCTCTCCCAGGAGACCGGCAAGATCGTCACGGTCACCCTGCACACCTTTCCGGCCCTGGTCGACTATCTCAAGCGCAACCCAACCGAGATCCGGGGCAGCCGGTTCGCCATCATCGTGGACGAGGCGCACTCGTCGCAGGCCGGTGAGGCGGCCACCGATGTCCGGCGGGTGCTGCGCGACCTCGGCCTCGACGCCGACTCCGACGAGGCCGGGGCGACCAGCGCAGACGCCGGGGCGACCAGCACCGACGGCCCGAACGAGGCCAGCGCCAATGACGGGAGGCTCACCGCGAGCGCCCAGCGGCGCGGGCGCAGCGGCAACCTTTCCTACTTTGCCTTCACCGCCACACCGAAGCACAAGACCCTCGAACTTTTCGGCACGCTCGGCGAGGACGGCAAATACCACCCGTTCCACACGTACTCGATGCGGCAGGCGATCGAGGAGGGCTTCATCCTCGACCCGCTGCGAAACTACGTCACCTACGACACCTACTGGAAGCTCGTCAACGAAAACCCGGACGAGCGCGAGGTCGACTCCGCCAAGGCCAACAAGGAGCTCGCTCGCTACGCGCTGACCCATGACTCCACGGTGGCGCAGCACGCCCAGATCGTCGTCGAGCACTTCCGGGCACACACCGCCGGGCGGCTCGGCGGCCGGGCCAAGGCGATGGTGGTCACCTCGGGTCGGCCGCAGGCCGTACAGATGTCCCGGGCGATCAAGCGGTACCTGGGTGACCGTGGCTATCCGAACCCGGGTGTGCTGGTGGCGTTCTCCGGCACCCTCACCTACGACGGCGAGGAGGTCACCGAGTCGAAGGAGAACGGCGGGCTGTCGGAGTCCGAGCTACCGAAGAAATTCGCCTATACCCGGGCCGATGACCGCAGCGCCCGCGCCGGCACCGCCGCCGGGCAGCGCGAATACCGCATCCTGGTGGTCGCGGAGAAATACCAGACCGGCTTCGACCAGCCGTTGCTCACCACCATGTACGTCAACAAGACGCTGACCGGGGTCGCCGCCGTGCAGACCCTGTCCCGGCTGAACCGCACCGCCGAACGGAAGAGCCAGAGCGACCTGGCGGTGCTGGACTTCGTCAACGACGCCGAGAAGGTCAAAGAGGCGTTCCGGCCGTACTTTGAGGAGGCCGAAACCCTCCCCTCGGACCCAAACCTGCTCTACACCGCGCAGAGCCGAGTCATGTCCCGGTCATTGCTGGTCGACGCGGAGATGCAGACATTCGTCGAGGCGTACCTGGCGGCCGAGGAGCAGGCCGCCGGCAGCGCGGCGACGTGGGCGAAGCTGCACGCCGAGCTGTACCGGCACCTCGCGCCGGCCGTCGCACGCTTCGCCGCACTGCTGCACGGCGAAGACGAGGAGGATCAAGAGGCCGCCGAGGAGTTCCGGGCCGACCTCACCGACTACGTCCGCAAGTACGGCTTCCTCGCCCAGATCGTGCCCTACACCGACGCGGAACTCGAACGGCTCTACCTCTACGGTCGGCACCTGCTCAACAAGCTGCCCCGGCTCAGCGACGGCGGTGTCGACATCGGCGAGGTCGACCTCAGCCACCTACGGGTGGAGAAGACCGGCGAACACGACGTCAGCCTCAACCCGGAAGGCCCGGCCGAAATGAAAGGCTTCGGCGACGGTACCGGCGGGGTGAAGGACCCGGAGAAGTCCCTGCTCTCCGAGCTGATTGCGCGGTTCAACGATCGGTTCGGCACCAGCTTCACCGACGACGACGTGATCAAGCCGTTCAGCGAGGCCGTTGCTGACCAGAAGGTACGCCTCGCCGCCGTCGCCAATGATGACGAGGAAAACTTCGGGCACGTCTTCGAGCCGGTGTTTGAGGAGAAGATGATGGATCACTTCGACACCGTCGCCGACCTCGGTCGTAAATACTTCGGGCCCGACCGGGACTTCCGCAGCTCGCTCAACCGCAGCGCCCGCAGCGCCGCCTGGCGGATGATCCGCCAGCAGGAAGGCGTCATCGACGACGTGGCCTGACAGTGTGGTCGTTACGTTAGGGGGTGGCAGTGCGGACCGAGCCGATCGCTGGCCGGTACGAGCTGGTGGAGCAGCTGGGCTCCGGTGGGATGGGGCAGGTGTGGCGGGGCTACGACGCGGTGCTCGACCGTGAAGTCGCCGTCAAACTAATCCGCACCGACGTCATCTCCTCCGCCGAGGAGGCTGAGGAATTCGCCAAACGATTCCGCCGGGAAGCGCGAATCACCGCCCGCATCCAGCACCATGGCGTGCCGCAGGTGTACGACGCGGTGCTCGACCAGTCGTACGACCGGGTCTATCTGGTCATGGAGTACGTACCCGGCACGTCCCTACGGGCGTACCTCCGGGCGGGTCAGCCGCTACCCGTCTCGTGGGCCGCCGCAGTCGCCGCCCAGATCTGCACGGTGCTCTCCCACGCGCACGCCATCCCCGTGGTGCACCGCGACCTCAAGCCCGACAATGTGCTGGTCACCGAAGCGGGTGCGGTGAAGGTGCTCGACTTCGGTGTCGCCGCCCTGCTGCGTACCGACGCCACCCGGCTCACTGTCACCGGACAGGTGCTCGGCACACACCGGTACATGTCACCCGAGCAGATCCGCGGCGCCAAGATCACCCCACAGAGCGACCTGTATGCCCTCGGCTGCCTGCTGCACGAACTTCTCGTTGGCAAGCCGCTGTTCGACGGCGTCGGCGAATTCGAGCTGATGCGGCAGCACGTCAACGAACCGCCCGTACCGCTGCGCAAACTGCGCGCTGATGTCCCCGAAGCCCTCGAAGATCTGGTACTCCAGCTCACCGCCAAAATCCCAGAGCACCGGCCCGAGGACGCGTACGACGTCTACGAGCGCCTGTTGCCGTACCTCCCGTTGCCGGGCGCGGCGGCCCCAGCGTCGTCGTCTTCCACTGTCGTACCCGATCCGACCCTGCTCTACCGCCGCCCCAACGCGCCCAAGCAGCGCCCGGCGGCCGAGCCACACTTGCGTGCCCGCCCGGTCCCGACCCTGCCGTCCTCGTCAGACGGGGTGCCGACCACGGATCTCCGAGGCGCGATCAGCGATGCGTTGTCGCACTCCAACGACCTGCTGGCCGAGGAACGCTACGCCCAGGCCGCAGAGGCACTTCAGCAGGTCATCACACCGGTGGCAGCCGCCCTCGGTGTCGAGAGCCCTCGCGTACTGACCCTTCGCAAGCGCCGGGCGGCCATCCTCGTCGTCGGGGGCGACTTCCGGCAGGCTCTGCCCGAGTTCGACGCCCTGTATTCGGCCTTCGCCCGTACCAGCGGGCCGACCTGCGCCGATGCGCTCTCCTGCCTTCGGCAGGCGGCCCACTGCCGGGCGGAGCTGGGGCAGGTCACCGTTGCCCTGCGCCAGTTCCGGCAGGTCCTCGACCATGTCCGCGCCGCCGAGAGCGACGTATCCACCGAGGCCCTGGAACTGCGTCGCGACATCGGCATACTCCTACTCGCCGAGGGCGATCTCGAACAGGCAGCGGCCGAGCTGATACCGCTGCATGAGGACCTGTGCCTGGTCTACGGACCGGATCACGAGGAGACCCAGGAGGTCGCTGACGTGCTCCTCCGCCTCCGGCGAGCCGACGGTGGATAAGCGAGGTCCATCTCGATGGGTCGTATCGTTGGCCATGCTCGCAGCTCTTCACCTGGACATTCGAACCAGACGCTCGGATGATCCACGAGCTGCGAATCCTGGATCTCCCAGACGACATGGAACCCACTCGGATTCGAAGAGCCGATAAAGTATCCCAGTCGAGAGGATTGATCATGCTAGGGCCCGGGTTTGGAGAGCACCTGGAGGCGACAGAGCAGTGGACTGAGCATTGGGTCGCGTCGGTATCGCAACGCGCGGAGCAGGCCAAGGCTTTGGCAGACGGAGTCGCGGCGATAACCGCCGAGTCATCGGGTGCCGATGGGGCGGTACGCGTCAAGGTAGCTGGCTCCGGCATGCTTGTCGATATTCGCCTGGATGAGCGGGTGTTGCAGTGGACGCCCCAGGAGATATCTGACGAAATTCTGATTGTAATGCGTCGCGCTCAGGGTCTGCTTACCGCTCAAGTGGGGCAGATGGCGGATAAGACGGTAGGGGCAGACACAGCGACCGGCAGGGCTGTGGTCGATGGTTTCGCCCGTAGGTTCCCCGTACAACAGGCTGATGATGGCGGGCCACTTACACGCCGCGATTCCGCTGCTGGAGGACGGGTATGACCAAGGGTTTTGAGGTAGACCAGGGGGCGCTCCTACGCCACGCCGGGTCGGTCGACACCGTGGCTCAAGAGGTTCAGATAGCTCGATCCGCAGCGGCGCACGTGCAGATGGGGCGGGACGCCTACGGCAGATTGCCGATCTGTCAAGCACTCGCAGGATTCCTGGAGCCAATTCAAGGACAAGCCCTGAATACATTGGTGGCCGCCGTTGACGCGTTGAACAGTACCGCAGATGCGCTGCGGTCAGCTGCTGGGCACTACGGCGACACCGATACCGAAGTAGCGAGGGCATTCAGCCACGGTAGTCGACCTTGAATGGGCAGACAGACGCCAACTCATTGATCGCAGCCCGCCAGGACTCCACGGACTGGTACAGCGGCATAGGCCTTGCCGATGGCATCTCCGCTCTGGTATCCGGATTCGAGTCAGGCACCTGGATCGACGCCAGCATCGGCGGGCTGGTCACCTCCATGGAGGCACTCGCATTCTGCACCGATCCACTAGGCTCCCTGGTTTCCTGGGGAGTCGCCTGGCTTATCGAGCACGTGAAACCGCTGTCGGATGCCCTCGATTGGCTGGCCGGCGACCCAGACCAGATCACCGCATATGCGCAGACCTGGCATAATGTCGCGAAACATGTGACAGGACAAGCGGCCACTTTAGCTACAGCGACACGAATTGAGTTGAGCGGCTGGATTGGCCATACCAGCGAGGCATATCTAACCCATTCCCGCAATATAGCGCAGTCACTGCAATCGATTGGCGAGGCAGCACATGCAATCGGCAACATAGTCAGAGGTGCGGGCTTTCTCGTCGCAACCGTCCGCGAACTCGTGCGGGACTTGATCGCAGAATTCGTGTCGATCCTTGCCGTACGACTATGGGAGTGGACAGCAGAGGTCGGAGTCACCTTAGGGGCGGGCACCCCCTTGGTCGTCTCTCAGGTATCGGCGCTGGTAGCTAAATGGGCCGCCAAGGTCGCAAGGGTCATCAACGGCCTAATTGCCAGCATCGGCAATCTCATGCCGATGCTCCGCAACCTCGACAACCTCATAAAGTCACTCAATGAAGTGCTACGAAACCTGCGACGGCAACCCGATACAGCAGGTATTCCGACACAGCGGGCCCCAGTCGGTCGGCCACCCACCGACGATCTAACCGTTCCCGGCGTCGGGCTGGACGGACCTGCGCTGGCAAGCACCCAGACGACTCCTCAGGTCAGCAATACGGAGCCCGTCGTACCCGGAAAGCTATCAGACCTCGATCCGACCGGACCAAGTGTCGATTCGGTGAATTCTGCCTCCACCCCTGGCACCGAGCCACCGCATGGAACCGCTTATTATTCGAGCGGAGATCCAATGCGGGAACTGGGCGCAGGGCGTGACACTCATCCTGCAGAGTGGCAAGCCTTAGAGGCCGAGGCACGATCGTACGGTGTCGAGATTATTCACCGTGACGGGGGTATCTTCTATACACCGGGCACCCGCCGCGGCAGCCCGGGGCAGCTTGTCATCGACCCTGACTCCTCAATTTCCGCAATACGTCATGAACTCAGCCATATTAGAGACGATCTAGCTGCAGGCTGGCGTGGCTTCGAAGGCGTATATGACCGAGACTTCCTATGGGCTTCGGAGGAACGCGCATACATGCTCGAGGTCAACTATGCTCGGGAAATCGGCCGCGATGACCTCGCGGAGGAACTACTTCAACTCATGCGCGACCGCAAGAATGAAATTTACGGAGCACCATAAGGGGTCGAAATGTTTGAACGGGATAGCGAGTTTGCAGCTAAGGCAACGGAGGATCTACAGAAACTTGCTAGTGATCCAAATGGTTCAGTAGTGTTGCGTGGACGCGCAATTCTCGAAGTCGGCCGGCGGGCCGTGGAGAATCCAGGGCTGGCGGACGACCTTCTGGAATGGGCAGCAAATCCCAGCTTTCAGCGCAGCAGATGGGTTGGTGCCGCAACGCTCGCCTGGATGGCCGCTGCGGCAGTCGGCTATTCCCAGCGCGACCCTGCCATCCGACAGAGGCTCCGCGAAGTACTGACGAACTGGGACAAACACGAGGTCAGAACCTTGCTCGCATGGGCTTCGCGAGAACCCTGGTTCGCGGACATGGACGATCTGAAGAACTGAAACATGAACGGTCGGCCTCATGTCTGCCGACAGCATCACTCCTCCCTTTCCAATGCAGCTCTCGCGCTGTCTGTGCGGGACCTGACCGCACCCCGCCGACCTGAACCCCAAGTCGGACCATGAGGTAGCCGGGAGATTGCCGGTGTTTACGTGTCTCCGATGGGCCGGAGGCACGTAGGACAAGCCCATCCCGCGCTCATACGTCTCGCACGGGGCGCAAACTTGATTGATCCGCCAGGTAGCCCACCGCAGCAGAACCAGACTCGATCCGTACGCGATATCCCCAACGTCGCAGCGCTTGGGCCATCTTGCCGGCACCGACTGGGTTTGCGGAGTGGACATGGACGATACCGATGTCGAACGGGTGCCCTTCGAAGGCCGTGCGCTCCAGCACTTCGATGACTGGCCCGATCGTGTCGTCTCCGCCGAGGTCGTGGTCGAGCCACAGCTCGTCCAGCCGCTCGTCGCGAAGGCGTACCAGGAGGGCCACCCCTGCGGCGCTGCTCCGGGCCACCTCGGCATTACGGCCATCCACAAAGGAGCGCAGATCGTCTATCAGAACAATGCGACCAGGCTTGCTGCCATTCACCGGACCATCGTGCCGTACCGCATCGGAAGATCCGAGGGCTCGGGAACGAACGACAGCCCTTGGCCTTCCACCGCGCACCAATTGAGGCGCGCAAAGAGTCAGCCGGGAGTGAGTCGGAAGACCGGCCAGCCGATCTCCGTACGCCACTGGTCGGAGGCTTTGGTGTCGCGGGGGCCGACGCGGTAGGTCTCGTGGATCGGCCCGGCAACGCCCAGGGCGTGCGTGACCACCCAGGCACCCAGGCGGCCGTACGTGACGTCGATGTCGTCGTGCGGCCCCGGGTGGACGGCGACGGCCAGGTCGACCGCCGGCAACTCGACAACCTCGATCCGCCCGGACGCGCGTGGTTGCCGTACCGGCCGGAAGACCGTCATCGCGCCCGCGCCTTCGGTGAACAGCTCGTTGGCGTACCGGCCGCCGGGTGGTCCGGTGTGTTCGGCGGGCGGGAAGGCGGCGTCTAGCTCCGCCATCGCGGTGTCGTACCAGTCGACCGAGTCGGCGAGCGCGACATGGTCGCTGATCGCGACGACGGTACGGGTGGGGACGGAACACAGCTCGACCTGAAGCGCCGCCGGATCGGGGCGCAGCAGCTGGCGCAGCGACACGATGGCGGCCCGGGTCCGGTCGAGTTCATCCTCAAGTCGCCCCAGATGGCCGGTGATCACGTCGGCACGCTGCTGTGGATCGTCGGTGGCGAGGATGGACCGGACCTCGGCCAGGGGTACGCCGAGCTGCCGGAGCCGGTGGATGACCTGCGCGGTGGGGATCTGTTCGGGCAGGTAGTAGCGGTAGCTCGTGTGCGGGTCGACCGTGGCGGGCGCCAACAGCTTGGCCTCGTGGTAGCGGCGCAGGGTCCGTACGCTCAGGTGGCTGAGCGTGGCGAACTCCCCGATGGTCAATCCCGTACGCATCCGGACAGTCTGCCTCCTTGACCCTCTCCCCAGGAGAGACCTGACCGTGGACGGATGAACACCGTTGACTGGAGTACCGGCACCAGGATCCCGCTGGCGGATCTGCCCGACCTGATCACTGCCTATCTCGTCGCGCACGAGAAGCGCGATACCGATAGCGCGATCGCGAGTTACGCCACCGATGCCGTCGTGACCGACGACGGTCGTACCTATCGTGGCCGGGACGAGATCCGGGCCTGGCTGGACGGCGCAGCCAGCGAGTACGACTACACGACCGAGCCCATCGCCGCCACTCGGGTCGACGATGGGCACTTCGAGGTGGTCCAGCATCTCGAAGGGAACTTCCCCGGCGGAACGGTCGACCTGCGCTACCGGTTCACGCTCACCAACGAGTTGATCAAAGAGCTGACGATCACCCCTTAGCAGTTTCCTTGTCGGCGGCACCGAACCACCGGGGCAGTTGGCGGCGCAACTCCTGCTGGTCGTCGCCGGCCCACGCGACGTGCCCGTCCGGCCGCAGCAGTACGGCGGGCACGTCCAACTCCTCGCTGACGTCGACAACGTGGTCGACCCGATCCGCCCAGCCGGCCACCGATAGCTGGCCGGTCTGGTCGAGCAGCAGTCCCCGGCCGCCGTGGGTCAGCTCGTAGAGACGTCCCCGCTTGAGCCGTACGTCCCGCATTCGCCGGCCGAGCAGTTCATGCCCCTCGCCGAAGTCATACCGGACCCCGATCGCGGTGATCTTCTCGATCAGGTACCGGTTGACCTCCTCGAAGTCCATCAGCTCCGACACCAATCGGCGCACCGCCTGAGCTCCCGGTTCGAGGGACAGCAGCTCAATCTGTGCCCGGGTGTTGTCCAGCACGTCGGCTGCCACCGGATGCCGTTCGGTGTGGTAACTGTCCAGCAGGCCTTCCGGTGCCCAGCCGGCGACCTCGGCGGCCAGTTTCCAGCCGAGGTTCACCGCGTCCTGGAGCCCCAGGTTGAGCCCCTGACCGCCGGTCGGCGGGTGGATGTGCGCCGCGTCGCCGGCCAGCAGCACCCGACCGGTCCGGTAGCGCTCGGCCAGCCGAGTGGCGTCGCCGAAGCGGGACAGCCAGCGCGGTGAGTGCACACCGAAATCGGTGCCGGCGTACACCCGCAGTTGCTGCTTGAACTCCCCCAGGGTCGGCGGGACAGTACGGTCCTCGGCCACCCCCTCGGCGGGCACGACAACCCGGTACACCCCGCCCCCAACGGGCCCGACACCAAACCGCTTCTGGGTTTTACGGACTTCGGCCATTACGGCCGCCACCGTCTCCGGCGGCGCCGTCACCTCCATCTCGCCCAGCAGCGTCTCCACCCTGCTGGGCTCGCCGGGGAAGCCGACACCGAGCAGCTTGCGTACGGTGCTGCGGCCGCCGTCGCAGCCGACCAGGTAACGCGAGCGCAGTTGCGTGCCGTCGGCCAACTCGACGGTTACCCCTTGGTCGTCCTGGCTCAGCCCGACCAGTTCGCAGCCGCGCCGGATTTCGACGCCGAGTTCCGTTGCCCGCTCGACCAGCAGACGCTCGGTGACCGGCTGCGGGATGCCGAGAATGTACGAGTGTGCGGTGTCCAGCCGGTCCGGCCACGGCTTTTCGATAGCGGCGAAGATGCCGCCGACCGCGTGCTGCTGTCCATGCGCAAGGAACCGCTCCAGCAGGCCCCGCTGGTCCATCAGCTCGATGCTGCGTACGTGCAGGCCGAGCGCGCGAACGTGCCCGGTCGGCGCGGTGTCCCGTTCCAGCACGAGCACGGGTACGCCGTGCAGCCGCAACTCACTGGCCAGCATCAAGCCGGTCGGTCCGCCCCCAGCGATGATCACGTCGAACATGAATCCCCCCATGATTTCCGCAGGTCCTGGCTTTGGCCGGAGAATTCTGCAATACCACCCGGGTCTTGCCGCAAGACCCCCAGTGCGATATACGTTGAGAGTGGCGGGAGGTTGTTGCTTTCCCTGCCTTCTGCGTTCGCAGCCCGCGCTCTACGCAGCGCCGGATGAAATCGGATCGGCAAATCGCGGCCCTCGTGCGACAGATCAGCACGTGGAAGGATCATGAGCATGCCGGTGACGGTCACGAACTACCGCGAGCTGTTCGCCAACGTGGCACAGCGCCCACGTATGTACCTGATGCGGGACGACTTCCCGACCACGGTCGCCTACATCGAAGGCTGCGATCAGGGCAACGCTCACCGGCTACTCGCCGGCTTCCGGGAATGGCTGGTAGCCCAGGTCGGCGGCGGAGACAACCTCACCTGGTGGGCCCTGGTCCTACGCCTGGCCGCCGCTGCGGAACTGCCGCCCGCGGAACTGCCCCCCGACATCGATGCGAGAGCGAAACAGACCCTCTTCCGCCTGCTTGACGAGTTCCTCGAACTCACCGACGAACGCAACGGACTCGCCCGAATCTACGCCGCGTACCACGCCTGGCGAGCCGCACGTACGGAACTCGGGTGCCAGGCTGCGGGCGAACCGTCGTGCCCACTCGTCGACTGGCCACGAGCAGCGTCGTACCGATTGCCTTCCTAGCGCGCTAAGGCGTGTTTCAGAAGTGGTGGGTTTGATCAAGGTCACGGCGTGGCGGTGATCGACAACTGAAGAGGTCTCCGGTATCTGGTTCTGCGACCA